>CAYLRO010000006.1:0-1574 GCA_964386635.1 uncultured bacterium | reverse complement strand
TTAAAGAGAGTAGCACCAGAGTTAAAGAGAATAGCACCAGAGTTAAAGAGAATAAACTGAGAAGGGGCCACCAGGCTCCTTTTCGTTCCAGGTCTGTCAGACAAAATGCAGATCTACAATACAAGCACGGATCAGGCCAGGAGATCTATCTTCTCCTTCCTGTTGCTCATGTGTTTCATCACATGGAGATAAATCCTGGTTGTTTCAAGACTTTTGTGACCCAGTAACTCCTGTATCTCACACAGATCCACTCCCGTCATGAGCAGATGGGTGGCAAAGCAATGCCTGAGAGTGTGCACACCTGCTCTTTTCGAGATCCCTGAAAGTCTGACGGCTTTCCTCATCTCATTTTGGATGCCACTGGGGTGCAGGTGATGCCGAACAGGTTCACCGGTAACATCATCACAGCACAAACCCGAAGAAGGAAAAACATACCACCACGACCAGCTTCTCCCTGCTCCGGAGTATTTCCTGCCAACAGCTCCCGGCAGGGTTACCGGTACAGAAGTAGTCTCAAACAAATTTCTTGATGATTCGATCTGAGCAGAGATAGCAGGAACAAGGCTTGGAGCAAGCATGGTAATTCTGTCCTTATCGCCTTTACCGCTTCGAACAAGAATGGACTTGCTCTCGAAATCAATATCCTGCACCCGCAAAGCAAGTGCCTCTCCCAGTCGTAGTCCTGCAGAGTAGCATAGTCTTAGTACCATTCCTGCAGTACCTTTTGCATGCTTAAGTATTTTCTGAACTTCAACAGTAGAAAGAACTACAGGTAGTCTTTTCGGCTTCCTCGCTCTGACGGCATTTATATCTGCAGGTTCAATACCCCAGACATTCCTGAACAGAAACAGCAAACCGTTAAAAGCCTGATTCTGAGTAGATGCAGCCACTTTTCTCTGCAGAGCAAGATACGAGAGGTAATCCCTGAATGATGAAGACTCTTTCTTGTCTCTAGAAAGATTCCCACAGAATCGCAAATAATCTTTGCACCAGTATGTGTAAGCCTTTACAGTTTTCTTTGAGTAATGACGAACCTTTAACTTAACAGCCAGTTCCTCAAGAGGATTACCAGATCCAGCAACAGCATGTACTCCAGTTCCCAGATAATCCTGATACAGCTGTAAAGCATTCATAGCCTGCCTGATCTGCCAGTCATCCCTGCCTTCAGCCTCCAGCCACGCAGAAAACTCATCATCTCCAGAACACCCGGAATAAATAAACATCTTTATCCAACCACAATAGTAGGGAATATACCTGTCATTCACTACTCCCCGCCCCTTCAAATTCCCGGCAAACCTTTCCAAATCAAATCCCATACTCAATCACCTGCTTATATATACTATATCTAACCCAGTCATTTACTACACTATGTATACAAACGTATACCTAGCAATGTCAACACACCCACCCATTGACACAAGACACTGCACAACACATCATTAAATCGTATAAGCAAAATGTGCTTAGGTATACTTCGACACAATCATTGTTATCTCAGAATGGATACGGGAATCGGAGGGAAATGAAGTACGAAGATGGTATAGCTTATGATCAGAAGCATCATGGCCCATACT
>CAYLRO010000005.1:0-99486 GCA_964386635.1 uncultured bacterium | reverse complement strand
CCGCAAAGGGCATTTTTCTTATCTCAGTACGGAAAACCTATTTGGGACAGGCCTGGTTCATAGTGATCAATGATGAACTATTCACCATTAAAAGGTTTTATAGTATGTGTTATCAACTAAGTCAATACTTGTATTATAAATTGGTTCTTTTATCCCAAGAGGGTCCTTTTTGAGTACGCTAAGAGTGGTTCGGCAGATGAGCTCTATGAAAGGCATTACGGACGATGTGATGCCAGAGTGGGAGACAGGCCCGAGAATCCTCTCCTTTTTGTGTCTACCCATCCTTCCCGAGAACTGGATATCGATCTTAAAAAGGCTGGGATACCAAAGCACATTCCGGGCGAGGGTAAGGTCGACTTCCACAGCTTGCGTTCTAGCTTTATAACAGGGGTAATAGAAGCTGGTGCGGACATAAAGGAAGCCCAGGAATTGGCACGGCTCTCTAACCCGAATCTGACTCTGAACATTTATGCAAAGGTTAAGAAAGAGAGCTTGGCGGCTGTGGTAAATAGAATGGCAAAGACACTCTCAATAGAATCAGAGCGTGTCATATACGTGTCATCAGGTGACAGCGGAAAGTCCGTCAGCGAGGCTAGGTTAGGCCCTGACAACGATTTAGACGAGGATGGAGGTGGTGGAGGCAGCGGGTAACTGAAAGTCCCCGCCAAAATGACTGTTTGTGGTGGAGGCGGCGGGATTCGAACCCGCGTCCGTTTACGGGGGCCAGGCAGGCGCTACATGCATAGTCCGCTTTATTTTCTCGTCCTCACGATGGCAGCGGACAACCTCGCTTGGACCAGTTTCCATTAATCTCACTGATTCCCCCGGGAAACACGGGTTGGCAGCCAGCTCCCTGATCGACGCCCCTTCCGGATCCGGGAACACAACCCGGAGGGACGGCTACCCTTTAAGCGGGCAGCTGTCGCAAATTATGCGGCAGTTATTTCTATTTCCACCTTTTTAACGAGGCCGGTGGAACCTCGGCATGCTCCTGGAAAGCCACTTCCGTACCCGTCGAGACCTGTCGCCCCCACTGTCGGAACGCACAATATATACAATTTACCTGTGAGTGTGGTTCCAGCTTGATTTCTGGTGGGAATTGTGCTATATGTTGCACTCATTACGAAAAACTAAAAGGAGACCATAATGTCCTGGAAGTGCGATATATGCGGCAAAGGTCCTACTGTTGGTAACAGAGTCAGCCACTCGGATAAGAAAACAAAGCATGTGTTCAAGCCCAATCTTCAAAGTGTTAGAGCCATTGTCGATGGTAAACTGAAGAAGATCAAAGCCTGCACAACATGCATCAAGAGTGGTCGAGTCATAAAGGGCTAGATTTTGCTGTAAACGATTAAGGGGGAAGCATCTGCTTCCCCCTTTTTATATATGTGCCTGTGGTTCAGTCCTCTTCAGGGTCTTCAACCCTGCTGTCTTCATCAGCGGACTGTGCCATCTGGTATTCTCTTGCAAGTCTGGTGTATCCAAATCCCATGTTCAGGAACTCCCAGGGAAGCTGCTCATTCTGCGGGGAATTGTTAAACACTGCATTCATGTCTATTCCCGCATGATCAAAGGCGGTATTCCAGCCGACTCCTTCAAGCTTCTTGATGAGAGCTTTACCAACTTTGCGGTCGCCTCTGATGAGAAGGGCCTGAATGTGGGTGTCCCGGGGATCAAAACCTGTGACATCAGTAACTCCTGCCTTAGCCAGTTCATCCTTGAAATCAGCAAGGTACTGACGGATATCTCTGAGACCCACCATAGCTGACCACTGGAAAGCTGTCCATGGACGAGGAATGAACTGGTCAACACGAACCTTTAAAGGAAGCCTGGTCAGGCTCTTTACAGTCTTTACGAATTCAGCATTCTCAGCTCTGTGCTGATCATTTTCAAAGGGAAAACCAAGCTGGAAATTAATCTGCACAGCTTTGATGTTCTCTGGGACATTTTTCACAGCATCGAAGTAACTTTCATCTTTTCTGTACTTGCCCAGTATCCTCCTGAGAGTTTCACTGCCTGTTTCCGCCACAAGAAGAAGAGTATCCGCATCGAGAATTGTTGGAAGCTCTTCTGTAAGCTCCGGAGTCTCTCTCATGTGAGAACTGATCCTGGCATTCAGTTTGCTGCTTTCAGCAATACTCATGAGCTCTTCCAGTTCATCATGTCCGTCTGGAGTGCAGGCAGTGTAAACCACTGTAGTGCCCTCTGGAAGACTGCGTATCTTCTGGTCCAGGTCTTCAGCTCTCTGCTCGCGGTATGGAAGAAGAAGATAACCGGCCATACAGAATCTGCAGTTGAACGGGCAGCCTCTTGCTATCTCAAGAATGTATGTGTCAGGCATTACGGAATGGGCTGATATAGTGTCGGTAAGAGCACCCACACTCTCAGAGCTGGCCCACTGACGCATTATAGAGTGTTTGGGTTCAGTGCCGTGTACTGTGGGCACGTACAGCCCGGGGAGATATGAAAGCCCCTGAAGAATCTCAGATTTGGGCCTTCTCCTGGAACCAAGGCTTTTAATGATATCGAGCACCGGACCCAGGGTAGGCTCAGATTCTCCTATGATAAAGGCATCAAAGAAGTCGCTCATGGGGATTGGATTCGCTGTTACACTCATCCCGGTGGCAAGAAGAATAGGCCACTTGTGTTCGCGCTCGGAATTTTTAAGTGTTATTCCCGAAAGTTCCATCATCTCAAGAGCAGGAAGCCAGTCGGTTTCCGATGGCATGAGAAAAACGAGAAGATCAGAGTCTTTTATTGATTTCCCAGTATCCAGGGTTTCAACAGGACGCTCCTGACGCTTCCGCCAGTTGAACTCGTCCTTCTCAGGAAAAAAAGCTCTTGCACAGAGAGTATCAGGCCATGTGGAAAGCTGTTTGTAGAGTCTGTGAAAGCCAAGATGGCCCATTGCCTGCGGATACTCCCTGGGGAAGGCCACCAGAGTTTCAAACACACCCTCTGAATTGCCTGAAGAAAGCCTTCTCTCAGCATCAAGAAGCTGACAGCGTCTTTCCTCGTACTTGTCACTGGCGGATTTGCGGCTCATAGAATTCAGCACTCCCATCGGTAATATTGAATGGGAATATACTCAAAGTATTTTGAGCCCACAAAAATGCCATGTTTTATCTGTACTATTCTTAATCAATGTCTCTTCTCAGGAAAATTGGCATCTCAATGTCTCCAGTGCTCATGTTACCGGGGCTTCCGGTTGAGAACTTTCTTGGAAGATCTTCTGTTCCCTTTCTTTCATTGCTGAAAGGGAAAGCAGTCTGCCTTCTTCTTATGGACAATTCGTCAGGCGCTGTCTCTTCAGTTTTGCCGAATCCGGTGGCAATTACTGTTACCTTTATCTCGTCCTCCATCTTCTCGTCCACACTTCGTCCGATCCTGACCTCCACCATATCACCCACAACATCAGAAATTACTTTCTGAGCCTTGCTGAATTCAGAATACTTCAGTCTCTGTGATGAGTGAATGTTTACCAGAACTTCCCTGGCCCCCTCAATGGAGATGTTGTCAAGAAGCTCATTTGATATGGCCTGTCTTGCAGCCTCTTCAGCTCTGTTAGGGCCAACTGCAACTCCAGTACCCATCATTGCACCGCCGCCGCTGGCGATTACTCTTCTGATATCCTCAAAATCCAGGTTGATTTCTCCAGGGCATGAAATAATGCTGCTGATACCTTCAACTGCGTTTGACAACACACCATTGGCAACTGCCATTGCCTCATCGAATGTTGCATCCTCATCCACAACGCTGTCCAGCCTGTCATTGGGAATCACGATAAGTGTGTCCAGTTCACTCTTCAATCGCTGAATTCCATCTTCAGCCCTCTTCGCACGGATCGCTCCCTCATACTCAAACGGCAGTGTAACAACACCCACGGTAATAATGCCGTTATCCTTGGCCAGCCTTGCAATCACAGGGGCGGCACCGGTTCCGGTTCCTCCTCCCATTCCAGCAGTTATGAAGAGAATATCCGCACCGCTGATAACATCTTCAATTGCGTTCACACTCTCTTCAGCTGCCTGTTCACCAAGTTCCTGGTTGCCGCCGGTACCCCGGTTTCGAGTAACTCTGCTGCCTATCAGCAGCTGTTCAGTTGCCAGGCAACCCTTGAAATCCTGGTGATCGGTGTTCACCGCCACGTATTCAACACCCTTTATCTGATCTTTTATCATTCTCGAGATGGCGTTGCATCCGCATCCGCCCACACCTATCACCATGACTCTGATGCTCCCGTTAAGGTCATCACCAACTTCTCTCAAATCGAATACTGCTGCCATTTCAAACTCCTCACTTCAGTTTATTAAAAAAGTCGCTAAGCCTAGACCATGTCTTCCTTGAATTCTCACCAGTGCTTTTCTTTGCACTTCCGCTGCTCAGCCGGGAGCCGTGTATCACAAGACCAACCGCAGTTGCCATTTCCGGCATACTTACAAGCTTGCTGCCTGAACTGAACCCTCTGGGTACACCAGGCTCAACCTGATGCCCGGTAACATCTGCAGCTGCCTCGAGAATGCCATTCATTCTGGCTCCTCCTCCAGTGATCACTATCCCTCCGGAAAGGTTTTCCATGCTTATTCCCGAGGCCTGTATTTCCTCTGCTACGTACCCGAACATCTCCTCGACTCTGGCGGAAGCAATTTGAGCCAGTACTGGAAGAGCAACTGAAACAGATCCTCTGCCGCCAACCTTGGCCACTGATATTGTCTTTGATTCTGCCAGCATCTTCACAGCGGTAACATTTTCCTTCTTCAGCTTCTCGGCGTCATTCCATGAAATGCCCAGGCTCTGAATGTCACTTGTAATTCTGTTTCCCCCCATGGCGAAGGAAGAGAGATGAATAGGCGCACCTCCGTAATAAATCACCAGATCGGTATTGGAAGCTCCGATATCTATCACAACTGTTCCCACTGATTTCTCATCTCTGTTGAGAACAGCTTCAGCACTGGCTACTGAGGCAGGAACAATTCCCTCAACCTGTATGCCTGCACCTGTAATCACCGATGTAAGGTTACCGGTGGATATTCTGTCTGCATAAATGGTAAAAACTCTGGCCTGAAGAGATGCGGCTCTCAGACCTACAGGCGGCTCCGGGAGTTGAGTAAATCCCTCAAAAGCGTAGTCTCTGACACTTCTTTCAAGAACCTGACAGCCTGAAGGCAGAGCAATGTTCCCTGCGGCTTCAACGACTCTTCTTACATTTTCTTCTGTTATTCTTTCAGGCTCTTCGCTTCTGCTCTCGCTGATCTGCATTGTGGATGAGCCAAGAATACCTCTGACATGAAGACCGGTTATCCCGGCCCATGCTGATTCTATCTCAAGCCCGGATGTCTGCTCTGCCTCTTCAATGGCTTTCTGAACAGCTTCCTCTGCTGCTCTGGCGTTAATCAGAACTCCCTGTCTGATGTGACCTGAACAGGGAGTGATACCTACTCCCACAATCTCGGGAACTGCATCCGGTCTCTCAATTGCAGCAACACACTTCACCCCTGAACACCCTATGTCTATACCGGCAAGGACTCTCTGCTCGCTCATACTTCTGACTCCTCTCCCGGTATGATGATTGCCTGCCCGTTGAACCGTAGATCCACCGTGCATCCCGGATCGTTTACTGAATTTTTCATTGATTCCCATGTAACCCAGTCTGCGGCAGCATTAGAGCCATCAAGAACAACCGGTACACCATCATCGATAACTGTGACTCCAGTTTCTCCAACCAGAACCGAGGCCCGGCCTTCCAGCCCCCGTTTAACAAGAAGATCAATACCTGACGAGATGAAGATTTCATCTGGAGCGCCGGTTACCAGCAGTACCGGCAGAGCTTCATCAGTCCAATCTGCCGGCAGGGGTTTTCCTGTTACTGTTACCGGATAACTTTCACTTTCCTGATCTACAATGGCTACCGGTACTTCAGGTTCAAGAGCAACAATCATTGATCCGGGGTAAATGAAACTTACAGATGCAGTTTTCATTCCCTCCAGGTCCAGAAGACAGCCCTCTATTGAGTCTGTGTTCAATGAAAGAAGGGATTCACCGAAAAAAGGCTCCAGCACATCTGCAACAAGAGCGGAATCAACAGGGCCGGCATTATCAATCCTTGCGCTGATCAGATCGAATTTCCCGTCTCTCTCTGCCCATCTAAGGGCAAAGAAGGAACCAGTTATCACTGCTGTCAATCCGCCGATGAGCCACATTCCCTTTCTCATATCCCGATCTCCCTGCACAGGGACCTTGCAAAACTGTCCACAGAGCCTGCGCCCATGAACACAAGAACGCCGCCTTGCAATTCCATTAAAACACTTTCGAGTTTTTCTGCTGTTATCGGGGAGCAGTCAGCTCCAACCCTCCTGGCGGAGTCAACCACCAGAGCGGAATCAACTCCCGGCACCGGCTCTTCTCTGGCTGGATACAACGGGAGCACCAGAGATCTGTCCGCTATATTCAAAGCCACACCCATTTCTCTGTGAAGCAGAGCAGTTCTGGAATACAGATGGGGCTGGAACACAACAGTTATCCGGCCTTTTACAGATTTTCTCAGGGAGCTGAGAGCCGCAGCCATCTCATCAGGGTGATGTGCATAATCACTGACCAGGACCGCTCCCTGGTATTCTCCTATCCTCTCAAGTCTTCTGGATACCCCGGGCCAGCTTTCAAGAGCCTTTACAGCCCTTTCAGCTTCAATCCCGCATGCTCCGGAAAGAGCCACTGCAACCTGAGCATTCCGAACATTGTGAAGCCCTGGTGCAGGCAGGAAACCCCTTTGCCCGAACAAAGTGTATCTCTCGCCCCAGCCCTGGTATTCACCGATTTTTGCATCTATCTCTCCACCTGGTCCGCTTCTCAGAATTTTCCTGCCTATCCGGTCCGCCCAGTACCCCAGTCCGGGTTTTTCAACAGGAACTATCACTGTACCTCCTGGAAGAACCGACTCAAGAAATGCCTGAAATGCCCATTCAAGAGCCTCAGGTGATCCGTAGCATTCAAGATGCTCAAGGGCATAGCTGGTTACAGCTGCGTGGGCCGGCGTCAGTCTCAAGAATGTTCTGTCGTACTCATCTGACTCCACTACTGCAAGTTTTCCACCTGCTCTGAAATTTCCCTTCCAGCTGTTCACGTTGCCTCCCACAAAAACAGTGGGATTCAAACCGCACTCCTGTGCAATCCAGCCGGTCATGGATGTTGTAGTGGTTTTTCCGTGAGCACCGGCAATGGCAACCACTGAGTGCGAGGCTGTCAGCTCTGCCAGAGCTTCACTTCTTCTTAAAACGGGAATTCCCATCTGTTTTGCTGCCAGCAGCTCGGGGTTGTCAGGAGAGATGGCAGCGGTGAACACCAGCCTGTCAGTGTTCCCGAGGTGAGTCACAGAATGACCTGACAGCACAGTAATACCCTGTGCCTGGAGGGAATTCACCTTCTCTTCCGGGAGTGAACCGTCACAGCCTGATACATTGTTGCCAAGAGCTCTGTACCATGAAGCCAGAGCGCTCATTCCTGACCCGCATACCCCCATAAGATGAACGTTCACAATACCATCTCCTGAAGACGGGAAACAATCCTTCCTGGAGGATCAACAGGGAACAGTGTTCCCATTGCTTTCTTCATTCTGTCCAGTTCTTCCTGTTGAGAGACAAGCCGGAGCAGCAGTCCTGACAGCTCAAGTGGAGAAGTCCCCTCCTGCTTTATCATGAGTCCTGCTCCGGCTTTCTCTACTACGGCCGCGTTGGCCGTCTGGTGATCTTCAGCGGCAAAAGGGAAGGGAACGAGCACTGCGGGGAGATGGAAGGACGACAGTTCCGCAATTGTCTGTCCTCCTGCTCTGGCAACCGCAAGCTCTGCCGCTGAATACCACAAGGATAGGTCTTCAATAAATGGTCTGACCTTGATGTTCTCTCTATAAACTGCAAGTTCACTTACTCTGTTGTAGTCCTTCTCGCCGGCCTGAAGAAGCACTGTCAAATCAGATGACATCTCCAGAGCCATGTTGTTTATTGCTGCTGCCCCCTGACTTCCTCCCAGGAACAGTACAACAGGCTTGCTCTCAGGAATGCCCAGGTTCTGTCTGGCCTGAACTGCAGAATGCTTCTGCAATCCGCTTGAAACGGGAGTTCCTGTTCGCTGAAGAACCCGGGCTTTGAGACCTTTCTCGCCGCCTGGCAACCCTGTAAACGCGACTTTGCAGAATCTTGATGCGATTCTGTTGCTCTTTCCCGGAATGGCGTTGCTCTCAAAGAGTGCCGCTGGTATTCCGGTGATTCCAGCTGCAACCACTGCAAAGAAAGATGAATAACCTCCTGTACCAAGCACAGCATCAATCCTGTTCTTCTTCAGAAGCCTGACAGCCTGACAGAGAGACCGCACAGCAGTTAGGGGGAAGAGAATCTTCATCCCCCTGTCTATCCTGGGGGGATTAAGTACATGAACCTGATTCTGGACCCGGGAATACATTATTGTGTCAACAGGCCTGGGTGTGCAGGCGTATGAAACCTGAAAATACTGTTCCGCCTGAGATCCTACAGCAAGTGCCGGGGCGATGTGGCCACCGGTTCCTCCACCTGCAATGAGAAGTCTTTTTTTGCTCATCCTGCAGCCCTCCCTGCCATACCGGCAACTGTACCTATGCACACCAGATTGACCACCATGGAAGTTCCTCCCCAGGATACCAGGGGAAGCGGCATTCCAGTCACCGGTATCACACCGGTGTTCACCAGGGTGTGAATCATCACCCCTGTAAAAATGATTGCTGTGAGACCTGCTGCGGCAATGGCATCGAAAGCGGAAACCGCGCTTCGTGCTATCCAGAGTGAAGAAACAAAGAGAACTCCGAAAAGCATCAGCACTGTAAATGTGCCTGCAAAACCTGCTTCCTCACCTATAACTGCCAGAATGAAATCAGTGTGGGCTTCCGGAAGGAATCCCCTTTTCTGTCTGCTCTGTCCAAGGCCTCTTCCTGCAAAGCCACCGCTTCCAAGAGTAATTCTTGCCTGAAGGGGCTGATAGTTCTGTTCCTGTTCCTGCTCTGACCCGTTGAACACTGCTTCTATCCTGTCAAGCTGGTAGTCGTCCCTGATAAGCACAGCTGTTCCTCCGACAATGAGAAGCGCACCGATGAGAAGAGCAAGATGCTGGAACCGGGCTCCACCGGTAAAAAGCACCACCAGCATGACAAAAACAGTAAAAGCCGTTCCTGACAGGTCAGGCTGAAGCATTGTGAAAAGGCTGGGAACCAGAGCGAGAGATGCAATAATGGCCACACCGCTGAGTTTTCGTATATCCACAGTTCCCCGGGAAATAAGAAGAGAGGAGAAGAGAACAAAACCGAACCGGAGAAAGTCCGAAGGGAGAAGAGTGACACCGAGTTTAAGCCACCTGACAGATCCGTTGATAACTGGAGCGATATGTGATTCGGCAAAAACCAGCGTTGCCAGAACTGCAAGAAAACTAAGCATGTAAATGGGCAGAGCAGCCTTTTTAAGAAATCCGGAAGAGCATCTTGCAATGACAAAAGCAGCAGCAATCCCTATGACAACTCTTACAATGTGCTCATTGAGGATGGCATTGTAAGAACCTCTTTCTCGCATGGAATAGAATGAACTTGCCGAGCCTACAGCCAGTATTCCCACAACTAATATCACTGCTGTAACTGCAATGAGGATGTTTCTGGCCCGGAGAATGTCCATGTTCATGAAAGCCCTCCAACTATCTTCCTGAAGTGCTCTCCCCGCTCTTCGAAATTCCTGTATTGATCAAAGCTTGCACATCCAGGTGAAAGAAGAACTGTATCTCCAGCTTTTGATCTGCTGAGAACATTCTTTACAGCTTCCTCAAGGTCCTCTGCAATTTCCATCTCAACAAAGCCTGCCCACTGATCACGGAGAGATTCTGCAGCAGAGCCGAAAAGAACCGCTAACTTCACAGACTTTTTCATAAGAGGACCAAGAACAGAATAATCACTGTTCTTTATCTCGCCCCCTGCGAGAAGAATCACTTTTCCCGCAAAGCTCTCAAGGGCAACTTTCAGAGAATCAACATTTGTTGACTTGGAATCATTAACCCAGATGAGATCTCTGGCTGTACCCAGAGATTCAATCCTGTGAGGTACTCCCCTGAAGGAAGGGAGTCCCTGGCTGATTTCCTCAGGAGCCACGCCATAGGATCCGCACAGACAAATAACTGCAAGGGCATTTGCGATGTTGTGTCTTCCTGGAAGCGCAAGGTCCTTCGCCTGAACGATCTCAACGCTCTCACCGTCTTTTTCTAAACGAAGCATTCCCTGCTTATCCATCCATGCTCCGGAAACAACCCTGTCAGTAAGGGAAAAGAGCATGAGCTGTGCCGCTGAAGACTTCCTGTAGCGTATAAGGCCAGGGTCATCCATGTTCAGAACAGCAGTATCCAGTGCGGTCTGATTCATGAACATCCTGGCTTTTGCATCTCCGTACCGCTCCATGGTACCATGTCTGGCAAGATGATCCGGAGTCAGGTTGAGAAAAGCTGCGGAAACCGGATGCATCCGGGATATGGTCTCAAGCTGATAGCTGCTTAGCTCCAGGGTAAACAGAGGACAATCAGGATGATCGATTACTGCATCTGAAAGAGCATAGCCCATGTTTCCTGCAACAACTGATTTCTGAAGACCCTCTGCTCTCTTCAGCACATGACCGGTCCATTCAACAGTTGTTGTTTTTCCATTAGATCCGGTTACTGCAATGATGTCGGCGTCTGTGCATCTCCAGGCAAGCTCTATCTCGCCGGTAACAGTAATTCCAGCTTCCAGAGCTGTTCTGCCCAGTGAGGAGTCAAGAGGTATCCCGGGACTCAGAACAAGCAGATCCAGCGCTTTCAGCTCTTCCACACCAGGTCTTCCCAGGATCAGATCATCAAGATGTTCCACCGGTTCTGCACTGGGAGAACTGTCAAAACCGATTACAGAATACCCCCTGCTGGAAAGCAGTCTCGCTGCGGCAGCACCGCTTCTTCCCATACCGGCAACACCTGCTTTTTTCCCTTTTCCTCCCGGGAGGATGTTCATTCTTTCCGCCTATCTTATCTTGAAGGTGCTCAGTGCAAGAAGGGCAAGAATGGCTGCAATAATCCAGAATCTTACAACCACTTTGCTCTCAGGCCATCCGAGCAGTTCGAAATGGTGATGGATCGGGGCCATTCTGAAAACCCTTCGACCGGTTCTCTTAAAGTGAAACACCTGTATCATCACACTGAGGGTTTCTGCTACAAAAACACCGCCCACAAGAACCAGAAGCAATTCGTTCCTGGTAACAACAGCCATGGAGCCAATAGCGCCCCCCAGTGCCAGTGAGCCTGTATCACCCATGAAGACCTCTGCCGGGTGAGAATTGTACCACAGGAACCCCAGGCAGGCGCCTGCAGCTGCACCTGCAAACACAAAGACTTCTCCAACGCCGGGAAGGTGTGAGAACTGAAGATATGAGGCAAAGTTAGCATGACCCAGGAAGTACGCCAGAGCACCAAAGGCAAGGATGGACATGAGACTGACCCCTGTAGCAAGACCGTCCAGCCCGTCGGTGAGGTTAACCCCGTTGGAGGTGCCGGCTATAACAAGTATTACAAGAAGAATGTAGAACACACCAAGGTCAAGTCTGATGCTTTTAAAGAATGGAACAGTTGTCTCTGATGACCTGATGGTTATTTCCTGTGATGAATCGTTCAGGTCCACTGTGCGCACGGATGGTATCAGATTCACAGTATCAGCTGAGGCCTCCGGCTGCGGAGGGGTGAAAAAGAGCCATAATCCAACAAGAACACCCAGTGCAACCTGCCCTGCCAGTTTGTATCTGCCGATAAGACCTTTGGGTGAATGTCTAACCACTTTCAGGTAATCATCCAGCAAACCGATCAGCCCCATCCACACAGTACTTACAAGAACCACCAGAAGAGATGTACTGTCCAGCCTGCCCCAGAGAAGAACAGGGATGAGAATGGAAAGAAGGATTATGATGCCTCCCATTGTGGGAGTACCCTGCTTTTTCAGATGTGTCGAGGGTCCATCGGATCGCACTTCCTGACCTATCTGCTTTTTTCGCAGGTACTTGATGATCCTGCCGCCGAAAATAAAGCTGATTATCATGGCGGTCAGGGTTGCTCCAGCGGTGCGGAAGGTGATGTAACCGAACAGATTGAATATCACTGCGCTGTCACGGAGAGAATAAAGCAGCCAGTACAGCATCAGAATCCTTCCTTCCTCAGCTGTTCAACCAGCTTATTTAAACCAACGGAATTGCTGCCTTTTACAAGAATTGTGGAACCATGGACAACCTTGTCTCTGAGAGTTTCCAGGGCTTCCTGCCAGTCTGCAACTGAGAGGGAATTGTTCAGCCTCAATCCCTCGGCAGCAGATCTGAAGTGCCTTCCAACGGTTATCAGAGTTTCATAACCGGCTTCCACTGCTGCCTGGAGCACCTCTCTGTGAAACTCCCCTGTTCTCTCACCAAGCTCCAGCATATCTCCAAGAACCGCCATTACAGGTTTGTCGTATGAAGAAGCTACAGCTCTGATGCATGCAGTTGTTGAGTCGGGATTGGCGTTGTAGCTTTCATCAACAACTGTGACTCCATCCAGTACAAGAACCTGCCCTCGCCCTGTAGGCGGCTTCAGCTGTGAAATTGCCTCTGCTGCATCCACCGGATTTACTCCCATCCTCTGAGCAAAGGCCATGGCGGATACGGCATTGTTCATGTTGTGCTCACCACTGTACTCAAGGGAAAGATGAATACCCCATGGCATAGCCCGTCCATCTTCCATCCAGCAGTCTCCCCGGTCACCGTGAGTAATCACTTCCAGTTTTCTTTCTCTTGCAACTCTGAGAAGTATCTCCTCCCCGGCAGGGATCACCGCTATTCCGCCGGATCTGGTGGTCTGCAGCAATTCCGACTTGGCATGGGCTATCTCATCCCGTGAATCGAAGAACTCCATGTGAGCTCTTCCCACATTTGTTATCAGGGCATGATCAGGTTTGGCAGCCCATCCCAGCCTGAGAAGCTCACCGTGATGGTTCATTCCCATCTCAAGTACAAGAAATTCCATCTCCCTGGATGTGTTCAACAGTGTCAGAGGCAGGCCGAGATGGTTATTAAGATTTCCACTTGTCTGATCTGTTCTGTATCTCACTGCAAGAGCCGCAGCAAGCATTCTTCGTGTAGTTGTTTTGCCGCAGGATCCTGTTACACCCACAACTGGAAATGAAAGAAAGTCCCTGGCCCATGATCCAGCCTCGAGAAGAGCCTCTTCAACACTGTCGACTTCAAGCACAGGCCCTGTGAAGCCGTCTCTGGAGACCACAGCTGCACCACCTTCACCAAGTACATCCTTAACGAATTCGTGCCCGTCGGTGTTTTTTCCCGGAAGAGCAAAGAACAGAGATGAGTGATCGGCTTTTCTGGAGTCAATTATCGACTTCTCAAAAATGTAATCCTCAGTAGAGGGACAACCCAGTCTGGCTGCAAGGGATTTTAGAGAACGCATTTGAACCCCTTTCGATCAAGTGCGGCTCTTGCCTGTTCTCTATCGTCAAAGTGGATCTTCTTCAACCCCAGTATCTGGTAATCCTCGTGACCTTTGCCGGCGATTATCACAACATCTCCCGGTTGCGCCATCTCAACTGCCAGTGCAATTGCCTCAGCTCTGTCAGGACGTACTAAAACATTCTCTCTCTCTGCTATGCCGGCGAGTATGTCGTTGATTATTTCTTTGGGATCCTCTGTTCTGGGATTATCGCTTGTGACCAGGGCCACATCTGCAATTCTGGATGCAATTTCTCCCATTATCGGCCGTTTTCTTGAATCCCTGTCCCCGCCGCAACCGAATACTGCCAGAAGTCTTCCTTCTGCCAGATGTTTCCCCTGAGAAAGAACCCTCTCAAGAGCATCAGGTGTGTGGGCGTAATCAACTGCTACCAGAAATTTCTGACCGCAGCTTACACTTTCCATCCTGCCTGGAACTCCCGGGAAAGAAGCAACAGCCCCTGCGGCAGAGGAAAGAGGAATGCCCATTTCCACTGCTGTTGCAAGGGCACCTGTCGCATTGTAAACGTTGAATCGTCCAGGAGCTGAAATTTTTACTTTTTTATCCATGCCGGAACAATGAACAGTAAAACTGGAACCATCCGGCGCAACGTGTATATCGGAAATCCTGTATGAGTCATCATCATTCTCACCGAATGTCACAGCATCTGGAATTGCAGGCCAGTCAGGTGAATAGGTCCCCACCACAGCAGTACCGTTCTTCTTCATTAGAGAAAACAGTTTGATCTTCGTTTTCAGGTATTCATCCATGTCTTTATGAAAATCCAGGTGATCCTGAGAAATGTTCGTAAAAAGTGTCCCGTCAAAACGGACCGAACTCACCCTGTGAAGTGCGAGAGCGTGGCTGGATACTTCCATTACACAGGCTTTGTCTCCTGCATCTGCCATTTTTCTCATGTAACCGGCAACCTGAAGAGAACCGGGAGTGGTCACTGAAGCTTCTATTTCAGTTCCACCTGCAATGTGACCAACCGTTCCCATGATTCCTGTCTGAATACCATTCTTTTCAAGAATCCACCTGAGCATGTGAGCTGTGCTGGTCTTGCCGTTTGTTCCTGTAATTCCAACTGTTTTCATGTCCATCCAGGGATACCGGTAAAACGCTGCGGAAACTTCAGCCAGAGCAGACCTGTTATCCCCTGAGGGATTTACTGTCAAACGATCTGTGCTGATTCCTGGAACTTCCCGCTCGGAAAGAACTGCAGAAGCTCCGGCTTTCAGTGCCTTCTCAATAAAAAGATGTCCGTCTGTGGTGAAACCTTTCACAGCTACGAAGAGTGATCCCGGGCCGGCTCTCCGGGAATCATCGGTAATGTCTGTAATCTCAACTGAAGCATTACATGAAGGGGGTTTCAGTCCTGCCGGGACAAACAGATCTTCAAGGGTTATTCTCATTGTGGTCCTCCGGATGCCATGAACTCTCCTGCCGGGGCAGGTTCTCCCAGTGCGATTTCCGGTGAAGTGGAAAGTATGCCTGATACAACTCGCTGAAAGACCGGAGCAGCAAGGGCGCTTCCCCATCTGAGCTCATAATCCGGCTGATCGAACACCACCACAGCAACAAGGCGGGGATTGTCTGCAGGCACCATGCCTGCAAATGCACTGAGGTATCCCCCCTGGAGCAACCGTTCTGCAGTGCCTGTTTTTCCTGCCACGGTAACTCCGGAAACTGAAGCTGCAGAACCAGTTCCTGTTGTTACAACGGAATGGAGAATTGACCTGACCTCTGCTGCAGTCTCTTCTGAAATGACCCTTCGGCCTGGAGAAAGAGCCAGTGGCCGGTGAATTCCGTCCTCGAAGGTCGCCCTGAAAATTCTCGGGCGGTTAAGTACACCTCCGTTGGCAATTGCACCAAAGGCCATAGCCAGTTGCAGAGGAGTTACAGAAACTTCCTGGCCAATGGCCAGATTGGCCTTGGATAAACCTGACCAGGCCCCGGTTTCCGGTAACTCTCCACTCTGCTCGCCGGGGAAATCAATCCTTGTTCTGCTGCCGAAACCGAAATCAGCGCAATACTGGTAAAGAGCTGAATCCGGGATACTTCCTGCAATCTCCACGGTTCCAACATTGCTTGACTGTTCAATAACTTCTCTCAAGCTCAAGACTGCCCCGATTGGATGGCTGTCATGTATTCTGTATCCGAACAGCTCAACATAGTTGGAGGTACAGTCAAAAGAATCTGAAAGGCAGGCGTATCCACCGTCCAGCGCTGCAGAAAGGGTAATTGCCTTGAAGACAGAACCCGGCTCGTGGGAACTCTGGATGCAGTTGTTCCTTGCCAGCGAGCCATCCTGGTTGTAGACAGGATAGCTTGCAAGAGCCAGTATGTCCCCTGAAGACGGATCCATAACAACAATTGCACCCCAGGCAGACCCTGAGTACTCCACAGCTTCAGCCAGTTCACGCTGAGCTATTTCCTGATACCTGGCATCAATGGTCAGTTCAATATCCCGGCCATGAACAGGAACCACATTCTCAGCTTCGGTATCGATTGCGTTCAAACCGCTCCAGGCACTTTTCTGATAGAAGTTCAGACCATCGGTTCCTTCGAGAATCTCTTCCATGTGATACTCAAGTCCCTGAGACCCGTTCTCATTGTGAGTTCCTATCACCGGAGTCATCACCTCACCCATGGGATAAATCCTGCTGGTGGTGAATCTGCAGTCCACATACCTGGACATTGATTCGATGATATCAACAGCATTTTCCCAGGGGACATTCTCAGCCAGTACCTCATTTCGCCCTGAAGGGGTCAAAGGCATATCAGGCTCCAGGTAACATCCCAGACCTGCAGCAAAGGAATCAATTTCACAGATCATGTCAGCAGGTACATTCGGCCAGAAAACTGTAAACGTGGCTCTGGTGAGATTTCCTGCAAGCAGGTATCCGTTCCTGTCCAGTATCTGTCCTCGCCGGGCTTCAACCTGTACCTGTATTGACTGCTGATCATCTGCTCTGCTGAGGTATTCACTGTGGTGCCGTATCTGGATTCCAGCCAGTTTTGCTGCTGAAAGTATGACAAAAACAGCTGTGATAACGATAAAGAAGCCAATTCTGGCAGATACTCTGTCCATGCAGGTCACAGTAGACTTCATCTGTCCACCTCCATGAGCATGAAGCTCTCAACAGGCATAGGCGAGAGGCCCAGAGCATTCCCGGCTTCTCTGAGATTTGCAGGTGATTCCAGCTGAGCAATTCGGGATAGAAGAGCCTGTCTTGTTCTCAGCAGACTGTCTCCGGTAAAGGTCTCCGAGGCATATTCCACAGAAGCACCGATGTAGAAATTTCTGCTTACAAGCTGAGCAGCAAAAGCCAGAATTAATCCCAGTGCCGATATCAGCATCAGTCTTTTTGCATAAACCATCATAAGCGTATCCCCAGCCTGAGTCTGGCACTTCTTGCTCTGGGATTTGATCGTTTTTCAGCAGTACATGGCACCATCCATGGCGGATCATTCTGCTTGAAATTTTCAGAATCCCTGAAATGCAGTTTCACCATTCTGTCTTCAATTGAGTGGAAGGTGAGAATTGCAGCGCGACATCCTGGCCCGGTCCAGGTATGCATCTGAGAAAGGAGTATCTCCAGATGCTGAAGCTCGTTGTTAACCATTATCCTGAATGCCTGGAATACTCTGGAGAGGGGCTTTACCGGATTCCCCCGAACTACTGACTTCACTGTTTCAACCAGCTGATCCGTGGTGGTTATTCTGCCGGCATTCTTTATAGCCCGGGCGATCACCCTGGATCTTCCCTCTTCACCGTATTTGTAAATAGTGTCCGCTATCTGTTTCTCAGTCATTCTTGCCAGCAGAGCGTGTACAGGCTTCCCTTCAAGAGGGTTGAACCTCATGTCAAGAGAGCCGCTGAACCTGTGGGAAAAACCTCTTGATCCGTCATCTAGCTGTATGGAGCTGAGACCCAGATCAAAAAGAACTGCAGTGGCAGGAGGGAAACCATTCTCGGAAATAACCTGGGGTATACTGGTATAGCTTTTATTTATTACCTGTACATTTGTGGAGCTGAATTTTTCCTTCAAATCAGCAAATGCCGAAGGATCTCTCTCGAAAGCAAGAATAGTTGCATCCGGGAATGCATCGCTGAGAAGAGCTGTGTGTCCGCCGCCGCCTGCGGTGCCGTCAACAACAGTTCCTGACGGAACACCCTGAAGATAGTCCACTATCTCCCGGGGCATCACAGATACATGACCAGGTTCCATCAATGCACTCCCTAAAGAGGCAGATCAGTTTCCTCGGTGATATCCTCACATGAAAGCTCTGAGTTTTCCATTAATGCTTTGTACTTGTCCGGTTGCCAGAGCTCCATTATGTCGAATTGACCAAGGAACATGACCTCACCTGTTATCCCCGCTTTTTCTGCAAGATCGGCGGGTATTGAGATCCTTCCCTGGGAATCAACACTGACTGCTTTCAGGTTCTGCGCCAGACTCCTGTAGAGAAAACGATTCTTTCTGCTGCTGCGGGACAGCGAAAGTAATTTCTCTTCAAGAGCTTGCCACCTCTGAGCCGGATAGAGGACCAGGCATCCCTCCATACCCACATTCAGATACATTTCTTCAGCTGTAAGCTGTCTTCTGAATTGGGCAGGAACGCTTACCCTTCCCTTTTCGTCCAGTGTGTGCGTGTGTGTACCAATGAAAGCTGCCATACTGTTCCCTTCCTCAGCTATCATTGTCCCACTTTATCCCACTGTCAACCCACATTACCCCATTTCATCCCACCAGCATGGGATAACGCAACTCTTCCCATGCAACAGAACGTCAGCACCAACTATCTATGTAATTGCGGGATATGGCGTTACTATTCTTCTTCGCTGTAGTAGCTTTGATACCTGTAGGTGTAATAGGTATAGGAAGTGTAGGAGTTGACTGGATCAAAATCGTTTATCACTGCCCCGGACAGGTGTACACCGCTTCGCTCCAGCTTCTGCCATACATTCAGAACGACTTTCTGCTGAATCTTGCCGGACCGGGAGACAAGAAGCACTGAATCCATAGCGGAAGCAATTGAGACGGCATCTGTAACCAGTGCTGCAGGAGGTGAATCCACAATAATCATGTCTGCCTTCTCAGCCAGAACATCGAACAGATTCTGCCTCACAGCGGAATCAACCATTTCAGACGGATTACTTGGAATGAAACCGCTGCAGATAACTGAAAGACCTGGAATGTCTGTCTGTCTAATCACATCCTCAACGGATGCCTTACCTGCAACAAGCTCTGTGAAACCCGGGGTTCTCCTGAAGCCGAATGCCTTGTTGATCACAGGCTTTCTCAGGTCACAATCAACAAGGATCACTTTTTTCCCTGCAAATGCCTCGGCAATTGCCAGATTTGCTGATACGTTGGATTTACCTTCCTGGGGGCCTGAACTTGTTATCAGAAGCTTTTTCAATTTCTTACCCGGGCGGGAAAAAGACAGACTGGTACGCAGATCCCTTATGGATTCCGCTGCAGGTGATTTAGTATCCTCCAGCATTATCAGAAGAAACGTGCCTTTTTCTTTCTTCAAACTGAAAGATGGTATTACCCCCAGAAGAGGAATTCCAAATCTTTCAAGCTGTTCAGGACTTCGAAGAGTGTTGTTCACCTGATTCATGAGCAGTACAATGCCGATTCCCCCTGCAAATCCCACCAGAATCCCCATGATGAGATTCCTTCTTGTTGTGGGTCTTATCATGCCCCCTGGAAGTGCACTGTCCACAATAGTAACGTTACCCATCTGCCCCACTTCAGCTATGCGGACTTCCTCAAAACGGGTTCTGAGAAGGATATATATGTTCTCATTTACCCTTCTGTTCCTTTCAAGCGAAACAAGGCGGTACTGCATTTCCGGAAGATCCGACAGACTTGAGCTGAGGTTAACCACAACCCTCTCAAGGGCACTCATTCTCGCCCTGCTTGAACGGTAGTCACCCTCTGCAGACGCAAGAGCTGAAACCAGAGATTCCACACCCCTTGCAGGATCCGTTGGATAATTGATCCCGGATACATCCTCAAGGGCCAGCGTCAGCTCTTCTCTTCTGGTATTAATGCTTCTCTCCATGGCCACAACGGGATCTGAATCAGGCAGAGCACCCTGAGAAAGAAGCGAGGCTCTGGCTCCCTCATATCTGGCAAGATCATCCTGTATCTGCATAATGTATTCGCTGTTTGCATTTGCAATATCAACGCTGATGGACTGCCTCTGCTGAGCCAGAAGCTCGGTGAGATAATCCCGTCTGACCCTTGCGGCATCGGCGTTGGCTTCAGCTGCACGCATCTGTGTTTCAAAACTGGATAGATTATTGATAAGGTTTCTTGTTTCTGTATCAATATCTGTAATCCCGTTGCTTTCCTTGAAGAAGAGAAGCTCTGTCTCGGAAGATTCAAGCTGATCGGCCATATGCTGAAGCTGTTCTTCAAGGAACAGTCTGACCTCCCGGTTCTCTCCCCTGGCCTGAATCCGGTTCCATCTGTAGTAAACGTAAAGAACCAGGTTTGTAATAACTGCAGAAGCCTCAGGGCTGTATCCAGTGCCTGTAAGAACGAAAAAGTCCGTGTCCTTGATCCAGCTGACGGAAACCCTGGACTGAGCCATCCCCACAAGAGAATTCCTCAGGAACTGTCTGTCCGGTACGCTTCCGGAAAACAGCACCGACACAAGACTGTCCGAATCAGGGGACAGCAGAATGGAATCGGCAACCAGCTCAGCCATTGCTCTGCTGTTGATGAGATGGATCTGATCATTTCTTGTTGCATCCATCTGGAACCAGGAAGTACCAGGCATTTCAAGAGTTCTGGACATGCTGTTTTCTGCTGTGTAGATGAACGTGGAGCTGGAGCTGTACACGGGAATTGTAGTCTTGTTCACATACCCTGCAGCAAGAAGACCCGCCAGAACAAAACCCAGTATAAGCCACTTCCCGCGGCGAAACATCCAGAGATAATAGGTAAGATCAATGGAATCCTCTTCCTGCATCGACTGAGAGTCAGGAGTTGAACCGTGATTCAGATCGTTCATCACCTGCTCATTACCCAGATTACATTGGCCATTATCAGGATTTTATATCCAAAATCCACAGCATCCTTCCACCACTCATAGTTAGATCTGCCTACATAAACCGTAACATCAGGTTCCATTGCAGGAACAGGAGCACCCCGCCCGTTAAGGAAGTCGGAAAGATTGTATTCGATTTCAATATCTGAGGTAACAATCCTGACACATGAGAGATCCGCTTCAGCTAAAGGTCCTCCTGCAGCTGACAGAGCATCTCTCAGATCGGAATCCCATGGGATCAGATGAAGGCCCGGATTTCTCACTTCACCCCATACATTCACTGAGATATTAATTACATCTGTCTCGATGCCCGGAAGAAAGTAGTCCTCAGTGGCAATGCTTAAGGCAGCACAGATAATCAGTGTCAGGAAAAGGTTCCTCACGCTTTAAAAACCTTCTTTTCTGCGGTTTTTACATCGACACAGGCGTTTCTCGTATCCACCACTATACTGCTGTTATCAACTATCCATTGGTAATCATAGCAGTCATGATCTGTTATGACAACAGAACAATCGTATCCTGCAAGGCTTTCCGACGTAAGTTCAACAGATGCAGGTCTCAGATCGGTCTGTCTTGTTGTTGGAGGTATGGAAGGAATGTAGGGATCGTTGTAGTCCACAACAGCTCCCCGCTGAAGAAGTTTTGCCATTACCTTCAATGCCGGCGTTTCCCGGTAGTCGTCTATGTTGGGTTTGTAAGCCATTCCAAGAAGAAGGATTCTGCTGCCGTTCACAGATTTTCTGGCTGTGTTAAGGGCATCGCATACCCTATCAACCACGTAGTCAGGCATGGAAGTGTTGATTTCTCCTGCCAGCTCAATGAACTTTGTAGGCATTTCGTACTGATGCGCCTTCCAGGTAAGATAAAACGGGTCTATCGGTATACAGTGACCACCGAGCCCTGGACCTGGATAGAATGCAGTAAAACCGAAAGGCTTTGTTGCTGCAGCATTTATCACTTCCCAGATATCAATACCCATTCCATGTGCAAGAACCTTCAATTCGTTCACAAGAGCAATGTTGACGGCTCTGTATGTGTTCTCCATTATCTTGGCCATCTCGGCCACTTCCGGAGAACTCACAGGAACGATGTTGTCGATTGCAAAACCGTAGACGAATACACTTGCATCAGTGCACTGGGCTGTCAAACCGCCAACAAGCTTGGGGATGGTTCTGGTATTGAAGTTCTTGTTTCCGGGATCTTCCCTCTCTGGAGAAAAGGCAATGTGGAAGTCTTTTCCTGCTTCCAGTCCGCTTTTTTCCAGAACGGGAACCATTTCTTCCCTGGTTGTCCCCGGGTACGTTGTTGATTCAAGAATAACCAGCTGCCCTCTCTGAAGATATCTGGCTGCTTCCCTGCATGAATTCAGCACATAGCTTAAATCAGGCTGTCTGCTGGGCCCCAGAGGCGTGGGAACCGCTATGAGAACAGCATCTGCTTCACTGAGAACAGAGAAGTCACAGGTGGCTTCAAGTAATTCGGTGTCCATGGCTGCTGCTATTTTTTCATCCGGGAAATGCTTCAGATAACTTTTCCTCTGCTCAAGCATTTTCGGCTTTTCAGGGTCTATGTCCACCCCGAGAACGCGACACCCGCCAAGAGCAAACTCCATTGCAAGGGGAAGTCCCACGTATCCCAGACCTATTACTCCGATAACGGGTTTCTCGCGACCTGCCATGCGTTTCTTAAATGCGCTCATTCCGGACCTCTTCCAATTCCGTGGTACGTGAACCCTCTCTTTCTCATTGAAAACGGATTCCAGATGTTTCTTCCATCAAAGATCATCCTGTTCTTGAGAAGACTGCCGATCCGCTCGAAATCCGGTTCTCTGAATTCAGTCCACTCGGTGATAAGAAGCAGAGCATCCGCTCCGTCAATTGCATCGTAACAAGAGCTGCAGAATTCAATGGAATCACCAAGTATGGACTGTGCATATTCTGTAGCCTCAGGGTCATATGCCTTAACCTTTGCACCTCTCTGAAGAAGCTCCTTTATTATCACCACTGATGGCGCTTCACGCATATCATCTGTATTCGGTTTGAAAGAAAGACCCCATACACCGAACATTTTCCCTGTAAGGTCCTCTCCGAATTCCAGTGTAATTTTCCTGCCCATCACCTTCTTCTGTTCAGCATTCACCTCTGTAACAGCCTGAAGAATATCAAGGTGGTATCCGAACTGGTCTGAAGTGTGTCTCAGAGCTTTCACATCCTTGGGGAAGCAGCTTCCGCCAAAACCAACTCCTGGAAAAATGAAATGCGGGCCGATCCTTGTATCACTGCCAATCCCTCTGCGGATATCCTGAACATCTGCACCGACAACATCGCAGAAGTTGGCTATTTCGTTCATGAAGCTGATCTTGGTTGCAAGAAGGCTGTTTGCTACATACTTGGTGAGCTCTGCAGACCTGTTGCTCATTATGTAGATGGGATTGTTGGTTCTGACAAATGGTCTGTACAATTCCCGCATGGTATCAGCCACTTCTTCACTGGAGGTACCGATAACAACTCTGTCAGGCTTCATGAAATCATCAATAGCAGCACCCTCTTTAAGGAATTCCGGGTTACTGACCACATCCACCTTGTGTTCTGTGTATTTTGTAACCTCCTGGTGTACCATCTCAGCAGTACCCACAGGAACTGTACTCTTGTTGATAACTATCCTGGGACCATCCATGGCGCGACCAATGTCGGCTGCCACTGAAATCACATGCTTGAGATCTGCACTGCCATCCTCTTCCGGAGGGGTACCCACTGCAATGAAGATAATGGAACTCTTCTTCACAGCCATTCCGGTATCGGTTGAAAAGAAGAGGCGATTCTCTCTGACATTCCGCTCTATAAGTACATCCAGTCCTGGCTCATAGATAGGGAGAATTCCCTTTTCCAGCCCGGCAATTTTCTTTTCATCCTTGTCAACCGAGATAACCGTATTCCCCATCTCAGAAAGACAAGCTGCGGCAACAAGGCCTACATATCCACTTCCAACCACTGCAATTTTCATAGGTTTCTCCTCTTCAAGGGAGTATCGAAGAATAATTATTTCTGCTTCTCATCCTTGTGTGTGAAGGGTGAGAATAGCAAAAAACATCACTTTTGTAAAGTAAGAACAGGAGAAGCAGCTACACTGCCAGAAACCTGCTGTCCCCTTCTCTTCTGGTACTGTCCGAGCCATCAAGCAGCTCGGCCCACATCAGTGTGATCTTTCTGGAAACACCAAGTGCCTCTCGCAGCTCACCAAGCCTGAAGCCATTTTCTCCGAAGTTCTTTCGAATAACATCAACCGCCTGTTCAAGAAGACTGGATGTGGTTACAAGATCATCCGAAAGTTTCATGAGAAGCCCTCTGTTTACAAGAGCTTCCATATCCTCTGTTCGCTTTCCAGCCCCGGGAAGGCTGAAGCCATTGAATCCCGCTTTCTTCACATCAGAGATGATGTAATCTGCAGCAGTTCTGCTTTCACCTGCAAGTTCCCTGGGAAAATCACCCATGGCCAGGAAGTCTCCCCTTCTGGAAACAACACCATCCTCTTCCAGAGATGAAACACAGAACCTGATTGCCCAAACCGGCGTATCAACAGGCAGTTTTCTTGCCAGAAAAGCACTTGGAAGGCCGGGACTCAGAGGCACATTTCTGTGCACGGTTTTGATACTGCCGCATATCTTCCGCTGAAGATCTTCAACTTCAGCTGTGAGTATGAGCCTGCGGGTTTTTCCCTCTCCTGCCTCAACCACTCTCTTCTGCTCCAGAAGAGAGGAAACAGCAGCTTCAAACTCCACCGGTTCCACTCCGGTCTTCCTGATCCAGCCGGCAACCTCAATGAAATGACCTGGAGCATCTTCCATGGCTTCATGAATCAAATCTTCAAGGTCTCCATGGGAAAGAAGATCCAGATGTTCAAGTCTGACATCTCTGAATCTTGCCCGGACTTTCCTGGTGTCCGTATCCAGGATTACCCCTCCGCCAATAGTGGTTACAGGAGAATACCTTCTGATTACAAATCTGTCCCCGGGCATGGCTACCACAGGGTGCTCAAGCTGAAAGTGTACATAACCGGTCTCCCCTTTGAGGAGAGGTTTTCCTTCCACAGGAATTGCCCTTGCCATGACTTCAGCTGTACCCACATGGAAACGGACTCTCTGCCGAAGCAGAAGGTCAACATTCCCGGGAAGCATAGTGCATGTGGTATCAAGGCTGCTCAATTTTTTAAGGAATCCCGGTTCTCCTGCTACACTTCCACGGTGAACATCTTCCTTCCTCAGCCCTGTAAGGTTAAGAGCTATCCTGTCACCGGCTGTTGCCTGCTTGACATCTCTTTTATCGTTAACTCCCAGTTCCCTGAGACGGAACTGTTTTCCCAGAGGCTGGATCTCAACCGAATCTCCCACATTGATCATTCCTGAAAGACCGGTACCGCACACAATGGTCCCGAATCCCTTCAAAGAGAAGATTCTGTCAACAGGCATTTTGAACCGGCCCTGGGAGCTTTTGCAGGACACATCTGCAGTCATCTTGAAAATGGTATTCCTCAGTTCATCAAGACCGGCACCGGTCTTTGCAGATACCCTGACAACAGGGGCTCCCTGAGCAGGAGTACCCTTGAGAGCATCAATTATTTCCTCTTCAGCAAGTTCTATGAGTTCCTCGTCCACCAGGTCGCATTTGGAAAGAGCCACTATTCCCCTGTCAACCTCAAGCAGCTGCAGAATATCAAGGTGCTCTCTGGTCTGGGGCATTACACCTTCATCAGCCGATACCACCAGCAGGAAACAGTCAACTGTGGATACTCCAGCCACCATGGTTTTAACAAACTTCTCGTGCCCCGGGACATCTATGAAGGAAATGGTCTCTCCGTTTTCATTTTCCAGGAACACATAGCCCAGCTCAATGGTGATGCCTCTTGCCTTTTCCTCTTTCAGCCGGTCAGGATCTCTTCCGGTAAGGGCAAGCATAAGGGTACTCTTGCCGTGATCAATATGTCCCGCAGTACCAACAATTACTCCCATATCTCTGCAGCTTTCCCGGAGATAATCTCTGCCAGCAGGCTGTCATGTTCAGGGGCAACAGCTCTCAAGTCAAGTTTCACCGCTCCGTCTTCCACCCTTGCTGCCACAGCTGGACTGGCAAGACGAAGAGCTCTGGCCAGTGCCTCAGGGTCAGGACAGATCAGGGACAGCCCTGAGGAAGGAATTGAAAAATCCGGCAGACTGCCGCTTCCAACAAAACTGCTCATGTTCTGAACTTCAGCAGAACATGCTGAAGGCAGAGCCAGAGCCTTCAGCATCTGTTCTGCTCTCTGGCTGAGGTTTTCGGTTTTAACTGAGAATGATCTGTAAACAGGGTGGTTCTCAGCAATGTAATCTGATCCCTCAAGGAACACCCGAAGAGACGCTTCCAGTGCTGCAATAGTTAATTTGCCCACACGAAGAGCTCTGGCAAGAGGATGCTTCTTTATCTTGTCAAGGTACTTGCGGCTACCCAGGATAAGACCTGCCTGGGGGCCTCCAATAAGCTTGTCTCCCGAGCAGGTAACCACGTCAGCTCCTGTCTCGATGCTCTGAACAATGGTAGGTTCCGAAGGTATGCCGAATTTCCTCAGCGGAATAAGGCTCCCGGCGCCCAGATCATCTATAACCGGGATACCTTTTTCTCTGCCCAGGGCAACAAGGTCCTCAAGTTCAACCTCGCCGGTGAATCCCTTTATCCGGTAATTGGATGGATGTACCCTGAGGATTGCAGCAGTGTTTTCGGTAATGGCATTCTC
This sequence comes from uncultured bacterium, assembly GCA_964386635.1. Lineage (GTDB taxonomy): Bacteria > Fermentibacterota > Fermentibacteria > Fermentibacterales > JCC-6 > Sabulitectum. The sequence goes on along the minus strand of CAYLRO010000005.1, from coordinate 73,107 downwards.
GTAATCCCGAAGATGGGTTCTGTTGGTACATCCCACCTCGACCATGTTACAGTTGCTCTGCTTCATCACATCCGGAATCCGGAATGCTCCGCCTATCTCCACAAGTTGTCCTCTTGAAACAATAACTTCCCTGCCGGCAGCCATGGCTGAGAGCACAAGAAGGGTTGCCCCTGCATTGTTGTTTGCAACAGTTGCCGCTTCAGCACCTGTTAACCGGGTTATAAGGGACTCAATATGCTCGTCGCGGTTGCCCCTCTTCCCGGTTTCTCTGTTCCACTGCAGAACAGAATACCCTGAGGCAACTCTGCTTACAGCTTCAACAGCTGCAGGCGGAAGGCTTGCCCTGCCAAGAGCAGTGTGGAGCACTATTCCTGTGGCATTGATAACTGATTCCATTGAATGTCTGGCTGCTTCACAGCCCAGATGAATACTCATGGAAACAACATCTTCCACAGAGGGAAGATCACCGCCTCTGATAACCTGTTCCCGAGCCCAGAGGATCCCAAGTCTTGCGGCTGCCTTAACCTCAGATGGTTTGAGTTCACTGAGTCTATCCTGAATCGCAGGGATTATTTCATGAACCGCCGGGAGATCTCTCAATGATTCCATTCCCATGGTATCTCCAAATCGAAAAGGTAAGTAGTATTCTTTCTGCATGTGAAGAATAGAGCGAACTCAGGAATTGGGCAAGTCTGGAAATGATATCTGTAAGATCACCGTCAGCCCTCTGAAACTAGTTGAGTACAACTGCCTGAGTACAGTCAAATCTGCCTTCCGACTCCATGCGGATCAGGTAAAGCCCTGCTTCAAACTGTCTGTTCAATACCAGTGACTCATTCTGCGGTTCAACCGGACTGCTGTAAACAACCCTTCCTGTAACATCAAACACACTGACAGCGGCTGGTATTCCTTCGGGATATCCAGGCAGCTCCAGTGCAAGTCTTCCTGAATGACCGGGATTGACAGCCTGAAGACCAAATCCGCTTTCGTAATGCTCTTCAGCAGATCCCATAGGTGAAAGATCAACAGTAACAATGTGTTCTGCAAAAGGTCTGTCGACTGAAACTGCGAACAGCCTTCCATTACTTCTCAACTCCCAGGGTATCGCATCTCCATCAAGGTAGACGCCGTAAACTGTATCAAGAGGGTTAAGCTGAGCACAGAATGTCATTCCCTCTGGAATCGCGCCAGTAAGTGACATGCTCAAAGTTGAACCGGAGCCTAGAATTGAATTGACTCTGACATTGAAGCAGGATTCCAGATAGTCTCCATATTCAGACGGGAAAAGCCAGATGAAGTTTTCGTAATCATTTTCCATGGATGTGATTACGCTGTCCACTCTGGCGTAAGCAGAATCCTTTATGGCCTGACCGCTGAGAGTTGCGAACATACTCACAGGATGACAACCGAGAAGAGAGAATTTCCCCTTCTCAAGAACTTCCGCAAGGTATTCATAAGGACACTGGGGAGATCCGAAGTCTGCCCACCATACCGTATTGGAACCCCATATCCTGCCGTTTGCAGTCTGGTATCGAGTAATCCACTGATTAAGGAATCTTTCACCGGCATACCAGTCGATCAGCCGCCAACCGTTGCAGTAGAATGTAAACCCGTGATCAATAATGGCCTGAAGGCCGCTGAGTGATGTTCTGTGGCCGGAGAATCTGATCACATCCACCATGTTAGTGTCCAGACCGCAATCGTTCAGGTCCATGAAATTCATCCGAAATCTTTCCTGATGCTCAACCGGTTCGTATGTAATGAACTCGTGATAACCACCATATGAAGAATCGGGATTCGGAGTGTGATGATAGCCGTGACTTCCCATTCTTACCCTGTCAGCCCAGGGATAGACATTATTCTGAATACTCAGCAGCCACTGCAGGTATTCAGGAGTTGCTTCAGTGGAGATCCTCCAGGTGCAATGCCAGTGGGACCAGCTGTCCTGGTAACCGGATTCGTACCAGACAGAGTCCCTGTTACCGTCAAGTATCCCGTCAGGCAGAATGATCCAGTTCATTTTCAACCCGTCATGATCATCAAGAAGACTTATCAGCTTGGCACTTATCTCCTCATCTCCAGCGGCTGTCTCTGAAAAACTCCAGATGTATCCGTGGTAAGGATGAACCAGTGGGAGTTCATCCATTATCCATGCTCCTGTACGCTCTGCACCCTGAGGATGCCCTCCTATGAAAACAGGAGCGAAGTACTCATCCATGGAGAATCTTACAAAATACTCATCAACCTGGCCGGCGGGTATAATGGAATGCAGATCCGGTCCTGTGGCATTTTCCCTGGGAGATTCTGTATCAAGAACTCGAATGGATATGTATCTGGCATTGGGTTCATCAAGAACCACAGCCAGTCCTTTTGCGGTATTAGGCAGAACAAAAAGCCCGTCAACTGTGCTGCCATGAGCTCTGAATAGCTGATCACCTGAGAATCGCTGATATCCATTTAAGCCGCTCAAGGCAAATGACTCATCAACTGTGGTCTGGTTGGATATGGTGAGAGAGTCCCAGTCGGATATGCAGAAATCAATATCCAGAGGACTGGTGAATTCAATGTCGTTCAGGTATTCGAATCTGTAGCTCATCTCCAGACCTCTGTCCACAACAACATACCTGACTGTCAAATCTATAGGCATTGTCCCGGATCCACTGGTGAAATGAGTGGTATGAAACACGAGAGAGGTATCACTTTCAACTGTAACTTCGCCGTTTGCCGGGATGAATCCACCGGTATTGATACCGGAGAAAATACCCCCGGAAGAAATCTCAGTACCGGAATAATTGTCATAGAAGTGCACAATTGACCCGGCTCGGGCAGAACACGCAGCATCAGTTACACTTACAGAAATCCACTGATTACCGATGTTGTGAAAAGTTCCCATAAAGAATAAAATCAGATAAGCCACAATTATCTCCTTTAACTGACAATAATTATATTAATCAAGATAAATCAACAGTTTCAAAACAAATGAAAGCATAACAGGTTCCCCGAACAGGCAGGGGTCGGCAATGCCGACCCCTGCTGAGGACTTACTTGTGAGAAAGAGCCCCGCCCATCATCTTGATGGAATTCTTGGGACATTTCTCCACACACTGACCGCAGCCGATACACTTCTCAGCCACAACCTGATGCTTCTCCTTCAGAGTACCCTCGATGGCATTGGTGGGACAAACCCTTGTACAGAGAGTACATCCTATACAGGTACTGTCTATGAATGCTTTGGGTCTTACAGGAATACCATCATAAATGGCACCTGTAGGGCATTCAGCAGCGCACAGTCCGCAGTTGATACACTTGTCAGGGTTTATTCTGGCAAGGAAACCATCCATCTGAATAGCGTCAACAGGACAGACCTTCACACACTTCTGACAACCGATACAAGCTACTGAGCAGGCTTTTCTGGCTATTCCACCCTTGTCTCTGCTGGAACAGGCCACAAAGACCTTTCTGCTCTCAGGCCAGAGAGTAATGATGTTCCTGGGACATTCTTCAACGCATTTACCGCAGGCAACACACTTCTCAGCATCGATAACGGGTATACCGTTTTCACCCATTACCATTGCGTCAAATGGACACACTGCAACGCAGTCGCCGAATCCCAGACAACCCCAGGTGCATGCTTTCTGGCCACCCATTACCAGGGCAGCAGATTTGCAGCTTGCAGGTCCATTGTAATTGAAAGCGTTTACTGCTGACCGTCCGCCGTTACAGAGAACGACTGCGGCTTCTCTTTCCTTATCCTCTACCTCTGCTCCCATAATACTGGCAATCTCTGCGGCTGCTGCTGCACCAGCAGGTGAACAGCCATTAACTGGAGCTCTGCCCTCAACAACTGCAGAGGCAAAAGCACTGCAACCGGGATAACCGCATCCGCCGCAGTTAGCACCGGGAAGAATCGCCTCGATGGCTTCAACTCTTGAATCCTTGGCCACTGCAAACTTCTTGGCTGCAAATGCAAGCCCAAGTCCCAGAAGAAGCCCGATAGCTCCCATAACTATTGCAGGACCGGTGACGGCAGACATGGTGTCCTGCTGCTGCGCTATAAACAGGAGAGTCATTTGTGCTGCTAGAATTGACATCATCTACCCTCCCAGCCCGGCGAAGCCGAGAAATGCGATTGACATTGCTCCTGCAATAAGAAAGGCAATCGGAAGCCCTTTAAGTGAAGGAGGAACAGCAGCTTTCTCCATGCGTTCGCGAAGACCTGCCATCAAAACCAGTGCAAGAGTGAATCCGATACCGGCTGCAACTGAATTGACAAGAGAATACCCCAGGCTGAATTTCTCTTCAATGTTAAGCACTGCCACACCGAGGATCGCACAATTTGTGGTAATCAGTGGAAGGTATATACCCAGCGCATCGTACAGCGCAGGGCTGAATTTCTGCAGGATCATTTCCACCAGTTGAACAAGACCTGCAATGATTATGATGAATGAAATGGTTCTCAGGTAAACCATACCGTGAGGAACCAGCACATTGTGATACACAAGCCATGAGCCAAGGGTGGCAAGCACCATTACAAACACAACTGCGGCGCCCATGCCCACAGCACTGTCAAGCTGCTTGGAAACACCCAGGAAAGGGCAGATGCCCAGGAATCTCATGAGCACGAAGTTGTTCACGAAAATCGCAGCCAGAACAATAGCCATCATCTTTGCAATACTGAAAGACGGCTCTCCTCCTTCAGGAGCTGATACTATCACCGAGAGAAGCACTGCAGGGGTCATTTCGCACCTCCCTTTCTGCGCTTCTCCATAATGTTGAAGAAACCGAGAATGAATCCCATAAGTATGAACGCTCCCGGAGCAAGAATGGCAATAAGAAGCGGCTGATTCTCATAGGCTTCTCCCAGGAGATTGATGTTCAGCCAGCTGCCGTTGCCCAGGATTTCCCTGAATGTGGCCATGATCACCATAGCAATGGTGAAACCTATTCCCATGCCGATACCATCCATTATGGATGCCATCACCTTGTTCTTGTTGGCAAACCCCTCTGCCCTGCCGAGAATTATGCAGTTCACAACGATCAGGGGAATGAAGATACCAAGGCTGCTGTGAAGTGCAGGCAGGTAGGCATTCATCAAAAGATCAACAAGGGTAACAAAGGTGGCGATTATCACGATGTATGCCGGGATCCTGACTTTAGCCGGAATAGCCTTCCTGAAGAGTGAAACCAGGAAGTTGGAGCACACCAGCACAAATGTTGCCGCAGCTCCCATTCCCAGAGCATTCTCCACACTGCTTGTCACTGCAAGGAAGGGACACATTCCCAGCGCCTGCTTGAAGACCGGATTCTGTTTGAAAAACCCTTTTGTAAGTTCCTGCATGGCACTCATTGTACACCTCCCTCTCCTGGAATGAGGCCGCAGGCTGCAAGTGCTGCAAGACCCTCACGGACAGAATCGGTAACTGCCCGGGATGTTATGGTACTTCCTGTAATGGCATCAAGTGTTCCGCCGTCCTTTGCCAGAAGAAGAGAAGTTGCATTGTTACCGGGGAACTGGTAGAGGAATTTTTCAGGTTTTGACACATTTGCACCAAGGCCCGGGGTTTCCTGCTGGTAAAGAATTGTGGTGCCTGTTATCTCACCTGCTGTGTTTATTGCCACCATTGTCTGAATGATACTGGAGTATCCACGGCCATAGGCAACGAACAGATACCCCAGTTCAGAACCGGTGGAATCCGTAACTGAAACCACAGCAAGCTCCTGGTCAATACCAGCATAAGGGTTTTCAAGTTCCGGAACAGCAAGACTGTCAAAGGTCAGCTGCCCTGAAGCCAGGGTTGTTGCCACATCAATCATGGCATCCAGCTTGGCCTGCTCCTTCTGCTGGGCAATGATGGGCTCCGTCATGGAGTTAACATATCCCAGCGCAGCTGCCGCGATAACGGCGATGAACATGAGAATGAAACCGAGTTTGAATATCTCACCCATTCTTCTTCACCTCCCCGAAGCTCCTGGGTCTTGTGTATCTGTCAATAAGAGGAGTTGCAAGGTTCATGAGAAGAATAGAATAGCTGCAGCCCTCAGGGTATCCGCCCCAGCGGCGAATTACCATGGTAAGAAGACCTGCTCCGATTCCGAAGATCACTCTTCCCTTTTTCGTAACAGGGGTTGTAACCATATCGGTTATCATGAAGAAACCCCCAAGGATCACTCCTCCTGCAAAAAGGTGGAACAGAGGATTTCCGTCAAGCCATCCCTGACCTCCGAAGAGCCAGGCGAAAAATGCAACAGAACCCAGATAGCTCAGCGGAAGGCGTAACTCCAGCACACCGCGTATTATCAGGTAGAGAGCACCGAGAATCAGCATGAGAGCACTGGTCTCTCCTACACATCCGCCGATTCTTCCTGTGAACAGGTTTTTTATGCTCTCCTTTGAGTAAAGCATTGTTCTGACCTCTTCACCCCGGGAAGCATCATCTTCCCATCCGAATGTCTGCTTGAGAGCATTCAGAGGAGTAGCCCCGGTAAAGGCGTCAAGCTCGTTGCTTTCACTCAGTGCCGCAGTAGACACTCCACATGCCTGAACATCAAGTCTCTGGCCGTCCTGCCACTCCATGGGAGCGGTCCAGCCTGCAGTCATAAGAACAGGAAAGCTGGCCACCAGGAAGGCCCTGCCCAGCAGAGCCGGGTTAACGATGTTGTGTCCCAGTCCGCCAAAGGCCTGTTTTGCAACAGCAATAGCAAACGCACTGCCTATCACCGGCAGCCACCATGGAACTCCTGGAGGAACATTGTACGCCAGGAGCATTCCTGTAACAACAGCACTGCCGTCAAAAGCAAAGCTCACCGGTCTCTTCATGAACTTCAGACAGAGCCATTCCGTGAGAACCGCTGTGATAACACTTGCACCAACAATGACCAGCACGCCGGGACCGAAGAACCAGAATGCTGCGATCAACGCCGGAACAAGAGCAATAACCACATCCCACATGATCTTCTTTGTGCTTTGTGAAGAACCAACATGCGGTGAGACGGCCAGGTCGAATATTCTGTTCTCAGCCATTTACGCCTCCTTCGCACGTTTGAGGGCACGGATCTCGTTTTGTGCCCGTTTAATTCTGTGAACGAGATACCTGCCTGAAGGACACACATAGCTGCATGTACCGCAGGCCATGCAGTTGAGAGCACCGGCTTTTTCGGCTTCCTCCCAGGCACCGTACTCAGATGCACTGGCTATAATGCTGGGACAGAGATTCAGTGGACACACATCAACACACTTGCCGCATCTTATGCATGGACCCTCTTCTGTATCACGGACCTCTGAGGGAGAGAGGGCAAGTATTCCGCTTGTTCCCTTTGTAACCGGAGCAGCGTCAGTGAACATCGCCATACCCATCATGGGACCGCCGCTGATAAGCCTCTCAACATCTCCTCTGTAACCCCCTGCAGCCTGGATCAGCCTGGAAACAGGAGTTCCAACGCACACGTCGAAGTTTCCGGGAGTTGCAACACCCAGACCTGATACTGTTGTTATGCGTCTGATGGAAGGAATACCCTTAACCACTGCATCAGCCACTGCCACACAGGTGCCCACATTCTGCACAACAACCCCTACATTCAAGGGCAGTCCCCCTGCTGGAACAACTCTGCCAGCAGCGGCATCGATGAGCTGTTTCTCCGCACCCTGTGGATACTGCACCTTTAAAGGCACTACCTTCACACCCTTTTTCTCAAGGAGTTCAATGGCATCAGGTTTGTTCATTTCAATACCGATACAGGGATCTGTGACCCCGAGAATGTGAGCAATGATATTCATGCCGGTGATAAGATCATCAGCTCTCTCCATCATCAACCTGTGGTCAGCGGTAAGGTAGGGCTCACATTCCACACCGTTGATTATCAGAGTGTCGATCTTCACTCCCTTTGGAGGAGACAGCTTCACGTATGTGGGGAATGAAGCACCGCCCATGCCGCACACACCGGTTTCCTTAATCCTGTCAATAAGCACCCCGGGATCGGTACTGCTCCAGGAAGCTATGGGCTCGAAGACCGCCCCGCCCTCCTCAGATACTGTTTGTATCACTACAGCAGCACCGCTTCTCATGTGTGGCATTGGAGCATTCTCAACTCTGAGGACTTTTCCGTTCACAGGCGAATGAGTGGGCAGACTTATAAATCCGTTCTGTTCCCCGATCACACCTCCGCGAACCACCTCGTCGCCTGGTTTTACAACCGGCTTGGACGGAGCGCCAAGATGCTGACATAGGGGAACTGTCACCAGTTCCGGGGCAGGGATGGTCACAACGGCAGCACCGCTGGCCAGTCCCTTGTTCCCCGGAGGATGGGTCCCACCGGCAAAGCTCTTTACTCTGCTCATGTTCCTCCAGTGTTTGTGTTCTTGTCTATGTTTTTGCTAAACAATATTTTACAATCATCAATACATGCTGCGTACAATATGACGCTGAACATAAAACAAAGTTCGTATGGATTAGCTGAATATACAAAAACAGAACGCTTTATTCAGCCCTTGAGAAGTTTGTCAAGTTCCTCTCTGAACTGCGACACATCCCTGAATTGCCTGTAAACACTTGCGAACCTAACGTAAGCCACCTGATCAACGTGCTGCAGAAGTTCCATTACACATTCACCGATGAAACCGGCTTCAACCTCATCGGGATACTCCTCTGTTATACGGGAGAGGGTCTGTTCAACCATCTCCTGTATCTGCTCACTGGAAACAGGTCTTTTCTCACAGGACCGTATAAGCCCCTTTTCCAGTTTCCTGGGATCAAAGGCTTCCCGCTGGCCGTTTTTCTTCTTGACTGTTGGATAGCTTGTTTCGATGTACTCGTAGGTGGTGAATCTGTAACCGCATTCGTTACACTCCCGCCTTCGCCGGGTAGCCCGGCCTTCCTTGACAGATCGGGAATCTATCACCCTGTCATTGCTGTTGGCACATCTTGGACATCTCATAACATTGTTACTTACTTATCAAACCGCCCTCCGTCAAGATGCCTCACAGGAAGGTTGACGAATGGCTGTACTGTTCTTAGAATTGGGTCACTTCAGTGGTGGGTGTAGTTCAGTTGGTAGAGCCCCTGATTGTGGTTCAGGTGGTCGCCGGTTCAAGCCCGGTCACCCACCCCAATGCGCCTCTGGCTCAATTGGCAGAGCAACGGACTCTTAATCCGTGGGTTCCGGGTTCGAGTCCCGGGGGGCGTACCAAGGGGGCATGCAGGCATGTCCCCTTTACATCTTTGATTCGGTGCGCCCGTAGCTCAGCTGGATAGAGCAACGGACTTCTAATCCGTAGGTCACAGGTTCGAATCCTGTCGGGCGTGCCAGATTTAAAAGTCCAGTTTCGGCGGAAAAGTGCAGCCCATGCAAAAGCAAGGGTTGTGTTGTGTAACTGAAGGTTGTTTACCTGACAACAACCTTTGCCGTGAATGTTTCAATGTCTTCAGATTCTATCATCACCAAGTAGATTCCTTGAGAAACCGTATTACCTGAGGATTTGAGTAGATGAAATGCCAGTGTGATTTGTATTTCTGGTGTTTCTAAAACGGATATAGACAGAGAGAGCAGCCGGAAAGCCCTTGCCAAGGTACTACTCAAGATATATTGGAAAGTTCTGAAAGCATCCGGCATGGCGTACCAATATAAAAAGCTAAACGAATCTGAGCTCTGAGATCACTTCTCTAAAAAATTTCTTCGACCAAACATCCAATACTGCCGGGTTCTCCAGGAAGGGCAACACATCCGCTTTCGCCTGTTCCACTGAAAGATTCTCTATTGCCTGCTCGAGATGTTCAAAAAGGAGCTTCGGTGTCAATGCTATTCCCGCAGGCAGGTCCCCTGACTGCCTCATCTTCTCTGACAGGTGACTGATGCGTACTTCAGGATGATTGGCGAGGTACCATACCATGTCATACCAGTCCCTGCCTTTCACCCTGTTCTTCCACTTCCTGCATAAAACTGCATGCAGCTTCCCGGCGAACATGTCAGGCAGTTGATATGAGATAATGCTGAATGGTACCGGCCGAAGGAGGTACTTGCTCTCTGTTGAGAATCCTCCCGGCGGGTCGGTATCGACTTCCAGTTTTATCTTGAATGTCCTGTCAGGGTGCAGACCGTTGGTCACGCTTTCCGGCGCACCCACAAGAAGGAGGTGCGTAAGGGTGTTGCCCTTCAGGAAAGCTGACTCAATCTCTGTGTTCTTCCTCCTGGATAGCATCTCAATCTCGAAACCAAAACTGCTTAACTCTCTACACAGGTACTCGCCGTACTCTTCAAGTCGGAAGGAGGGGTCAGGAGCCTTCAGACTGAAATCCATGTCTTCTGAGAACCTGTCCAGGCCGTAAAGGATTCGCAGGGCTGTTCCGCCATAAAAAGCTGCTCTCTCGAAAAACTTGCTCCTCCATAGCCCAAACAGTGCCGCCTGCTGGATTATCTCGCGAAGAGCGTTATCAAATTCATCGTACGTTCCAGGTGAGTACTTCTCGAGCATTCGGCTTATGGCTGGATTCATGATCTTTTCCTGATGAGCTCGGATATACATGCAGTTAAACTGAAGACCTTCTCTGAGGAGTAGGCATCAGCAATGGACCGAAGCATACTCAGGGAGAAGTTCGAAGTCGTTTCCATATCAATCCTCAGATCTTCCTCCAGATACTTCTTCCACTGGCTGAAGGTTGACCTGCATATGCGCGTGTCAGTCCAGACCTTGTCTATAAGAGCCTTCTCGGGAGAAGCAATGAGAAAGCTGTTACCGCCAGTGGTTTCGATTGATATCCCGATGGAATACCTTTCTCTCTTGAGCATTCTATAGGAAAACTGCCCGAAGGGAGTCTGGAACTTCCGCGACCTCCCGATGGAAACCGATGTAACTGTGGAGACCTTCTCCGGGATCATCGAGTAGAAACTGAGGGCATAGTCCAGGCTTACATAGGATGGGCCGTATATCAGATTGGCAAGATATTCTCTGCTCACAGGATGTTTTCTCAGGTCCTCTCCGAAGGTGTAGAGACCCCGTTTGACCCTGACAAGCGATCCTTCCTTGACAAGCCTGATGGTCAAATCCCTGGTCTTGCTGAACCTTTCACCCAGGACTTCTGTCAGTGTCTGATAGTCAAAAACATCAAGATCAATTGCCCGTCTGAGGAGAAGAGCACTATTCATACTCACCTGCTTACATCTATGTCCACCATGTCTGGACATAGTATACACTGAATGTTCCAAGTAAGTCAAACTGACAACTTCAGAATCTGATCAGGTGTTGGGAGTTCCCGGTTCTGAAAGCGTCCGGTATGGTGTGCCACTAGATTCTATTCAGAACTTCCAGAAATTCAGAATGCTGCATGGAAAGAACTTCTTCAAGTGGTAAACCGCCCTTCCCAACAAGTATTGCTTTTGAACCGGGAAACTTTTTCCTGAACTGATTCATTCCGGACCTTGTGTGTTCCCGGCCTCCACTGTAACCCTCTATCCCGAATACTCTTCCTCGGCTGGTAAAGACGAAATCAACTTCGCTGTCTCCAGCTCTCCAGTATCCCAGTTCACAGTCTGGATTTTCAGAAGCACACCTGTAGAGAAAACCTCCAAGTGAGGTTTCAGCGATCCTGCCTCTGATATCAGGGGAACTGACCAGAGCCTCTGCATCAAGTCCCGTAACAACAGTTGCCAGAGCAGTATTCAGAGGAAGCAGTTTCGGACTGGAGCCCCTTTTCCGCACAACACTGCCTGAGTATTTCCTGAGACCGGCAATCAGACCGGCACTTTCAAGAAGACTCAGATAATGGGCAAGGGTGGTTGTGTTACCTGCATCCTGAAGCTGTCCCAGCATTTTTGTGTAGGATACAGTACCGCATGGATACCTGCATGCAAGCATGAAAAGATTCCTGAGAAGAATCGGCTTCTCCACTCTGTTCATCATCAGGATATCTCTTGAAATTGAAGTTTCAATCAGAGAATCCAGAATGTAGCTTCTGAACCTGGAAAAGTCTTGAATGAGGTCTGCCGCACCGGGATACCCTCCGTAGGCAAGATACTGGTCCAGAGAGTAGCCGAATGCCGTCTTCATTTCAAACAGATCCCAGTGATTCATTCGAATGATCTCGAATCTGCCTGCCAGGCTTTCGGTTAATCCGGATTTTATAAGAAGCGGTGAGGATCCAAGAAGAACAACGGACAAACAGGAAGAACGCATCTTATCCTGGTCCCACAGTCTCTTGACCGCTTCGGACCAGTTCGGCACCTTCTGCACTTCGTCCAGGATGATAACGGCTCTCCCGTCAGCGTTTCCAAGCCTGGCTGTGTTCCAGCACAATTCTATCCATTCAGTACCGCCAGGGGCAGGAAGGTCTGCAGAGAAGTAGAACACTCGCCTGCCCTCCTTCTCAAGAGTCCGCTTCACCTGGTGAACCATTGTAGTTTTCCCCACCTGCCTGGGACCGGCCACCACCTGTATTCTTCCTGGATGTTCACCCAGCCTTGAAAGCAGTGTACTGTAAGAACGCCTTTTGAACATGCTTCTCCTTACTACTCAGTGCATTGAGTTAATTTACTCATTATTCTGAGTATTCGTCAAGACACGGTAATGGTGAATCAGATGAGAATTAAGGTTCTGAAAGCGTCCGTATGTCGTGCCAGAATTTAAGCAGCCCCTGCATTTGCAGGGACTGCTTTGTTTTTGTGAGGCTGTTTACCTTACAACAACTTTCTTAGTAAGGGTTTCCATGCTCTCGGATTCCACACGGAGCAGGTATTCTTAAAGCTCCATCTGATTTCAAATTCACTGTCAAGATTTTACAGTGAACTATATCCGCATTAAGCAAACTGAAAAGTGTTCAAGATAAATGGTACATTCTTAACACATTTCTTATTACTGTAAAACAGTTTCTGTGTGCTTTTCCTGTTTCTGTGGATTTCGTACCTTACTCCGGCAGCTCCAGTATGTAAATCTGCTGGTATAATGCAGGATTGACGGAGTAAGCAGCGATACCCTGTTCATCAATATTGAAGTCCCAGAAAACAGCATCATCCCCGGCATCCGGAACAGTTGCTGTGAAAAGCTTTTCACCATTGAAGTCGTAAACATCGAACACAGGCTCGAGAACTGTGCCTCGCCTGACCCATATTCTGTTTTCGCCGTCAACTTCTATTTCACTGATAGTGTTCCTGTAGGGATGGGCATTATACCCCATTTCAACTCCATGGGCTCCAATGCTTTCCATATATGCAACAACATAAATTTCCTCATCCTCGATTTCAATAGTCGTTTTCTCTACTCTTTCAACATCCTTTTCGACCTCGAAGAATAACTCGCCATCAGGTTTGAAACCCTGTACAAGGTACTTCTCACTTGTGAGCTCTGCTATAAAAACATTACCGTTTCTGTCTGCGATATAGACACGACCCATCATGGTATTCTGCAGAAGCCCCGTTAAATTATTGCGATCAAAGGGGAATTCATACACCCAGTACCGGATAACAGGCTCCTCACCCTCTTCGTACCTGCCGATAAAAGCCTTAACCATAAGATCGCCAGACTCATTGGGTAGCACTTCAATTCTCATTGCAATGTAAGAGTTAGAGTCTGCTCCAAATATGCCCAGTGGAGCATTGGCATAAAATGGTGTAACAAGCCCCAGCCATTCACCTTCAGTTGTAAAAGCATTCATACCTCCATTGAAGGGGCTCTCAACAAAGACTCTTCCATCACCAACAACTGTCATAGACATTGGGTTGAGCAGTTCTCCCGGACCACTGCCTTCGTTGGATATCTGTCTGATAAACTCGCCACTCGGGTTGTAAACCCTTATACAGCACACTGAGCGGTCAAGAACAAGGATGTTTCCGTCAAGATCATGATCTATCTGCTGAACTGCTCCGAGAACATAATTGCTGTCGCCCAGCTCCACACCAATAGTTCCGACTATGTTCAATTCAACAAACTCTTCTGATGTTGATACTGAATCAACTTCTGCAGTTTCACCTCCGCATCCAATAAGGAAAAAGATAGCGAGAGAGAATGGCAGCGATTTTATTAACATGATTATTTCTCTTCCTTTCTGTGTTTACCTGATGACAAACTCCTTATCTCATCTGTTACATCTGTGGCAAGCTTATCAATAAGTACGAGAGAAAATTATCAACTGACTTGACAAGCAGGCTGACGAACAATGCCGCACCTTGCATCGGTTGTTGTGAATGAAGAGAAAACAATAGCCGCAGCGGACCTTGAAACCTTAGTTTCGTATGATCTGAACACCGACGCAGAAGAAACTGAAGAATGACTCAGTGGCCTTCCGGCTCTCTGATCGATCTTCGGTGAATGCACTTGACAATCATCATTTCTCTCTGCAGATAGTAATGGTCACTATTGTAATAACTTAGCTTCTCCTACCTCCAGTTGCCGATGGGTTGTGGTATTTTGGGTATCCGCAGAGTTGAAGGAAAGTCTCTTGAGCTTTATCTCAGGGAGATCGGGTCCAAGCAATCGCTCACCTCTGAGGAAGAGGCTGATCTGGCCCGCAGGATCAAGGACAACGATGCAAAGGCTCAGGAGATACTGGTTGAGGCCAATCTTCGATTTGTTGTGAGCATCGCCAAGCAGTATGCAAATCAGGGTGTTGCCCTGGAAGACCTTATCAGCGAGGGCAATGTGGGGCTGATCCGAGCTGCCAGGGGTTTTGACGAGAGCCGAGGATGCAGGTTCATAACATATGCAGTGTGGTGGATACGGCAGGCTATCCTTCAGACGCTTGCAGAAAATTCAAGAATAGTCCGCCTTCCCCTGAACAGGGTCAATGAACTGTACAGAATGGGTCGTGCCACCAGAGAACTGGGACACTCTCTGGGAAGAGCACCGTCATCAAACGAGATTGCCACTAAACTTGATGTTCCCCGAAAGAACATTGAGGGAATGCTTTCCATCCACAGCACACACCTTTCTCTGGACAGACCTGTCTACGACGGCAGTGATAAAACTTTCCAGGAGATGATGGCTTCAGAGGGTAACGAGACACCTGAAGATGCAGTAGCAGTTGATTCACTGAGGAACATTGTTTTTGAGATGCTTACAGCCCTGGACATGAGGGAAAAGACCATTATCAGCCTTTTCTTCGGTCTCAGTACAAACAGAAGGCACACACTTGCTGAAATAGGCAGAACAATGGGTATCAGCAGGGAAAGAGTGCGACAGCTGAAGAACAGGGCCATAGACAAGCTTCAGGAGTTTACTGATTCAGAAAAGGTGCTGATGTTCCTTGACTGACAATCAGCCGGAGTAGCATCTGCTTCCCGGACCGGGTCCCTTGTGTTCTTCAATTCGCTCAGGCTCAAGTCCCTTTTCCCTGATGGCTTCAAGAAATACATCCTTATGCTCTGTTTTCAGAGAAATGCACATACCGCAGTCTGTGGAGAGATTTCTGGGAATAGGCACCATCCTGCAGGGAACTCCCTGTTTTCTCGAGGCACGCTCAGCAGCCAGGACATGAGTCATGGATTTAAAGATCATGTAGAGGTGATCACTCACAGCACATCCTCACGGCTTTAACCGCTTTTTCTATTTCTTCCATCTCAGTGAAGATCCCCGGGCTGAGTCTTACAGTACCTCCGGGAAATGTTCCGATGGTTCTATGGGCACAGGATGCACAGTGAAAACCGTGCCGGCAGCAGATATCATGTTCCGAAGATAGATAGTGGGCTATGGATGCGGTGCACCCTTCCTCAATGGTGAAAGAAACCACTGCTGTCCAGGGTTCTCCTTTATCAGGCTTGTAGACTCTGGCTCCCTTTATTGATGAAATTCCTTCAGCAAGCGCTCCTGCAGTTTTCATCTTTCTTCTGTAGATTTCTTCCAGACCCAGATTGCTGATATACTGAACCCCTGCGAGAAGACCCGCCAGACCAGGACCGTTCATGGTACCTGCTTCAAATCTGTCAGGCATGAAATCCGGTTGTCTGGTTTCCTCGGAAAGGCTTCCCGTTCCGCCCTGTGCCAGGGTTTTCACCTTTTCCACATCGAAACCTTCGGCGAAAACAAGCCCCCCTGTTCCCGGAAGCCCCAGAAGCCCTTTGTGACCTGTAAAGGCGATGATGTCAACACCGGCTGCAAGACTTACAGGAACTATCCCGGCACTCTGGGCTGCATCAAGAAGAAGAACTGTTCCGTTCTCCCTGCAGAGCTTTGAAATGCTTTCAACATCCTGAACGGTTCCCGTCACATTGGAACCATGGTTCACCACTGCCAGTGCAGCACCTTTGACATTCTCACGGAATGCGTCCAGGTCCAGATTGCCTGCAGAGTCACAGGGAGAAAAGGAAACATTCACACCCTTGTTTTTAAGGTCGGTCAGGGGTCTTGTTACAGCATTGTGCTCCATGGTGGTTGACACCACTTTGTCACCTGCGCTGAGCATTCCATGCATAACAGTGTTAAGACCCCAGGTAACATTATGCGTGAAAACTACATTGAGCGGATTGCCGCATCCGAAGAAGTCTGCAATGATTTCTCTGCAGTCCAGCACAACCCCCATGGCTTCCATGGCTGCAGTACAGTTGCCCCGGGCAGGACTTGCCCCGATGTTCCTTATGAAATCAGTTACAGCCTCTGTTACACAATCAGGTTTTGGCCATGATGTGGAGGCGTTGTCAAGATAGATCAAATGGGTTCCTTCCGCTTCAGCGGAATATATCCAGAAGAGAATCTGTCAGGTATGTGTACTGCTCCGGACTGTTGTAAAGCTGTGCGGAAATACGAAGCAACCTGTTACTGCAACTGCGAATACTGGTAACTGGAACAATGATGCTGAATTCTTCTTTCAGCCTTCTCTGAAGAGGGTCGGTCCAGTGCAGATCCACAGGCCCGGTTTCAACAAGGCCTTCCAGAGGAACTGAGGCCATTGAACCAACCATGGAATCCGGACATGGAGGTTCCACATTCAGTTTTTCGCAGAGAAACTTCCACCCCTGCAGAACAGTAGCCCGGTTGCGCCTCATTATTCCGTCCCAGCCTTCAGGGTGAAAACTTTCCATCAGATCCATTGTGAAGGGAATGGTCATTTCCGGTGTTGGATCAGGAGTTCCGTTCCATCTGAAATAGATCTGGAAATCGGACAGAGACGAATTGAACTCTTCCGGAAGGTGGCTGATAACAAGAGGTCTGAATTCATTCTGAAAATCAGGTCTGACATAGAGAAGAGCTGCAGACCGGGGACTGCAGAGCCACTTGTGGCAGTTCCCGGTGTAAGCAAGACATCCAAGCTCTTTCATGTCAAGATTCACCTGACCAGGGCCGTGGGCACCGTCAACCACAGTCTCGATACCCTTCTCTGCCAGAAGGTGAACTATCCCCTTCAAGGGAAGAACCATTCCGGTTGAACTGACAATATGGTCAACAAGGGCAAACCTGACAGAAGGATCAACGGCATCACTGAATCTTTCCAGAATGGAATCTTCTGAGAGGACCGGATAGGGAAGTTCCACTTTTTTTATTCTGAATCCCCTGTCCCGGGCAACTGTTTCAAGAGCATTCGCTGAGGAAAAGTACTCCTGGTCAGTTACCAGAACAGTATCGCCCTCTCCAGGGGGAAGATTCCTGAGAACAGTATTCACCGCTGTTGTTGCATTCTCCACCATTACAATGGAGCATTCAGGAGCATTGATAAACTGCTCCAGCCTGGAAAGACACCGTTCCAGCACCGGTTGATGAGTTGTGAGAAGAAACTCCATGGGGTCATGTTCCGACTGCCGAAGAAGCATTTCCCTGTATCCGACAGCCTGAGCCGGGCACGCGCCGAAAGACCCGTGATTCAGAAATACGATACTGTCATCCAGGAGCCAGTGTCCGGCAAGATCACTTCCCCCGGGGAACCATTCAGGAACAGTCACAGGTAAGTGTGGCCTCCCCGATTATATGCCCGTCCATGGCCCTCATAAGATCAGCAGCTGTGAAGTCAGTTTCAGGCTTATGAAGTTTGCAGTCCAGAGCAAACATGTATACTGTCAGATGCAACTCGTGATCTTTCCTGGAAGGTCCGGTCCAACCGATTTCAGCGAAATCATTCAAACCGTGCCTCAGCCCTCCAGGGAGTTCTCTCTCACCGGGAAGCTTGCCGTAAATGGTATCCACTGTCCCGGGGATGTTCCACAACACCCAGTGAACCCTGTTTTCATTTGATTTGCACACCACCGCCAATGAAACCGTACCTTCAGGCTGGCATGCCCAGCCCAGAGGTGGTGAAGAGTTCAGATTGTCTGCCTTATACCACTCCGGAAGGAATCCTCCCTGATTAAAAGCACTACTACATACTTTGAATTCCATTATTCACCTCTCTTCCTCATTAGCAATATAAATCAACTCCAGTCCACCGGACATCTGTCTGCATCACCGCATGGGACCGAAGGCTCAATTCTGGCAATAACATCCCTGATGGATGGTTCCGCTTTTCTGATGGCTTCTTCCACTTTTCTGCACAGGAAAAATCCTTCCCTGACTTCCATAGTCCCTGCAAGCTGCACATGAAGGTCAACAAAAAGACCTCCTGTCTCCCTTCTTGCTCTAAGGGAATGAATACCCTCAACTCCTTCAACTGACAAAGCTGTTTCTCTTATGCTGATAAGCACCTCAGCAGGAGGAGCTGTGTTGGTCATCTCCATCAATCCAGGCTTCAGTACCTTCCATCCTGAAAGCAGAACAAATATGGAAACCACAGCACCGGCTACAGAGTCCAGAAAGGCAAGCTCCGCATTCACCATGGAAATGGATACAGCAATAAGGACCGGTATTGAGCTCAGAGCATCGCTTCTGTTATGAACAGCATTGGCAGAAAGTGCCACAGAACCTGTTATTCGGCTCATTTTCAGTGTCCACCTGCTGAGAATCACCTTAACAACCAGGGAAACAAAAGCAGCAACAGCAGCCGCCATGCCGGGCGAGGAGATTGTGCTTCTCTTCCCCAGGGAAACAACTGCATCAATCCCGATACCCGCCCCGGCAGCCAGAAGCATTATCCCTATGAACATGCTCACAGTGGTTTCTATACCGCGGTGCCCCAGGGGATGATTTTCATCAGGAGGCCTGTTCCAGTATCTGGCTCCTACAACAACAGCAATATCAGTAGTGAGATCGGAAAGGCTGTGAACAGCATCGGCAATCAGTGCCCTGCTGCCTGTGGAAAATCCGGTGATGCTTTTCAGGGCAACCAGACCCAGGTTAACAAGAAGCCCCCTGAGAGCCGCCTGTCTGACCTTATCTGTTCCCTGCTGCTCTTCTGATGTATTCAGCATAAAAACTCACACAATCCAGGTAATCAGTTACCGAGATGTTTTCGTTAACAGAATGTAGCATTCCCACTCCTCTGGAGCCAAGATGCACAGGCATGAATCTGTATGTATCATCCGCTGCCAGCCGGTACCTTCTGGAGTCGGTGGCGGCAGGAAAGACTCCTTCCTCAACTGGCATACTGTTCCCGAGCACAGCTCTGACGGAAGCCTTGAGATCCTGGAAATCTCTGGAGTTCGAATCGGACACGGGAGAAGGCTCGGACAGGCTGGGGTTTTCCAGAAGCTCCACTGATACACCCAGCGTTTCCACAGTACCGGTTACAAGATTCTGAACAGATTCCACACTTGTTCCCGGAGCCGGTCTGGTATTCAATAGAAGCTCGGCAGTGCCCGGCAGAACATTCTCCTTGCAGCCGGAGGTAAAAACAGTTGGTGCAATTGTTGTTCCTTCGGGTAAGGTCAAACCAAGCTCTTCAAGAAGAGAAACCGCTCTCGCGAGAGTACCAATAGCTGTTCTTTCAGAAGGTGTTGAGGAATGCCCCTGAACAGCATGAGCAACCAGTCTGAAAGTGGCGTAACCTTTCTCTGCCAGAGCAATAACTGCTGTGTCACCCCCTGAGTCATTCTGATATATGTAGCCGCCCTCATCAAGAACGCTGGAGCACCTGATTCCCATTTGAGCAAGTTTAGAGGCAACAGCAGCAGCTCCCTTAAGGCCACCGACTTCCTCATCATGTCCGAACGACAGGATGACTGTTCTTGAAGGAGAGAAGCCGGAGTTGATCAGCTGCTGACACGCTTCCAGCATTCCGGCAAATCC
The DNA here is from genome assembly GCA_964386635.1 of uncultured bacterium. Classification (GTDB taxonomy): domain Bacteria; phylum Fermentibacterota; class Fermentibacteria; order Fermentibacterales; family JCC-6; genus Sabulitectum. The sequence goes on along the minus strand of CAYLRO010000005.1, from coordinate 53,042 downwards.
ACACTTGTAATCAACAGTTCCTCTACCGTATATCCTGCCATTCTGCTCTTCGCCTCCGAAGGGATTGCAGGTCCAGCCTGATTCACCCGCGGGAACCACATCCTGATGAGCAGTGAGCATGACAGGTTTCTCTCCTGAGTCTCTGCCATGCCAGAGCAACAGAATTGAAGCTTCACCGCAGAGATGCATCTCCATTGCGCTGAATACACCGGGCCACAGGCCAACAGCGCATTCCCTCATTCGATGAAAAGGTTTCAGAGAGAAACTCCCTGGCAGTGAAACCGTGGGGAAAGTAATGGTTTCTGCAAACCTTTTCAGCACATTCTGATCTGAACCTGTCCTGTCACTATTCTGTGACATTTACCCACTTCACATGATAGCCCAGATATCCCAGTGAATCAGTGTATACTGATACTGATTCAGCCATCTCAACAGCTTCTGCAAGTGAAACTGTTCCCGGGAAAAGCAGTGTGATATGAACAGGTCTCTGGTCAGTATTCCGTCTGCTGATGGAACGCTCAACCTGATCCAGAACCCTGGTGAAGGTTCTGCCGTTAAATGCAAGGCCGGTGGCTGGCTCTACAACATCAGTGTTGTACTCTTCCACGATGAATCTCAGCCATTCATCAGTGAAAAGGATCTTCAGGTCCACAGGCTGCACAGCAGTAGAATCCTGCTCTGGAGAAGGCACCGGTTTAAGTATTGGGATAGCTGAATACTCTGTTTTGGTCGAATCATACCAGGAGTAAAGTGAATCTGTTGTCAGGTAACGGAAGTCAGATCCGTTTATTTTCTGCTGCATGTAGTTCACTACAGGCTGAATAGAAATTGAACCCAGTGCAATGAAAGAGACTCTGGTTCCCTCGGGAATAAGAGAGAGATCCACATTGGTTCTCGGTGCAGCAGAGGTACCCTGATCATTAAACACATAAACGATTTCAGTACCCAGAACGATAGGCAGTGAGTCAAGGGGAATCTCTACCTCACCCAGTTCTTCAGCGCTGAGCTGAACTACAGGCTCATAAACTGATCTTTCAAAGTTCCTGACAATGAATATTGTCCCCACCAGACCTGCCAGAAAAATCAGAACACCGATCATTCCTGCTGAACTCTTTCTCGAAGGAACAAGATTCGGCGGATCTTCCGACGCCTCACGGGTTATGTCCTCCAGCGGTTTCTGCAATGCAGCTCTCTGTACTGACATCGGTTCATTCTGCTCATCAAGTTTGAATCCGCAGTTATCGCATCTGCCCGTACTTCTGTTCCTGTTATCATGACCGCAGCTCCTACAGTGCATCGGTCACCTCCTCTGAATCTTCGGCAGCGGAAACCGAATCGGCTTCCACAGGTGTGTAGAATCCTCTGAAATACTCCTCATTCACATAAGGATGATAAACCGCTTTCAGACTATCTACAAGTCCTATAATAGCCTCACTCTCAGCCCTCTGTTCTCCAATGGACGCAACCCTGCCAGCTATCTCATGGTACTCTGGAGTATGCTCCGGAATTACCGATACCAGCCTGAACCAGAGAGCGGTAGAGTCATTGAGAGAAACAATGGTCTCCTCACCCTGCTGGAGACCGAACAGTACTTCTCTGTCAGTCTCAGGCACCATCCCGTGCATGAGAGGTACCGTCAGGTATTCACTGCCTTCTTCCAGAATTGGTGGGAACACTTCGAACTGGTCTCGTATCTCCAGAAGGTCGCTACCGATTTCCATGAGTGAAGCGGCGGCATCCACCTGCTCCCTGTCTGCCAGATAAAGAACATTGAAGGTTCGTGACTCCTCCACAGGAAAGTCTTCCCTTACATCAAGATAAACCTGTTGCAGGTATGCTGAATCAGGTACTGCTCTTGATGCGATAATTCTCTCATAGTATGCATCCAGAAGAACTTCCATTGCCTTGATCCGCAGTTCCCTTGCAGTCTCTGGAACAGTATCAAGTCCCAGATCCATGGCATAACTCATCTCAAGATCGAAGAGTGCCAGTCGGACGGCATATTCGGAAAGCCATTCCTCACTGGCTGTTTCTCTTGGAAGGTAGGCAGGCAGATTCATAATGTTTCTGCTTACTGAATATATATCCCGCGAACCTCCATCCCATGAAACAGCAGTGATGGCATCTTCCTCCGGTGTAAACTCGCCAAAAGTGAACCCGTCAACAGAATTCTCAGCCATCACGGATATGGCAGCAGGATTGGCTGCTACACCGGCTGTTGTCTTCAGACTGTCTTCCATGAGCTGCTTCCTGCTCTCTCTCTCCCTTGCAAGAAGAATGGATGCAATTCGCTGGGAATCCGCTGAGAAAGGTCCACTGTCGTATGTCCAGACAGAATCAATCTGCAGTATCCTGTAACCAATCGGTGCCGGGAAAGGACCGAAGACCTGACCTGGTGCCAGAGCACCGGCCAGATGGTCAACATCCATGGTGTTGGCATAGTTTCTGTCGTCGATAACTATTTTTCCAGCTGTGGAGATTGTTACATGATCCAGCCCGAACTGAACTGCCAGAGGAGAAAGATCTGCTCCACCATGTACAAGGGTGGAAATACTGTCCATAAGAAGACTGTCGCGAAGAGCAAGAGCTGTATATGAAACTCCTGTTCCAAGAGTGGACCAGAACTCCAGCGCCGCTTCATTATCACTCTCAACCTGGTCAAGAACATAGGCCATCAATCTGGTCTGCAGCAGCTCCCGCTGTCTCTCATGAGTCAGTCGAAGAACCTCCTTGTCATTCTCCAGTCCCAGCTGAATTGCGTGGGTAATGAACATTTCTCTGGCCAGAATGTTGTCACGGAGGATGTCCACGGAAACGGTATCACCCTGCAGATTCTGGAATGACTGTGTCACATCAGCCTCGAGAACTGATCTGTCCATAACGGTAATCACCGCACCAGGCTCACCTGGTGAAGGATTAGAGCTGCAGCCAGCAAAGGCAAGGAAAACAAGCAGTGAGACAAATATCAGATTTTTCATTTTCAAGATTTTCTCCTGTTTCTCTTCAGTTTTACATGTTCACCTGAGAGCATTATTGTTATCGCCTGAGAAAGAAATGTCAACAGGAGGATGAATGATCGTGACACTGCTGCTGGTAACACTGCTTCTGGATTTCACTGCCCCTGAGATTCCCGCTTCATGGGAAGCGGGTATATACGCCCGGGACTGTGATACCGGTGAAATACTTCTGGATGTAAACGGAAGCATGCCCTTCCGGCCTGCAAGCACTGTTAAAGCTGTAACCACTCTCTGCGCTCTGGAGCGTCTGGGCCCTGATTTCGTCTACAACACTTTTATTCTGGCTGACACCTCATCCGCAACTCTTGTTCTGAAAGGCTCCGGGGCTCCGCTCCTTTCAGCTGAGGATGTTACAAGAACCGCAATGGAAACAGCGGCATTTCTTCCAGAGAGACCGGCATGGAACCTTTATGTGGATCTGGATGCCATAGCAGGAGACAACCATCTTCCAGGATGGGACCAGACGGACTGGGACAGAACCTACTGCCCTCCAGTTGAACCGCTGTGCATTGGAGACAATGTTGTTGAGATAATTGTATCGGCTGAAAACGATTTCGTTAATGTGTCCACCTATCCCCCGCTCCCATCACTTCAACTGATAACATCCGGCCTTCGAACAGGCAGTACAACATCTGTAACTGCAAAAGGAGGCAACTGGGAAACAGGAGAACCGGAGATTACTCTGTCCGGCACTGTACGCAATGGTGAAAGAGTTATTCTCTATAAGCCCTTTGCCGGTGCACCTGAGGAGCTTTGCAGGTTTCTTCAGGCAGAACTTGAACAGAACGGATTGTCCATTAACTACCAGGGAATTTTCAACGGTGACTGTTCAGGAGAAAACTGGAGAGCTTCTTCCGTTATGTATTCAGACCCAATGTGGATCATTCTCGGGTCAATGAATAAATGGAGCAGAAACCTTGTTGCGGAACAGGTTCTAAGAACCATAGCAGGAGAAATCACCGGAGAACCCGGTTCCACAAGGGCAGGCTGCGACATTTCAGGAGCTCTTCTGGACAGCATTGCCCCTGGTGGAATCGGTTGGCAGCTGGCTGACGGTTCCGGATTGTCAAGACTGAATCTGCTAACTCCAGAACAACTTACCGAGGTCTTTCTTAATGGTTCAACATCACTTGAATATGGTCCGGAGTTCCTTGCAAGTTTCCCTGTGAACGGTGTAGACGGCACACTTTCCAGAAGAATGAGTCTGATACCCCCGGGAAGTTTCAGAGGGAAGACTGGATCTCTGAACGATACATGCACAATTGCCGGAGTATTAAGAACCTCAAGCGGCAGAACCGTTGCCCTTGCCGTTTTCCTTCAAATACCACGGGGGCACATCTGGAGAGCAAGGGCCTGGCAGGATAAATACATTGAAGAGCTTTACAGAACTCTTTAGCTTTTGGTTCTCTCCATGTACTCGCCTGTTCTGGTATCTATCCTTACCCGTTCTCCCTCTTTCACGAAAAGGGGAACCTGAACAATCAGTCCGGTTTCAAGCGTAGCAGGTTTGGATCCGCCTGTAGCTGTATCACCTTTCAGACCAGGGTCGGATTTTGTAATAAGAAGGTCTACGGAGTTGGGCGGCTCAACGATTATGGCCTTTTCGCCTACAAACAGAACCTCAACTTCACTGTTGTCAGTGAGGTAGCTGGCGGCATCTCCAACAAGGTCAGCAGAGAGGTCAATCTGGTCATAAGTCCCGGGGTCCATTACTGTGTACATTTCATCAGTGTGATAAAGAAGCTGGAAGATTCTTCTCTCAAGCCGGATATCCTTAACCTTTTCCCCTGCTCTCCATGTCTTCTCAATCACCTTGCCGCTGATAACGTCCTTTAACTTTGATCTGACAAAGGCAGCACCCTTGCCTGGATTAACATGCTGAAATTCCATTATTGTAAAGTACTTGCTGTCAATTTCAAGTACCATTCCTCTTCTGAAGTCATTGGATGAAGCCATTAACCATTCCTCCGTAGCATTTCCAGTATTATGTCCATTGCTGAAAGATATCCGGAGAAACCGGCGCCTGAAATAACAGCGTCAGCTCCCCGGGCTGTAAGCATTCTATGTCTGAAGGGTTCCCTTCTGTGTATCTGGGAAATATGCACCTCAACAACAGGCCCTGTGAATGCTATCATGGCATCCATAACTGCAACTGATGTGTGTGAATATCCTCCAGGATTCACTATGAGCCCCCGGGAAATTCCGGAGGATTTGTTAATACATGATACCATTTCTCCCTGAAGATCATACTGGAAGAAATCCACCTGGCAACCTGAAGATTCTGCATGGGAACTGATCATTCTGCACAGATCATCATAACCTGAAGAGCCGTAGACATCAGGTTCACGAATTCCCAGCATGTTCAGGCTGGGACCATTCAGGACAGTGATCTTAGTCATTTATCAAAAGCGGTAAGTCCAAGTTCAGAACACTCTTCAGAAGAGAATAGATCGAAAAGGCTCCGTGGAGCTCTTCCCGAATCTCTCTGGGGTGCCCTGGTTTCCTGAGAATTCTCCTGCTGAGCTCCAGTGTCGGTCTCCTGGTTTCCATTTGATTTCTGGGCAGCCAGAATAGATGCCATTCTGCCGGTATCCGGATAGGTAACGTTCTGTCCGGTAAGTCTGGCTTCTCTCTGAGACTCTGTTTTCTTCTCTCTGGCTGCAGAAAGCATCTCTTCTATCTCAGGATCTCCCGGATACTCAAAAAGGTACTCTTCGAACAATTCAATTGATCTGTTCCAGTTCCCCTGTTTGAAATGAAGTTCCCCGAGACTCTTGATCGCTATAAGATTCAGGGGATCAAGGGAAATGACCTTTTCAAAAACCTTCATGGCTTCTTCCGACTTGTTCTGATCAAGAGCAGATCTGCCGAAAACGACATTTACAGAAATGTTGTCCGGCCAGTCTTTGAGGCCTGTTCCCGCAACATCCAGAGCTTCAGAGATTCTTCCCGACCTGCGCAGCTTTCCGGCAAGTCTGACACAAAGCGCAGGAGTCGGATTGGAAAGCCAGCTCTGATACAGTTCCTGAATATCGTTGTCACTGTTAGGCACTTTTTACTCCTTACGGAATGTATCCATTATTATCCAGCCCTCACGCAGGTACGGTTCCTTGGCATAGCCTGGATTGTAGACCTCCATATCGAGAATATACCATTCCTCGCCTGTGTCAAGAACCCTTGATGTGAAAGCACCGGCATTGAGAAACTCCGGATTTCTCCAGACACCGGTAATCTCCCATCCCTGGAATCCACCTGAAGAAAACGGTGTGCCCGTTGTTCTTGCTCTGTCCACAGAATCGGCTTCAGCATCGAAAAAATATGTTCTCGCCATTGCTTCCCTGGCCAGTATGGCGTTCTCCATTGTGAACTCCGCATCGGGTCTTAGAATATTGATGCTGAGGATAAGAAGACATTCATCATCCGGTTGTCTCTGATACTGAGCAAAACCCTCAAGCGGCAGCCACCTGTGTGTATTGTAGGATTTTGGAATGTCCATGGAAATACCGATTTCTCCAAGACTGTCCATGCGGGCCTCAGAGGTCATGGATGTGCTGACAAAGCTTTTATAGAGATATGCTCTCAACTGGTTATTGTAAGCGTCAAGAAGCAGTGCAGGAAGATCCTCAGGAAGAGATTCCTCACCGGAAGGATCAACAAAAACACCAAACACCTGCTGATTCAGTGCCCAGAGGTCATTACCGGATAAAATCCCCGGATTGAGTTCCTGCAGCTCACCAGGCATCCATTCAGCATCCTGCTCAGAAAGAAGGAAGAGAACCACCCGTCTTTCCTTCAGGGTTCCTGTGAATTCCTGAGTCTCAGCAAAAGCAAAGCTGAATACCTGCTCGGGATCCACTGTTTCAACCACCAGTTTAATCTCGTCCAGACCACCCTGGTCTATGTAATCGGAAAGGATTGGGCTGTATACAACAAGTATACCGTTCAATGGACCCAGAGACTCCTGCCGGCATGAAAGCACAAGAAGCAGAGCCGCAGCAAAGAAGATTCTTCTCATCTATTTTTTCTCCTGAACATGGGAGACACAAGCCGCACAAGACCCATAACTGCAGGGAGATAACTCACAGCTCCGGAAATGGCTTTTGGCGTTGAACCGGAATTCACTTTCTTCGCCAGAATCCTGACCTCAGCTGCTGTCTGTCCCATCTCCTGCCCGGTTTTCTCAACTTCTCTGAGCGTGCCTGAAACCGCAGGTGTGAGTTCATTCAGGTCTGACCTGACATGGTTCAGAGTGTTCTCCAGTGTTTCCAGAGTTTTTCTGAATCTCAGGAGAAACATCCCCATCACCACTGCTGCAGTCCAGAAACTGACAACACCAACCAGGAGAATTATTGCTGTAGCACTCATTTATGAAACCCCTCCTTCATCAATACACACTGTACAGACTGATACTAGATACAGCATCCAGCCGTCAACCGCAATGAAAAACCGGAGCATTCAGATGGTGAATACCCCGGAGCAGAATCAGTGAATGAACTACTGGGGACTATTGATTCTGGCTTTCAGGGTGTTCTCAAGCAGAAAAGCAATGGTAAGAGGGCCTACACCGCCTGGAACAGGAGTAATTGCAGAGCACTTCTCAAATACATCATCATAGTCCACATCACCTGCGAGTTCACCCTGCTCATCCCTGTTCATTCCCACATCAATTACAACAGCACCCTCTTTTATCCAGCTGGAGGTTATCATCCTGGTTCTGCCCACTGCAGCAATGACTATATCAGCCCGGGCGCACTTTTTTTCCAGATCAGCTGTCCTGCTGTGAGCAACAGTAACGGTACAGTTCTCTCTGAGAAGCAATGCTGCCATTGGTTTGCCTACAATGTTGGATCTGCCGATAACCAGAACATCTTTGCCTGCAAGGGGTATCTCATAGTGTTTCAGAAGGCCGATTATTCCATATGGCGTGCAGGGAAACAGACCTTCTTCCCCCCGCCACAGTCTGCCTACATTAACAGGATGGAAACCGTCCACATCCTTCTCGGGCAAAACAGCGGAAGCAATTTTCTCAGGTGAGATGTGAGCTGGAAGAGGAAGCTGAACAAGAATACCGTTAACACTGCTGTCATCATTAAGCTGATGTATCTTAGTGAGAACCTGTTCTTCAGTGGTATCCCCGGGAAGTCTGATTACACTTCCAGCAATACCTGTGCGGGCACAGGCTCGCTCTTTGGAAGAAACATAAACTTCACTTGCAGGATCATTACCCACAAGAATGACGACAAGTCCAGGGGGCGACCCCTGAAGAGCAGCCACCTTTTCCCTGACGGATGTTCTTACAGTCTTCGCAAACTTCCTGCCTGAAAGAACAACAGCCATGTCAGCCTTTTGAGATTTTCTCTATTTCAACCCAGGTATGGTTCTGTCTGTGACCGGTCTTTCTCTCGTAACCCTTGCGTCTTTTACGCTTGTAGATGGTTACTTTGGGACCCTTTGTCTGCTCAATGATCTTCGCAGTGACTCTGATACCTTCAATGAAGGGATGTCCCACCACTACCTTGTCATCCTTGGCAACCAGAAGAACTTCATTGAAACTGAGGCTGGAACCGTTTTCGCCTTCCAGGCTGGGAATGAGAAGCTTCATGCCTGGTTCAACGCGAAACTGTGTTCCGCCTGTTTTGATTATCGCGTACAAGATGTACCTCCGTTTTATTTCCCAAGTACGCTTACATGCGTACAACATATATTCATCCGAACAGCGCAATTCTATACTATCTGAACCGTTTCAGGTCAACCTTTGCTCCCTGGAGCATACAGTTCCGTGATCTCATTATGAGTATCGAGACTGAACACCTTGAACTGCGCCTGTCCCAGCCTGGCATCCTCATGAATATGCACAGAGAGCCTGTCACTTCTTGCTGTAAGATACTGAAGCCTGCGGCCGTCATCTTCTATAAGGAATTCAGCCACTGCCGGATTAACCGAAACAACAAGATTCCTGTGCTTCTTTCCATTGGCGGCCCTTTCAAGGAACCGCTCCACGCTGGTTAAAACACTGAGAGGAGCCTGTATTCTTCCTGTTCCGCTGCAGTGTTCGCAAACACCGGAAGTTGATTGGACAAGGCTGGGTCTTACCCTCTTTCTGGTCATCTCAACCAGCCCCATGGGACTCACCTGGCAGGTCTTTGTTGGTGATCTGTCTCTGCCCAGTTCAGTTCTCAGGCAGTTGACAATTTTATCCTTGTGAGCGGCATTATCCATGTCGATGAAATCAATTACGATGATTCCCCCGAGATCCCTGAGCCTGAGCTGCCTGGCAACCTCTCTGGCCGCTTCCAGGTTTGTTTTCAGGATGGTGTCTTCCTGCTTTTTTCTCCCTACATAGCGTTTAGTGTTAACATCGACCGCCACAAGGGCTTCGGTGTGATCTATCACAAGAGAGCCTCCGCTCTTGAGAGGGACCTCCCTCCTTACAAGACCGGAAATCTCCTTCTCGATGCCATAGTGATCGAATATCGGTGTTCTGCCTCTGTAGAACCGTACTTTGCCTGCAACATCAGGATCAAAGGTCTTGAGATATTTCTTAATCTCTTTTGCCACGGATCTGGTGTCACAAACAATGGAGTTCACATCAGGAGTTACCAGGTCCCTGACTGTCATTGTTATCAGATCGTGTTCCTGATGAAGAAGCGAAGGTGCTTTTGCCTTGAGAGCTTCAACTCCGATAGTCTTCCATTTCTCAACAATCCGTTCAACATCCGTGCGGAAACTCTCTTCATCTTTGTCTATACCGGCAGTTCTTGCGATAATACCGAATCCATCAGTACGCACTTCCTGAACAATCTTTCTCAGGCGGCTGCGTTCTTTTCTGTCAGTTATCTTTCTTGAAACACCGGCAACTGTATCTCCAGGCATGCTTACAACATACCGACCAGCAATTGAAATCCTGGTGGTAACCCTGGCTCCCTTTGTTCCAATGGGCTCCTTTGTCACCTGTACCAGAAGTCTTTTACCCTTTTCAAGAACCTGCTCGATGGGTTTCCTGGTTTCATCAGCTCTGGGAGGTTTTCCCTCTACAAGAGCCTTTGCGAATCCTCTGTCATCTGCGATCTTTTCCCTGACATCTGAAACATGAAGAAAAGCGCTTCTTTCAAGTCCTATGTCAACGAAAGCAGCCTGCATACCAGGCAGCACCGCGTTTATCCTGCCCAGGTAGATGTTGCCGACGATTCTTTTCTCGCTGGCCATCTCCACGATCAGTTCCATCAGCCGTCCGTCTTCCATAACGGCAATACGGGTAACCTCGGGATGCTGGTTGACTACAAAATCAACCTTCATTTTGTTATTCTCCTTCAAACACCGGTTCAAGAGGAACAAGACGCCCCTGAGAATCGGCAGTAAATATTTCAGTTCTTACTATGGATCTCCAGGAAACACCGGCGGCTTCAAGAATCCTGTCAGGCCTTCCAGCACCCTTTCCCGGATCTGATACAATTTTTGCTCTGTTTCCATCCAAAACCTGGAAAGAAAGAACAAGATCTTTTCGGGAAAGATAGTCAGCCACAAGATCAGTCCTGTCGATACCCTCTATAATATACTCCGCTGCGGCTGTCAGTGACCCCGGGGATTTGTACTTACCTTTAAGTTCTTTCGCAGCAAGCACTTGAAAACCCTGTGGCAGGGCATCTTTCAACTTTTCCCTTACAGTGCTCAATTCCAGCGGCTGCAGAAGCTGAAAATCCACCATCTCACTCACACTGCCCATACCCAGGGGAATGGGCATTGAGAAAGTCAGTTTGACCCTTCTGGAAAACCCTGATGAGTAGAACAGGGGTAACCCGCTTCTGCGAAGGGTTCTGGTCCACATGCGAACCATATCAAGATGAGATGTGAGAGCAGCAGGTCCAGTTCTGGAATACCGCAGGCGGATTCTCATGGATGCAGGGGGTTCTATCCGGCGATTTTCAGCAGTGTGAGGAAAGGGATTTCCTGGCAGAGGAGGAACAGTTCCATTGCATGCTCCACAACCTGAACAACCCTTCTCTCTGCAGTCTGGAAGTACCTCCCCATGGAGAGATCGTCTGTATTCTTCTGAAAGCCACTCTTTCTTCACCTGGAGATCGACAATGTCCCATGGCAGTTTATCTCCGGGGATTATCCCTGAAACAGGATTTTCCTCTACTAATTTCTCCCAGATATCCCACCTGAACAGATCACTCCAGCCGTCAAACCTTGCTCCCTCTCTGAATGCCTGTTCCAGTACAGCTGAAATCTCACTCCCCCCCTGACAAAGAAGATGCTCCACAGCAGAAACCCTTGGATCATTCCATGAAACAGCAGCTCTTCTGCATGCTTCCCTGACAAGTGAAATTCTTCTCCACATGTCTCTGTGATCCGGTTGTGAATGCCACTGAAAAGGCGTGTGCGGTTTTGGTATGAACGGAGAAAGAGCCGCTGTGACCTTCCTCTTCTTCCCCATGATCCGGGCAACTGAATCTGATAGAACAGCTATTGCCAGGAGATCTTCTTCGGTCTCTTCAGGAAGACCCACCATGAAATACATTTTTATTCCCCGGGCTCCCAGTCTTGCCGCAGTTTCTGCCGCCTCGAGTATCTGATTGTCTGTGAGAGGTTTGTTAATAATCCGTCTTAACCTCTCTGATCCGGCTTCAGGAGCCATTGTAAGGCTTCCTTTGAAGAACCTGCGATTTTCAAGACACGGCAGAGTGTCCGGTCTCAGAGAGGGTTGTGATACCCTGAGGTGCTGTTCTCTTTCCACCGGTTCCACAAGTTCCAAAAGCTTATCCACCTTTGAATGATCGCTGAAAGACAGAGTGAGAAATCCCGCCTGCTCCCAGCCTGTAAAAGCCACCGCCTCTTTCATCAGGGATACAGCTTCCTCCGGTTCTCTTTCCCGTACCGGCCTGGACAGCTGTGATGCCTGGCAGAACCTGCACCCTCTTGTGCACCCTCTTGATAACTCCACCACTGCTCTGTCGTGGGTTATCTGGGCCAGGGGAACCACCTGCTTTACCGGGGCATCATCCCTTTGAAGAGAATCACACCGTACCCATTGAACCCTGTTTCCAGGGGTCACACCCGGTACGAGAACTCCTTTCATCCTGGAAACCGCAGAAAGTTTCTCCGATCTGGTCCCGGGGGAACAGAGTACCGTCATCACATCTGTAAGCCCTGCTTCTGCTTCTCCAATAAAAAAGATATCGGCAAAAGGCATCAATGGAACAGGATTTGCAAGGCCTCCCCCGCCGGCAAGAATGACAGGATCGCTCTCAGCTCTGTTCTCGCTTCTCAGCTCCAGGCCCATCAGGTCTATCAGGGAAAGAACATTTGTGTAGAGGATCTCCGAGCTGATACCGAATCCAACAACGCAGCTGTCTGCAACAGGTTCACCTGTATTTACATCAAGCCAGGGAACAGCCCTTTCCACCATCAGTTTGTACATATCAGGAGCAGGATGGTAGGCCCGGCGAACTGAGAATCCTCCAGCCCTGACAAGAAGATGATTAACTATCCTCAGACCGAAATTGGAAGCACCAATTTCATAAACATCAGGATAAACAAGAGTAACCTTCTTCCCGGGACCGGGAGGAGGATCTTCGTACTCCATGCCGATGTAGCGCTGCGGTTTCTCCACCATTCCGAGAATGTCGGAAAACGCGCCTTTTCTCAGATCCAGGGATGAACCTCCTGAAACACCGGATTACTCAGAAGACCGCCGGTTCTGCTGCAGCTGACAGAAAGATCCAGCGCCAGTTTCCCCACCAGAGAGTCGTCAAGCTCCTTCAGGTAGCCGAACATCCACAGCACACCGGTATGTACTGAGGCAACAGGAAATCCCCGCCTTTTCAATATGCCTGCCCAGTTTGCCCCTTCAGCATCCTCTATATCGGATACGACAACACCTGTCCATTTCAAATCTTCCGTTTCACCAGGGAGCTTCTCAGACGGATCCGCAAAGGTCCATACATGCTTGTTCGGGTTTACTATATCAGTAAAATGCCCTACCATCTCTGATGCTGCAGACCTGTCGCCGGAGAGAAATTCAAATTCCCAGATGTCATACCTGAGCAGCTTCGTTGGCGGAAGCTGAAGGCCCATTCCATATATTGTATTCAGAGAAGTTACAGCCTGAGGGTCAGGTGATTTCAGTTTTACGGCTATTCTGTATGTACTCACTGTTCTACCCCCAGGTGTCTCGCCAGCCCTTTGAATATCACTGAACCAGGTCCGGGATTTTCCTCAAGCTCCCTTAGAGAGCTGTTTCTCCTTGCTTCTCCCCAGGGCCCGCTGATTCCCGGGGGAACCTGCCAGAGCGACATGGCCCTTTCAGGATGAGGCATCATTGCCAGAACATTTCCTCTGGAATTGGTTAAACCTGCGGCGCTGAGCATTGATCCATTGGGGTTCTCAGGCCATGCAGAAGCATCATCCCCGTCTGATTTGCAGTAAACCAGGCCAAGCTGATCCACTGCCTTCTCCCTGTCGTCCCTGCGGAATATGAATCTGCCTTCCGCATGGGCAATGGGAACTGGAATTGGTGTGTCATCCATTGCGGACAGCCATGGACAGTTCAATGTGGAACCGGCTGGTTTTTTCAAGAAGATCCATCCGGACAGATAGCCGCTTCTTCCGGCAACAAGATTGGAAGCAAGAGCAGCCTGAACAGCACCGGGCTTCCAGCCTGGAACCAGTCCGCTTTCCAGCAGTATCTGAGCTCCGTTGCATATACCAAGCACAGGCTTCCCCAGCGAGGCTTCTTCAAACACGATATCCATGATCCTCTCTCTGGCAGCTATCACTCCGGCTCTGACTCTGTCCTGGAAAGAAAAACCGCCGGGAAGAATGTAAGCTTCTGCCCGGTGGTTCAGAAGAGATTCTGTTTCGTTCCAGTTGTAGATCCTCGTATCAATCCCGGAGTTTCTCAGGGCTGCTGCGGTCTCAAACTCGCAGTTGGATCCGGGAAATCTGATTACTGCTGCCCGGGGCATCAGACACCCTCCTCTCTCCAGATAATTGATTCAAGTTTTCCCGCTCGTTCCTCCATGAGAGAATCAAGATCAACATCCCAGCCTGAACCGGACAATCTGCAACCCTCTCTGACAGTTCCCGCAACAGAGACGAACTCCGGGAGAGAATGCTCCTGAATGAATTCCGGAGCAACCTCCATGAGGTATCCCGGTGTCTCTGAAAACAGAATTACCGGGCTTGAGTCCAGAGTCAGTTCAATACCGAATTTTCCACTGGCCATGGCCATCTCGGAAGCTGCCACAGCCAGACCTCCGGAACTGATGTCGTGTACGGAGAAGGCTTTGCCTTCATGGATAATCCTGAGAACCCAGTCTGCCATCTTTTTCTCCAGAGAGCCGCGGAATTCAGGAACCTTGCCTCCCTTGTGATCAAGACATTTTCTGTAGAAGAGGCTTCCTCCCAGCTCGTCTTTTCTGGTTCCCACAAGAAGCATGGTGTTGCCTGCTCTTCTGAGAACAATATCCCTGGCTTTTCTGTGATCATGGATCTTTCCGAATACTGCAACCACCGGTGAAGGAGGAATCGAGTTGCCGGAGGTGGACTGATTGTAGAAACTCACATTACCTGAAACTATTGGAAGAGGATACTCTCCACCGCTGAAACCGAGAGAATTGCAGGCTTCTGCAATGCCTTTAACAGCCTGCTTGAACTGGTAGAAGGCTCTGGGATTCTCAGGGTTTCCGAAATTCAGGCAATCTGTTGCACAGATCGGTGTAGCTCCTGAAGCCACAACGTTCCTGACTGCTTCACCCACTGAATGTGCACCGCCAAGAAACGGGTCGAGTTCTCCATACCATGGATTGCCGTCACCGCTCACAGCCAGTCCTGTTCTGGATCCCTGAACTGGTACGGAAACACACGCGTCGGACTCTCCAGGCCTGAACATGGTGTTTCCCTGTACTTCAGAATCATAATAGGACCAGATATGCTCCCTGCTGCAGCCTGCCACTGAAGTGAGCATGCGTATGATGTCCTCTGATGGTGAACATGACCTGACTTCAGGCTCAGGGCTTGAGAAGTCTATTTCTTCCTCTGCTCTCTCATATACTATTCCTTCAGTGATGTACTGAATTGGAGTCTCAGCTGCTGTTTCTCCCCTGCAGACAACGTTGTAAACAGGGCTTGATGTGAATCTGCCGATAACAGCTGCTCTGCAGTCCGGGAAGAGTCTTGGAAGTTCGAACTTCACATTGTATATGGCAAGAACATCCTCAACTACAGATTCAGGAACAGCAAGACCGTACCTTTCCTGGGTTTCGCTGCAGGCAATAACTTCCGGAGGAAGGTCCTTTATGGAAACCGGTACAGAATCAAGATCCACATCGATACCCAGACCTCCATGGGCTGCCAGTTCGCTGGTGACACAGGCAATTCCCCCTGCTCCCAGGTCCTTGAATCCGAACTTGATCCCTTTTTCGAACAGCATGTCAATTACTTCTGCATTTGCCTGAGAAAGCACCCTTTTAAGAAAGGGATCAGCCACCTGAACCGCACCCATGCCCTGTTCACCGTCCAGGTCGGCACTTGCAAAAGTGGCACCTCCAAAACCGGTATCATCGGTAGGTTTGCCGGTGAGGATAAGGACATAAGGCTCAGTATGAGCTTCTTCAGGAACGAAACTGTGAACCACTTTGTTGTGAGGAACAACTCCGAATGCAACCACATTCACCAGACAGTTGTCATCGTATCCCGGATGGAATTCGGTGTCTCCGCCCATATTGGGCACACCAAGGGCATTGCCATACTTCCATATACCTTCAACTACTCCTCTGACAATACCACGGACAGCCTCGCCTTTTTCTCCAAGAGGATCACCGAATCTGAGAAGGTCCATGGAGCCTGTAACCCTGGCTCCCATACAGTAAACATCTCTGACTATCCCGCCGATACCTGTTGCGGCTCCTTCAACAGGAAGAACCTGTGACGGATGGTTGTGGCTCTCGTGGGCAACGACCAGATCCCATTCTCTACCGTCATGGGTGCAGAACTTGACAACCCCGGCATCTTCGCCCGGACCGATTACAACACCTGGTGCATCTGTGGGCAAAGTTCCAAGCACGGGTTTTGAACTTTTATAAGAACAGTGCTCACTCCACATGGTGTCAAATAGATGAAACTCCAGCGGAGTTGGCATTCTGTCAACATAACCCGCCAGCTTCTCCGCTTCAGCTACAGTCATGGACAGACCGCGTGCTGAAATGGCTTCCTTCAGTTTTTCCCTGTCTGGTACTTGCGACATATTGCCTTCCTAAACCTCGAAATATCCCTCAAAATCCATTGCTTCCTTTGCCCTGACCATATCAAGAAGTTCTCTGGAAGATAACCGGGTACCACCAGCAAGCACACAGCCTCTGATTGAAACAGTACCAACATGGTCACCGCTGTCAGTTGCAATACCCGGCAATTCACCGCCAAGTTTACCTGAAACACTGTCCAGACCCTTCTGATCCGTTCCCGGAAGAAGAATGATAACCGAGTCTTCTCCGGTTCTTATCCCTATATCAATA
This sequence comes from uncultured bacterium, assembly GCA_964386635.1. GTDB lineage: Bacteria > Fermentibacterota > Fermentibacteria > Fermentibacterales > JCC-6 > Sabulitectum. The sequence continues at coordinate 36,511 of CAYLRO010000005.1, read as the reverse complement.
CCTCGCAGAGATGCTCTCAGATGTCTTGCAGCTGCTCCAATCAATTCTCTGGCAGCAACACCATCCGCAGAAGAGTTTCTGAAAAACAGTTCTATTACAGCAAGCGGACTTCCGAACCTCTCAACCCTTTCAAGCTCGTTCTCCAGGGTTGATTCCAGGGAGGATTTCCCTGAGAAACCCGTCTCAGGGTCTATATCCGAGGTTCTTCCAAACCTTTCCAGGAGCCTGACATTCTCAAGGGCAGCAGCTCCAACAGCAGCCAGGGCTCTGAGAGTTTCTTTCCTCATGCTTCCCTGTTTCTGGAAGCTGCCTGCAGTGATCACACCGTAAAGAACTCCTTCACAATGCATAGGCGCCGCCAGGTCAGGTTTGAATCCTGCAACATCGGTCAATATCATATTTCTTCTTACAAGAACGCTTTCCTTCTCCATGTCTGCCCTGTCAAGAAACCTGCCTGTTTCTGCTGCAAGGCCGGCAAATCCCTCACCCAGACCGATGTTAATGTTCTTTCCCAGGGTTTCAGGAAGACCTGAAGAAGCACACAGCCCAAGTCGCGCTCCACTGCGGTCTGCAAGAAATACTGCAGATTCCCCAGCGTGAAGCAGGTTCACACAGGCTCTGTTGATGTAGGTAACCACTTCATCTGAATCTCTTCCGCTGAAGATCATCTTTATCAGATCAGGGAAAAGCTGTATAAGATCTGCACCGCTCTGCTTGTTCTCAAGCAGGCTCTGAAGTTCAATCCGGAGTTTGGAAGCTTCACCGGAAGCCCTGCGGGCGGCTCTGGTAAGATTATCAGCAGTGGTTGAAGAAGCATTTTCCATCTTCTTCAACTTCAACCTCATTAATACCCACAACACCGCAGCTCCAATAACGAATCCCGTTACAAGTCCAGCAATCATCTCTCCCCCTCTCCTGGAAAGAGAGCTATCAACCGAGCCCGACCCGGCTCAGAAGGTATTCCTCGTTCCTCAGATGATTATCCATGGTACAGATATTACCAAGTTCCTCTTCTGGAACAACCCCGGTTACCTTTTCATTCCCTGTAGCAGCAGACGCAAAAGAAATTCCGCCCTCCATTGCCTTCATTGCAATGCTCTGAACAACTGCGTAGGCTTCTTCTCTGGTTCTGCCGTGTCTCACCAGAGCCAGCATGACAGACTGCGAAAAGAACCTGTCCCCTGCATTCTCAACATTACGGGCAACAGATTCGGGAAATATCCTGAGCCCCCCGGCCAGTTCTGCAGCTTTCCCGAGCCCGTAAAGGGCTACCCCGCAGGCATCAGGAAAAATAAATCTTTCCGCTGCCGAGTGGCTGATATCTCTCTCGTGCCACAGTGCGGTGTTCTCAAGGCCGGTCTGCAGATACCCGCGAAGCAGCCGGGCAAGACCGCAGAGCCGTTCCCCCACAATGGGATTTCTCTTATGCGGCATGGCACTGGAGCCCTTCTGTCCCTTTCCGAACCGCTCCTCCACCTCACCGACCTCTGTTCTCTGAAGGTGTCTGCACTCGGTAGCGAATCTTTCCATTGCTCCGCCAATAGCTGAAAGAGCGTAGAGGAACTGAGCATGCCTGTCTCTGGCAACCACCTGTGTAGGAATCTCTTCCACACCAAGCCCGAGTTTGCTGCATACAAACTCCTCCACTGAAGGATCCAGGTACGCAAATGTGCCTACTGCTCCTGAAATTGTTCCAACGCATGATGATTTCAAAGACTCTGCAAGCCTTTTTCTGCATCTGAGAAACTCTGAATAGTGACCGGCAAACTTCAGAGCGAGAGTAGTGGGTTCCGCATTCATCCCGTGGGTTCTTCCCATGCAGACAATACCTTTTGTTCTTCTCACAAGATCGCCAAGAGCATTGCCGTACTTCTCCAGCTCTTCAGTTATCAGCTTCCCAGCGTCTCTCAGCTGCATTGCAAGACATGTATCCAGGATATCACTTGAGGTCATGCCGTAGTGTATATGACGGCTTTCCTCTCCGAGAGATTCTGAAACTGAAGTAAGAAAAGCGATGACATCGTGCCTGGTGACAGCCTCTATTTCGTTAACTCTCTCAGTGTTGAAAGATGCGTTCTCCTGTATTTTCCTGAGATCTTCCTCAGGAACGAGGCCGGCTCTGCATCTGGCTTCAACAGCCAGGATCTCGATCTCCAGCCATCTGCTGTACCTGGCCTCAGTGGTCCATATATCCGACATCTCCCTTACAGCATAACGATCTATCATCAGTTCCCTCCTGTACCGGGCATGTCTGCACCGGAAGTAAGATCCGCAAATATCCATGCAAACAGTGATTTCTCAGGAATGTATACCCTGTACCAGTCCGGAGCTTCACCGGTGACAAGCAGAAGGTCTCCTCTCCTTGCTGAACCAAGAACAGCATACTGTGTACCCGGGCCCTGGCGAAGATTCACCACATTGCCTGTGACTGTGATTGTCTCATAGGGATTGGAGCCTGGAATGGTGCCTTCCGGAGGCTGGTATTCCTGATCCACAACTGCTTCACCGCAGCCTGAAAGAACCAGAGCAAAAGACAGTAAGTATCCTGAATATCTCATAAATCTCCTAAATACTGCACAGGATGAACGGTATTAAACCTGCAAGAAGCAGGCTGCCGTCAGACAATACTCTTACGGAAAGCTCGGACGGGAAAGGCTTCCGTTCAATAACAAGATAAGCTGCAGCCAGCAGAAGTGGAGCAAGCGCAAAACCTGAAGCACATGTCTGCAGGGCTCCGGCAGCCACTGCTGAAAGCGGTATCAGTACTGCAATTGCAGAGGAAATGAGAAGAATTCTTCTGCACCAGCTTGACCCCAGGTGAAGAGGAAGGGTGTCCATGCCCAGAAGAGCATCACCCTGCAGATCAACCAGATCAATCAGAAGAGACCTGGCGAAGAAGAGAAAGGCCAGGGAAATGGGCCACACCAGAAGTCTCAGACTCAATTCCATTCCAGCAAGAGTAACCGCAGGAAGAACACAGACAAGAAAGCTCCAGGCAAGGGTAAACATTACCTCTCTGGAACCTGGAACCTTTCGCAGCAGATCTGAAAATCTGTTCTGCCCGATGAGAGGCAGGGCATAAAGCAGACATGAAAGAATGGCAAGAACTGTCCATACCAGCCAGGTAGAACCGAGACCGGCTGCAAGAAAAAGTGAAACGGCTAGCCCTAAAACTGCAGGAAGAAGCATCAGAAGCTCGTGCTCACGGACAAATTCCTGCCTCTTCTGGCTTGTTGTGGAAATTCGACGGCATTCAAGCACTGCCGTGAAATTTGTGAAACTCCACAAAAGAAAACCAGCTGCCAGCCCGGCTCTTCCCCATCCGGTTCCCCCGAGAGTCACTCCCTGCGCTCTGGCAATGAATAGGGCAATAAACGGAATATGCGTCCCGCTGAATACAAGGTTTCTGAATAGAGATCTTACCCAGCCGGCTCTTGAAGATCGGCCCTGAATATCCAGTAGCCGCTCTCTCACCTTTCTTATACTCCAGCCTGGAGTGGATGCGCCGGCAGAGAGAAGAATACGCCTGTAGCCTGACAGAGCGGCAGGATCAAGCTCATCCTGGGTCTCCACTTTGAATACCGGCAGACCTGTTGCTCCTGCAATCTGCGCCAGCCGCTGTGTGTTGGCGCTGTTTCTGCCTCCAACTATTACTACTGCATCAGCCTTCTCCATCAATTCCCGAAGCTCACTCTGTCTTCTTGTTGTGGAATCGCAGATAGTGTTGCTGTACTCAAGATGAGGCCATCTGTTTTTCAGAAGATCAAGCACCTTCTCGAATTCTTCTGTGTCCTGAGTGGTTTGTGAGATAAGAAACGGGCTCCTGATGTCAGGCAGGTCAGCTGCTTCTTTAATACTGGAAACCACTCGCCCTGAATGACCTGCGGAAGAAAGTATAGCTTTCACTTCATGATGCCCCGGATCACCGAAAATGATCACATCGTACCCTAGAGAAGCCTGCTTCCCTGCAATAGAGAGCGCCCGGCCTACCCTGGGGCATGTGAGATCCTTAAGGACCAGCTTCAGCTCCCTGAGTCTTTTCCGCTCCTCAACAGTTACTCCGTGGGTTCTCAGGAAGAGTGTTCCGTCCTTCTCTTCCCAGGGTTCTCCACAGGTGGCAACACCTCTGTCCTTCAGTGCTTCGATGACCTGGGGATTGTGAACAAGCGGTCCATACACACGGAAAGGTGACTCACCTTTCTTTATCTCTGTAACAACTCTGTCAACCGCTCTGCGCACTCCCCAGCAGAAGCCTGCAGTTTTCGCTGTGATAACACTCATGAGGCAAAGATACAAAAAAGGGTGTTAATTCCGTTAACTGACCGGGGACTGCTACTGGAATGTTGCCTTCAGAGAGCCCCATGTGGAGTTTCCCAAAGCATTGCCATTTGGATAAATATTCCAATATGCTGCAATGAAGAAATTACTGAGAAGACCATCAACCTCGTAAGGCTCCCAGACGCTAAGGTCATCACTGATGAAACTGTGTGCAACGGCGCTTCCATCCCAGTCAGTGAGGATTGAAGGCCATCCACCGGTGCTCATCTCAACATTGGCGATAACCCAGAAGTTCTGCTCAACTTTACCTGCTTCCCCAAGATACTCTGCGTAAACAGGTGCATAATGTAAAGCTGTGATCATCTGCTGATGGAGCTTGGCGGCAGGGCCACTACCGTCACCATTCCAGAGCTCGACATACACATCACTGGTGTCCCAGGAACTGTTGCTGTGATAGAACCATAACTCTGTCTGCCAGATATAACCTCCGGGCATTCCGGGAACGAAGTCCTGAATGTTGAACCAGACACCTCTGTAAGTTACATCCCAGTATACCCAGTGGGGTGTACCGTTGTCGTACTCGAGCCAGAATCCGTCGCTGTTATGAGGATCAAGGTCAACCGGGATATGCCCGGCAAATGCTGCTGCAATGAACACAAAAGCATAACATGCTGACAATTTCACACCAATCCTCCTCCATCTTTCTATGGAAAAGGCCGACCCCGTTAAGGGCCGGCCTCAGATTTCCTGCTGTAACTTTGTCTAGAATGTGGCCTTGAGTGAACCCCATGTGGAATTCTCAAATGCGTCCGAAGGATTCCACTCAACTCTTATGTACCAGTTGCTCAGAAGTTCATCGTGCGCCCATGGCTCCCAGACGATAAGGTCATCACTGAGGAAGCTGTGCGCAACGGCACTTCCAGCCCAGTCAGAAATCAGTGAAGGCCATCCGCCTGAACTCATCTCAATGTTTGCCACAGCCCAGAAATTCTGCTCTACTGTGCAGCTTTCACCTGAGTATGTTCCATAAACAGGCACGTAGTGCAACGCAGTTACCATCTGCTGGTCGAGCTGAACAGTGGGACCATTCATGTCGCCGTTCCAGATTTCAAGATAAACATCACTGGTGTCCCAGGGGTAGTTGTCACTGTGATAGAACCAGAACTCTGCCTGCTCGAGATAGCCGTCAAGTGCTCCAGGGATGAAATCCTGAACATTGAACCAAGTACCTCTGTAAGTTCCACCCCATACAACCCACTTGGGTGTACCGTTGTCGTACTGGAGCATATCTCCATCATTACCAGTTGGATCGAGATTAACTGCAGTTTGTCCAGCGAAAGCGACAAGTGAAAGTACAACAAGAATTGCTATTGCCTTCCTCATGGCTCTCCTTTCTTCTGTGTTTGAGTAGCACGAACCCTTAACCTTCTTAGTGCAACGGTTGAAACATTCAGTGGCAGGGAAGTCATGTCAAGTCCTTTCAAGGTGCCACTCACCTTGATTTCTCCATGAATTTTCTCATTACATCACGAAGTCTTGCGGCTTCTTCAAATTCCAGTCTGTCAGCAGCCTGCATCATCTTTCTTTCCACATCTGCAATGTTTTCAGCAGTGCACGCGGCTTCCTTCTCAGCAGCAGCGGAAGTTTTCCTTCCCATGATGTCTGCAATGCCTGTGGACCTGATTATCTCCTGCCGGGTTTTTGTTACAGTTCTGGGAGTAATACCGTGTTCCCTGTTGTATTCAATCTGGATTTCACGACGCCTTGCTGTCTCGTCAATGGCAAATTTCATGGAATCTGTGATTCTGTCCGCATAGAAGATAACCTTACCCGCATTGTTCCTTGCGGCTCTGCCGGCAGTCTGAACAAGACTGGTTCTGGACCTCAGGAAACCTTCCTTGTCTGCATCCATCACTGCTACCAGTGTCACTTCAGGAAGATCCAGCCCCTCCCTGAGAAGATTCACTCCCACAAGCACATCAAAACCTGCCAGTCTGAGTTCCCGGAGAATTGATACTCTTTCAAGAGCATCAATTTCACTGTGGATGTACCGGGTTCTCAATTCAAGACCCATGAGATAGTCTGTAAGCTCTTCTGCCATTTTCTTGGTCAGAGTGGTAATGAGAACTCTGCCCCCGCCCTCAGTCGCGCCCCTTACCTGTTCAACAAGATCATCCACCTGGCCTTCCGCAGGTCTTACCTCGATCTCAGGATCAATGAGACCTGTAGGCCTGACTATCTGCTCCACAATTGCAGAAGATTTCTCAAGCTCGTAGTTCGCAGGAGTGGCTGACATACAAAGCTTTCTTCCGGTAATGCTCTCGAATTCTTCCAGGAACAGGGGTCTGTTGTCCAGAGCTGAAGGCAACCTGAATCCGTGGTTCACCAGTGTTTCCTTCCGGGAACGGTCCCCCCGGAACATCCCTTTGATCTGTGGAAGGGTTCTGTGACTCTCATCAATGAAAACAAGAAAGTCATCTGGAAAGTAGTCCAGAAGGCAGGATGGTCTTTCCCCTTCCGCCCTCCCTTCGATCTGCCTGCTGTAGTTCTCTATTCCGGAACAGTATCCGGTTTCTCCCATCATTTCCAGGTCGTACTTCGTTCTGGACTCAAGTCTGTGAGCTTCAAGCATCCGGCCCTCCGCTCTCAGGTTCAGAAGCCTTTCTTCCAGTTCGGTCTGTATCCTGCCCATTGCAAGATTCAGTTTCTTCTCACCTGTAACAAAATGCTTTGCAGGAAATATCACAGTACTGTCCATACTCTCCAGAATGTGTCCTGTAAGGTGATCCATTCTTCTCACGCTTTCCACGGTATTACCGAAGAACTCAATCCTCACGCCGTTACTGGCATATGAAGGTACCAGATCAATGATATCCCCTCTGACTCTGAAATATCCCCTTGCAAGAGCGATATCATTCCGTCTGTACTGCATTCCCACCAGTTTCATCAGGAGGAGATCCCTTGAGAGTGTTTCCCCGCAGCTGATACTGAATCCGGTATTTATGAAATCTGCAGGAGAACCCAGGCCATAGAGGCAGCTTACGGAAGCCACAACTATTACATCTTTCCTGCTCAGAAGACTTGCAGTGGCTCTCAGGCGAAGCCTGTCCAGCTCCTCGTTCAGACTGGCATCCTTTTCAATGAACATGTCTCTGGCTGGAAGGTATGCTTCCGGTTGATAGTAGTCGTAATAGCTTACGAAATACTCAACGGCATTCTCCGGGAAAAACCCGGACAGTTCACCGAAAAGCTGAGCTGCCAGAGTTTTGTTGTGACTGATAACAAGAACAGGAAGGTTCATTTTCTCAATGACCTTCGCCATGGTGAATGTTTTTCCCGAACCTGTAACACCAAGCAGTGTCTGCCACTCATGTCCTGATTTGAACCCTTTGATGATCTGCTCTATTGCAGCAGGTTGATCTCCTGAGGGTTCAAACCCCGCTTCAAGCCTGTATTCTGAAGCGCTCACCTCAGTCTTTCAAGAGGGATCTCAAAACCGGCCACCGGAACAGTGATTCCCCATGCTTCAAGCACCCGGGGATGTATCTCACCTATTATGCCGGAGACCCTGCCGCTGATAATCACCTGAGCACTTCTTCCCGGAATAAACCTTGGATCATCAGCCTCCTTCAGCTTCAGTTCCAGGTTTCTGAAATGACAGATCACGCCCAGGATCGAGTGTATCCGGCCCAGGTCTGCGTCGCCTGCTGTGACTGCCAGATTAACATCTGTCCGGCAGGTCCCGTCCTGGTTTCTCCTGAGAACCTCACCCACAGTGAAAATGTTATGGGGAAAGGCGGCATGTCCGCTGACAGACTCCACTTCAAGAAGAGCAGGAAGCAGTGTATTCGATACAACTCCGTATTCAGCTGTCATGGGATTACTGATTGCAATGGGAAGTTCCGGTGTTCCGGTGAAAGCGGTTATCTTTTCACCGCTTGTGAGAACCGGTCTTATTATCTCTTCACATCCGGTACCCAGAAGCAGCAGTTTGATCCCGGCAGAGAGAGCTTCAACAGGAGCTGCTGCTCCCACTGTGTATTCTGAAGGGAGAACCGGCTGAATGTTGTTCAGCCCGATTGCAATGGCGATGTCCTCAATGAGATCCATTGGATGGATGCCGTCCCGTCTGTAAGGAGGCATCACCGCAGTAACTGAATCACTGTTCAGCTGAATACCGCTGTAGTCCATTCTTCCAAGAAGGAACTTGAGGTCCAGATCAGATGCATCTTCACCGATAACGGAGGACACAGTATTCAGATCCGCGGTGAGGGTATCACTGAAAATAACCGGGGTGATTGTATTCCTGCCGTTAGGATATCGGATTTCCACAGGTTCTATCTCAGCCCCGCGGTCCTCCAGGTTGCACGCCAGTATGGTGGCGGTAAGATTGACTGTATGCCGGTCTGTTCCTGTAACTTCACAGAACAGTCTGCTTTGCCCCGGTTCCACTCTTCCTGTACAGTTGCTGTTCAGAACAGGGGGGAATGAAAGTATCTCCCCGGAACTGTCAACCAGAACAGGATAGTTCTCCATTCCGTTCAGCAGCCCCGCGTACTTCACCCCGGCTTCGGTCTTCTCCAGCACTTCGGCGATTGTCATCACATTCTCTTCTCCCAGGGGATGAAAAGATGTTTCAGGAGCAGTTGTGCGGTAGCTTACCGGAAATGAAATCCTGTCCAGCGCATAGAAACCGATGGCTGCAGTGCGTCTTTCCTTCCCGAAACTCGAAGCAAGCTTCTCCTGGGCAGTGATAAGACACTCCAGGCCTTTTTCATCAACAGTCCAGCCTGTGGCTGTGAACGCAGCAATGAAAGGTCTGACCTCAGCCATATCATCGGCAACTGTGATATACTTATCAGGTTTGCCCAGCCTGGCGAGATGTTCCTCGGCTTTCCCTGTTCTGTAGCACCTGAGACCCCTGGCCACACCTTCAGCGGTCCAGAGATCCGGTCTGTTCGTGTCATTCAGCTCTATTTTCACCTGCTGGTCATCCAGACCGTCAAGCTCAGCCTTGAGAGGCTCAAGCATTTCCTCCAGACCCAGGGTATTCTTCAGGCCAGACAATGAAAGAAAATCCTGAAGCGGCAGTTCTATTTTAGGCATTCTTCTCGCCTCCCAGTAAATCCTCAGGTTTCAGTGTCATGCTTCTCAGCCGGCCAAGGTCAGGCGTAACAAGATCCCTTATGTCCGACAGGTTCAAAGCCATGAGAGCCATTCGGTCAAGCCCCAGACCCCATGCGATAACAGGAACTTCAATACCCAGGGGTTTGCACACCTCACGACGGAAGAGACCGGCTCCGCCCATCTCCATCCATCCCAGAACTGGATGTTTGATGTGAATCTCCACGGATGGCTCTGTGAAAGGGAAGTAGGCAGGTACGAACTTGTATTCTTCCGCTCCGGCAACCTGAACTGCAAACAGTTTCAGAAGACCAAGCAGATGCTTCAGGTTGATGTCACTGCCAAGTACAATACCTTCCACCTGATAGAAATCAGGAAGGTGGGTAGCATCCACCTGATCATACCTGAAACACTTGGCAATGCCGAAGTACTTTCCCGGTATATCCGGCTTGCTGCCCAGGGTTCTGGCAGATAGGGCTGTTCCCTGAGACCGCATTATTGCCTGCAGTGATCTCTCCCAGTCAAAACTGTATTCCCAGCCTCTTCCCCCGGTATCCCCGCCATCTTCATGGGCTCTTCTGACAGCTTCACCAATCACGGGATCAGGCGGTGGAACCGTAACACTGTCCTCCAGGTAATACGCATCATGAATATCTCTTGCCGGATGGAACTGAGGCATGAAAAGAGCATCGTTGTTCCAGAACTCGTTTTCCGCAAGAGACCCCTTCATCTCACGAAATCCCATTGCAAGAAGCTTGCTGCGTACAGTATCCAGGAATACGCCGTAGGGATGAAGTCTCCCTGCGTGCATCCTTGCCGGGGGTATGTCAACCTGATATCGCCTGAACTTACCGTCTTTCCAGCTGCCGGAGGCCAGCATCTCTCTTGTGAGCTGTCCAATTGAGATTTTTCCCCTTGATTCCTCCCATGCTTCCCTGCCCTGGCCGGTTATGGCAAGTGTTGAACTCACTGACTCAACAATGGCAAATTCAGCTCTTCCCTTTCCTCTTTTCGGTGCTCTGGCTGAAACACCTTCCGCCAGACTCCCGGAAAGCTGATGGAGAAAAACTTTTTCTTTTTTCTGAAGGGGAAGATAGACCTCAGTCCACATCTCCCTGAAAATTCCACCGGTTTCCTCTGCCCGTACCAGGTTCCCTGCCTCTCTGGTGAGAACACCTGCTTTCAGAAGGGCTCCCATGGCACTTCCCCACCTGCCTCTGTCAAACATTTCATTCTTCTGTATATCCTGGAGGTTTGATGCCCCGTTATCAACCATTTCAAGCAGGGCAAGTTCAGGTGTGGTACCTGCTTTCAGATTTTCCTCTCCCAGAGCACCAAGCTCAACAGTAACTGTGGAAGTACTCTCCGTTACTTCAGCAAGGTCTCTGGAGAGTAACCACTGGACAGCTCTTCTGTATGATCCCTGGTCCATTCCGGTACCCTCCAGGGACTGAATATCCGTGGATGGAGAGTTTTCGGAAAGCCACTGGAGGAGAGCTTTCTCCAGAGGATGCAGATCTCTAACTTCAGACAATTCGATACTCCTAGTTCCAGACCTGATGGTCAGGCTGTAAGAAGAGGCCCTGCTCCGGCCGGGGGATTCTGTATTCCCCTTTAAGAACAGTACCGCACTCAGGGCACTCTGCCATACCGGCATCTACAACTGCGTCACATACAGGGCAGATCCTGGAAAGCATTTCATCAACATAATCCACCAGTTCCGAAGCAGTTATCACACCGTTCCCGTTACTGTCAGCTGCTCCTCTGGAAGCCTCAAGCAGTATCGGTGTAAGGATTCTTTCACTGACAGAGAGATCCTCTCTGGCAGCAGTAACGACAAGTACATTATCTCCAGGACCAAAATCGTTTACAAGACCACCTGAATGACAGGCATCTGCAAACAGGTAGACAGCACCGGGAAACCGGCTCACCAGATAATGCAGACGGTCATCGGAAACATCCTCATCGTAGAAGCAGAGAACCTCATTCACTCCGTCCTCTTCCTCAGCTCCTGCAGAACCGGGAGGTTCCTGAGAACCATGGCCGCTGTAGAAAACAATCAGCCGGTCCTCGTCACCTGCTCTGAAACTGATGTCAGCCATTGCATTCTCAAACATACCTTCCGTGGCTTCCGCATCAACCAGAAGCACCATGTGATCCGGATCAATTTCCTGATCATCCCTGAGGAACCTGTAAAAATCAATGGCGTCCATACTTGCCCGTGAAAGAATATCTGCCCGGGACTGATAACCGCTTATACCGGCAACCACTGCCCAGGTCTCCGGGGAGGAAGATCCCTGGGCCAGTCTCTCAGCAGGTATCCGCTCAGCTTCCAGAGTGAATGTTCCTTCTCCGTCTCTCTCATAAGCATACACTGTAACACCGTAGAGAGCGTCCTCCCTGCAGTAAAGAGTAACAGATTCATCTGCAGCATTATCCGTGTTGCTTACTCCCCCTTCGGCCTGCAGAACATAATCCGGTCCGCTGACCAGCATGTCCAGATCAAGGTCCCTCTGGTCTCCCCGAAGCTCTATGACAAGAGTTGTTCCAGCCTCACCCCTTACAGTGTAGAAGTGCTGCTGAGAACTGTGTTCATCTATCCTGCCGTGTACAAGACCTGTTACAGGATCGGTATCTGCAGGTTGAACTGTTACATTGCAGAGACCGCCGCTGCCGGAATTAAGGAAACCTGGAACAAGATGAACAATCTCATCTCTCTCCATCCAGAAGATGAAGCTCTCATCACCACGCTGGGTTGTAAGGAAAACTGATGGTTCACCGTACTGATCGAAAAGCCTTATGTCCCCGTCCCTGAGTTTGTCATAAATGGCGGAAACTGTATAGAAACCGGTAGAAGGAGCAGTAAAACTGAGAAGTGAAGACTGACCGTAACCTGTTTCAAGAACAACTGTTTCTCCTGAAGAGACAGTACCGTTTCCTGTGTTAAGAGTTACGCTGAATGGAAAAGAAGGAAGTTCTTCATCCATGCCGTATGCATAGATTTCCACCACAGCTTCCCCTGCTCCTCCCGGAAGAAGGAGTCCCTCAGAAAAGAAATAAGTTGTTGAAGAGTAGAGAATCTCACCTTCTCTGTCACGTACATACATGTCAAGATCGCCCTCTTCGGTGTATGTCAGTTCAAGATACGAATCATTTTCCTGATCCGGAAGAAGATACCTCTGAATATTGCCTGAAGCAGCATCCCCGGAAGCTGCCGTGTCCAGAACAGGGAACTCTCCGCCTCTGGCGATATCAAGAGAGTACTCTCCATTTCCTCCCTTGTTGTATCTGGTAACGATTAACTGAACTTCTTCTCCGGCAAGAAGATTCATAGAGAATTTCTCGCTGGAGTTGATACTGTAACTTCCTGCCCACAGTTCATTTCCCGGACCGTAAAGCTCCAGGTCCAGATCTGAAACATCGTCAGTTCCCCGGAGAATGAAATTCCATCTGCCGTCACTCTCAGGAATGAAAGTCCATATCTCCGCCATTTCTGCAGGTGAGAGACCTGAAAACACCTGTTCTCCAGCGAGCAGATCAGGCTCCACGTATTCTGTGGAAAACTGCACCGGGTCAGGTGAATCAGCCTTTACCCAGAACCAGTAATCACTGTAAGCGGAGAGAATCAGTGGAGATCCGTCGGTTGATACAGCCAGGGGCTCACCTGAATCATCATAGGCGGTCATGGGAACGGAAGGTGATGTGCTGATCTGAAGCAGGGCATAATCAGTTTCAAGTATTCTCAGCCAGCAGCTGCCGTGAACAACAGCACCATCTACTACCGCTTCACCGCTTACACCGGGAACATCTCCGGCTTCAGGCAGACCAAGAGCACACAGAATCAACAGGATCGAATACACAGAAACCACCTCTCAATAAGGATATACATCACTTGATCAACATCTGGAAGCATGTACGATAACAGGATGATCAGGCAAGTGACAAAGAGCGGGAAGGTCAGGCCTGCTGGCTGAATACCTTGAAAGAAGGCTTGATAAGCTCTACAGACTTCCTGGAGGAGGCAAGATTTCTTGCAAGGTCCCAGATGCATAGAAGTGCATATCCCCGAAGCTCCGTATTGAATGTGATTACCATGGGAACTGAAACTTCACCAACACTCAGATGGAGACTCTGAACACTTTCTCCCGGTCTCCATGCATCCGGCAGCCTACCTCCCAGCGGCCAGACTGAAAACACCAGCTTCAGGTGTGGTGAGGAAGGTTCAGATCTTTCAAGCAGTTTAACCAGCAGACTGATGTCGCCTCCCAGGTGGTGAATTGCAGACCGGATCTGTGTCAGGGTTCTTACAGGATTCTGTGAGGGTTCAGGAAGAGAAGTTATAAAATCTATTCCGTCCTCTCTCCTGTAGCCCAGTTCAAGGAGAGCTGTTGCCTCCATGGCACAAGCGGAAAGCAGAGAAGCAGAACCTGTTCCAGGAAGAAAAGTGCTTGAGACGGAATCTTCTGTCCAGAGATTAACCTGTCGGAATGTTTCCCTGACCCGCTCTCCTGCAGGAGTTCGTGATATGTCAGCAATAATGCTGCGGAGTCTGGGCAGCTGGGGTACCCTTACTGCAGACCGACCGGAGGCAGATCTTGATACTGCCCGTTTGAAGAGTATCTCAAGATCCTCAATCTCTCTGATTTCCGCAGGAAACCTTACCAATCTCCAACTCCTCTCGGATGAAACTTCTCAACTGCTCTTGAAAGCATTCGTCTGCTCACGGAAGTATAAATCTCTGTGGTCCGGATGTCAGAATGCCCGAGAAGTTCCTGAACGACCCTGAGATCTGCTCCCCCCTCAAGCAGGTGCGTGGCAAAGGAGTGCCTCAGGCTGTGCGGGTGAACCTCTTTCCCCAGGCCGGCCTTCCCGGCGGATTTTCTGACAATGTTCCATACTGTCATCCTGGAGAGAGGATTTCCGTTTCTGGTTAGAAACAGGGTTTTGCCGGAACCGGCTGACGCAAGTCTGCCTCTCCAGAGGTCAAGATAATTACCGAGCCAGATTGAAGACACTTCTCCCAGTGGGACCATTCTCTCTCTGGAGCCCTTTCCAAGAGGTCTGACCCACCTGTCAGTAAGGTTGATACGATCAACAGTAAGAGAAACAATTTCACCTTCTCTGAGCCCTGACCCGTATGCCAGTTCCAGCAGAGCCCTGTTTCTGCCGGAAAGAGGGCTCTCGCCCTTCCAGACCTCGATCAGCTTGAAAACTGCCGACACTGAAAGAGCGTGGGGCATTCTATGAATTTGAGAAGGGGATCTGATTCCCGCTGCAGGATTCGACTTTATCCTTCCAGTTTCCAGAAGAAAGCTGAAAAAGGCTCTCAGTGAAGACAGTTTTCTTGCAATAGTGGAAGGGTTTCTGCCCTGTCTGGACAGGTGGTAGAGCCACTGGCTGATGCAGGCACTGTCGGCCCCGGTAAGGTCATCAATAAATTCTGCCGCCTGATTAAGATCTCTGCTGTAAGCTTCGACTGTATTTCTGGAGAGACTTCTGACCAGTATGGAATGGGTCAGAAAGGAATCAATAAGCTCACATTGTTCCATTCAACCAGCCAAAGAAGGATGACCTCCTGATCCCTTCATCCATTCCCTCAGGAGCGCTGACCATTGAAACAGGAACTCCCTGCTCCGAAAGTTCTCTCAGGGCAACCAGTGCATTGATTCGCTCTCTGAAAATGCAGACTACACCTGGTGCTCTGTCAATCAACCCCTGACATCTCTCCTCTGGCATATCAAAACACTCCAGCAGTATTTCGAGAACCCTGCTTCTCTGTCCCGGTCCTACAGGATGAAGGAACAGCGGTATTGCCCGTGCTTCTTCGCTGACTGCCGGCAGTGAGAACTTCAAGGTTTCTTCCTCAAGAGTCGCCGGCACAGGTCTTCCCGGAATGGTGAAACTGAAGGAATAGGGAATACTGGATACGCAGGGAGTATCCTCTGAAGCGGATACCTTTGATGGAGCAGGAACAGATATATGCTCAGGTGACCTGAAGGAAAAAACCGGGGGAACCTCTGATTTCCCCGAAGCAGATGAAATCTTCATGGAGGATACTTTCGGCGGAACCTCCGGAGTCATGCCTGGAAGATCACTGGAAACCGGAGTTACCGCAGGAAGAGGCTTCTCATCCTGTACCGGATTGTTCTCTTCAGGAGGAACAGCCTGATCAAGACTGCTGAAAACCGAACCTGTGGAAGGACGAATTTCCACAATACCGCCCTCTCTTTCAAGGATTTCCTTCACAGCAACGGCTGTTTTTCTGTCTATCCCTGATTTGAGAGCAATTGGAATGTTTGCCAGGAAATGAATGACCTCTTCGGTGGACAACTTGCTCAGCCGCTGGAGTGCAGAGCGCAGCCTGCCTCTGCTGCCCGGTCTGTAACCAACCAGAACAGCCACCCAGGAGTCAACATCCCGCTGAATGGAAACCGAGACCGATCCGTCACCGGGAAGCTCAGTCACGAACAGTTCAGCAGCTTCTCTGGTAAGATCCTCTTTCAGGATCATCCCGGAGGGAGAGTTAAGCCTTTTTCTGATAGAATCAATCGTCTCCCCTGTTCTGGCACAGAGAACTGCAAGAAATCGTCCTGAGGGCTCACTGCCCTTTAGTACTATTCTGAAAGACAATTCTTCTCCGGTCTCAGTCGATCTGACTGCCGGAAAGATACAGTCTGTCTCCTGCTTCAATGAGATCCGCTGTTCTGCTGGAAACGATCATGGCAGCAGAGCTTCTTGCTTCAGTGGTAAGAACAACCAGGTCTGCGACAGGGATGTCTGCAGTGGTAACCCAGTTTCCATTGTGATCCCTGAGCTGCTCACCGTGAGCATATGCTGTAAATACATCCCCAGGTGAAATTCCCAGCTGATCTCCTCCGCTGAGGTAAACCACATCGTAGGTATATGCACATTCCCTGTCCAGATCCCGGAAACCTAGAACCCATACTGACAGTGCATCAACATCAGGAGTGTTCTCTATTCTTATATCTTCCGACTGAACATACGGGACAACAGCGTCTCCCTCTTTCACAGGAATGTAACCATGCTCAACAAGAGCTACTGAAGTTGCCGGTGTTGTCTGGATCACCCGGCATACACCTGCAACGCGGGTTATTGTTCCTTCCGCATCAGTTTCAGGATCTGTTACTCTCTCCCCTGGTCTGAGAATATGGAAAACATGCCCTTCAAGAATTCCATCGCTGGAACCTGTATCCAGTTCCACAAGATCTCCGGGAAGAGCAGTAAGGTGTCGGTAAACACCCTCTTCCTCTGCATTTGTGGATACAATATATCCTACAGGATCAAGTGGCGAGTAGATAACAAAACCGGCGCTTTCCCGCTGCAGTCTTGATAAAATTGGTTCACTGGATCTTATAACAATTGCCCCGGCAGGAATTTCTGAAATACCTGCAGAGCTTTGAGCGGTGTAATCTGTTGCGGCATTCGGAATGTAAAGGGTCATTCCAGGGACAAGGTACTCTACTCCCCGAACTTCAGGATTTGCTGCAAGGATTTCCTCCCATTTTTCAGGAGTTCCGTAGAACCAGATGGATATATCCCAGAGAGTATCTCCATAACCAACTACATAATCACCGGCAGCAGCAGAAGCGGCAAGAAGGAAAACCAGTACACACAGAGTATTTTTCACCTGTACACCTCCAGCTCGAGTTCACAGTATTCGCTAATATCATAACTTCATAAATTCTAAACTCAGAGCAGGGGTCAAGTCAACATGTCACTTCCGTGCTGATGCAGGATAAAATGCAGTTGTACCTTGTTCTCTGCCACCACAGCCTGTAGTAACATGCACAGTGTACGTACCTCGTGCCTCAATACTCTGATCCACTGGAATATTCACTGCAAGCATAAGGTTGCCTTCAGAAGAGGATTCACCTGCCCAGCTTTCTCCTGCTGCAACTGGAGTACTCTCTTCACCAGTTCTGTAAACAAACTGACCGGATGTTGCGCCGGGCACCAGGGATACAGATGAGGAGAACCTGTTCTGACCTGCAGGGGTTGATGTACCGGTTTCCGTTACCACTGTTCCCGATGCTTCAAGGGAAAGAATATCACCTCTGCTTACATGAATACCTGTGTCCAGCCAGCCCTGAGAAGCGTCCACAGTGAATGATTCACTGCGAATATCCGTCCGGTTCCAGACTATCACCATTATTGACTCAGCAGGTGCATCCCGTGTTCCGGCTCTCACGGAACCATCTTCAAGGGTTACAGTTCCGGAAAAGGTCTCCCCGTTTAAAAGCCATACTCTTCCAGGTCCCTGAACAGATGCAGATGTAGACCTGAATACAACGGACCCGGGATCAATACTGACAAGTTGACCTTCTATAACACTTCCGTCAGATTGAACAAGCACATCCCTGGTTCTTTTTGCACAACCGGTGAAAACAGACACCAGCAGAATCAGCAGCAGTAAAAAACTGTAAAGGCGCATTACTCTCCTTTAATAATCAGGTGCTTCATGGCCTGTTCAATATCGGAAATTGCCACGAACTCCATGGAATTTCTCTGGTTCTCAGGAACATCCTCCAGATCTCTCACATTTTCAACAGGGAGTAAAACCTTTTCAATACCTGCTGAAAGTGCACCGAGAACCTTTTCCTTGATACCGCCCACAGGCAGCACTGTTCCTCTGAGTGTGATCTCCCCGGTTACGGCAACCTTGTTATGAACAGGCTTCCGGCTCAAGGCGCTGAGAATCGAAGCTGTAATCGCAACTCCTGCAGAAGGGCCATCCTTTGGTGTAGCACCGGCAGGCACATGAAGATGAATGTCGATCTTGGAGATATCCATGGTCTCGCTGCCCCGGTTTGTTTTTATCCAGCTCAGAGCAGCCTGTGCTGACTCTTTCATTACCTCACCCAGCTGTCCGGTGAGAATCAGCTTGCCTGATCCCGGAAGGAGAAGGGTCTCTATCATGAGAATCTCGCCGCCAACTGCGGTCCAGGCCAGCCCTGTGGAAACTCCAATAACCGGTTCAGGCAATCGGGACTCTCTGGTAAACCTCCAGGAACCCAGATACTCAGGTACTCTGGCTCCGGTGATGGTATCCAGTTTGTCATACCCGCTGGCAACCTTCACAGCAAGCTTCCTGCAAACAGAGCCAATCTTCCTTTCCAGTTCCCTGACACCTGCCTCCCGGGTGTATCTCTTGATAATGCATCTGAGCCCGCTCTCCCGGAATCTGATGCTCTTGCCTGTAAGGCCGGTTCTTTCCACCTGTCTCTTAACAAGATACCGTCTGGCTATCTCCACCTTGTCATCCTCGGTGTAGCCAGGGATCCGGATGATCTCCATTCGGTCTCTCAGAGGACCTGGAATTGTGTCAAGAGTATTTGCAGTGGTTATGAATTTAACCGAACTGAGATCGAAGGGAGTGTTCAGGTAATTATCCCTGAATGAAAAATTCTGCTCGGGATCAAGAACCTCAAGAAGTGCAGATGTAGGGTCTCCTCTGAAATCTCTGCCGATCTTGTCTATCTCGTCCAGCATGAACACCGGATTGCATGTCCCGACCTCCTTCAGCCCCTGTATGATCCTGCCGGGCATGGCTCCTATGTAAGTCTTTCTGTGACCTCGGATCTCAGCCTCATCGTGTACTCCACCAAGACTCAGCCTGACAAATTCCCTTCCAAGCGCCCTGGCAATGGATCTGCCCATGCTGGTTTTACCTACTCCGGGAGGACCAACGAAACAAATGATGGGAGCCTTGCCCTTCGGATTCAGCTTTCTCACTGCAAGAAATTCAAGAACTCTTTCCTTCACATCCTTGAGATCGTAGTGATCATGATCCAGAATCATTGCCGCTTCGCCGATATCCAGCCTGTCTTCAGTAGCTTCCAGCCAGGGAAGCTGCAGAATCCACTCAATATATGATCTGGCCACTCCGGCTTCCGGAGAACCGGGATGCAGCTTGGACAACCGTTTCAGTTCTTCTTCAGCTGCCAGCCTTGCTGACTCTGTGAGTTCCTTCTTCTGCAGTTTTTCAGACAGCTCAATAACATCAGGGTTTGTCTGGGATGACCCCAGTTCCTTCTGTATCACCTTCATCTGTTCCTTAAGGTAATACTCTTTCTGGTCCTGCTCCATTTCCACCCGAACCTGACCCTCAATGTGTTCCCTGAGTTTAAGCCTCTGTATCTCAAAATTCATCAGTCCTCTGAGAAGTCTGAACCGTGAAATAATGCTGTTCTCTTCAAGAAGCTGCTGCTTTCTTGACACTGACGCCTCAAGACCGCCTGCAGCCAGAAAACTGAGTTTTTCAGGATCATTCATGAGGTTTATGAGCTGAAGTTCATCCGGTATCCCCGGCATGAGCTCCATTACTTTCCTGAGCTGAATTTCTATTGATCTTCTCCAGGCCTCAAGCTCTTCAGAATCAGCGGGATACTCTGTTGTGAGTTTTTCCACCCTGGAACATGGTATTCCATCAATGTCCATGTCTTCAAGGATTTTGAAACGGTAGAAACCCTTCAGAGTCAATCTGACCACATGTCCGGGGAATCTGTAAAGCTTCATGATCCCTGCAGCTGTACCCACCCTGTAACGCTCACCTGAAGGTGATACAGCTACTATTCCAATGATCTTCTCTGTCTTGACTGCATAGTCAATCAGAGCGATCATGTCCGGGTCAGTAACTGTTACAGGAAGAATTGTGTAGGGCAGGAGTATGCCTTCATCGAACACATGCACAGGTATGATCTCGGGAATTTCACCTTCTTTAGTCATTGATCGCTGTTTCCTTCTGCCTGCACCGGGATGGAAACCCTGACAGGGCTTTTTCTTTTCAGAGTCACATGCAGAACACCTGCACTGAGTTCTGCAGAAACCGAAGAGGTATCCACCCTTGAAGGCAGGTGTATTTCCCTCTCAAAATGACCCGTCTGTATCTCAATACCAAGAGCTGTAACTCCACTGAAAGGTGGACTCTTCACACCCCTGATCTTCACAGTCAGGGGTGTTACTTCAAGATCAATGTCATCCCGGCGAATTCCCGGAACCTCAATAAACAACTCGAACCCGTCTGATGTTCCGTAAACATCTGCCTGGAGAGTCCAGCTGTCGGTATTCCTGAACACTTTACTCTACATCAAAGCGAACCTGAACTCTGGTTGTGATCTCAACAGGTTCTCCGCCCTGAGTGGCGGGATTGAAAACCCACTGTCTCACAGCAGCTTCAGCAGCTGCTCCACATCCAAGTCCAAGTTCATCGCTTACAATAGAAACATTCTGAACAGAACCGTCTGTTCCAACCACAACATCAAGAGTAACATATCCGTGCACATCTCCCATGTCCTGGGCAAGACCAGGTGTAGAAGGAGCGATCTGAGAAATGGGGAACGGAGGGATAACAGGCTGCTCTTCCTCGATTATCTCAGGTCCTTCAGGTATCGCTTCTTCTGCTGTGTACCTGATACTGGTATCCTCACCTGCAGTGATATCCACGGTAATTGTCTGATCCTGATAGTCCGGATTGGTTAGAAGAACCGTATGTTGACCTTCTTCAAGATCTACAGGCGCCATGGGAGTCTGACCGGCACTGACACCGTCAACTGTCACGTTTGCCCAGGGTTCAGGTGCAATAAGCAGTCTGCCAGTGGTAACAATTTCAGTGGGTACAACAGTGGCACTGTAGCCTCCCTGATCCAGTGTAATAGTTCTGGTCCAGGGTTCATGGTTCTCCACATCAACAGAGAGTGTATGGGTTCCAAATGGAAGAACCTCGCTGATCCTTCTTACTCCTGTGCCGACTCTGGCACCGTCAATGGTGAAGTTGCCTGTTCCGGGGATATCTCCACCAAGAGCAAGAATCACCTGTGACTCGGTCTGTGAAAGAAGAGTGAGCGAGATCTGAGTGGGAGCTGAAGTGTAATCAACAAGAATTGATTCAGGAACTGAATTGAATCCTTCCAGTTCAGCCTGGAAGACATGCATACCGGTTGAAAGAGTCACGGAACCTTCAGAAGCTTCTCCGTCCACCAGCCACACAACCTCGCCCTGGCCAGGAGCGGCTTCTCCTTCAGGCATACTGGGTGCGAAAGAGATCTCGACTGTGTTTGTACCAAGAGTGTCCAGTGCTATCTCCTGAGCAGTATCATCTCCGCTTAGAGGTGTTATCTCCGACTGATAAGTTTCAAAACCGGCAGCTCGAACCTCGATTGTTCTTGGTGCTTCAGAATCACCCTCAAGAACAAATGAGCCGTCTGGCAGAGGTGTTACAGTTTCTCCGTCAACGGTAATGGAATAGCTTTCCGGTCCGGAAACAGAGTAGCTGAGCGTGTATGGCTCAAACACATCTGCCACTACCGTTGTATCCTCAGCAGGACCTGAAGTACCGAAGGGTTTTACAACAAAAATAACAACAAGAATCACGATCACTGCAACAGCAGCTATGATCAGACCGATGGGAGATTTTTTCTCCTTCTTCTCCCTTTTCTCTACTGCGGGAGGCACAGCAGCCGGGGCAGCAGCTTTCGGTTCCTTTTTGTTTCCGGTAAGGCTCTCAAGCCTGACCAGAAGCTCACCGATAGTAGCGTTCCCGGGATGCTTCTTTCGGGCTTTCTTTGCTTCCGCAAGGGCTCCGGCATAGTCGCTTCTTGAGATCTTGGCTCTGATTACAGCTATTGCCGCCTCTGCCGCAGAGGTTTTAGCCTTTTCAGTTTTAGCCTTTTCAGTTTTAGCTTCTTTTACCGGTTTCTCTTCAGGAACTGCAACAACTTCAAGATCCTCATCCAGCTCAATGTCTTCAAAGTCGTCTAAATCACTGTCTGCAACTGCTGCAGCGGCAACAGCCGGTTTGTATGCTTCAAGTTTCTTCAGAAGATCGGGTAACACAGGTGCAGAAGGCCAGGTTTTGAAAATATTCCTGGTATTCCTGACTGCACTCTTCAGATCTCCATCCTGGAGCTTGGCAAGAGCCATATCGTACAGATTGTCTGTTTTGATCTGTCTTCTTACTGTGAGAATCCTGCGTCTGACCATTTTGTTGTCAGGATCATGCCGCTTTGCTCTCTCAAGTTCCTGAAGAGCACGAACCTCGTCTCCCTGTTTAAAAGCTTCCTCAGATCTGGAAATACATTCTGTGACAAAGTCATTTGAACTGACGGATGTTCCTGTCTTATGGGTTCGGGAATCTCTGGTCTTTTTAAAGTTCCGCATAGCAGACACTTCTCTGTCAAGTTCAGAAACCCTCTTCAGGACCTGTTTGTTTTCAGGGTCAATATCAAGGATCTTGTGAAACTCCGTAAGGGCCTTCTGCCTCTCACCCTTACGGGCAAGTTCCTCTGCAGATTTGATCAACCTTTGAACTCTCGCATTGCTGCTTGCTGCCATGTCCCCCCCATTGGCCATTCGGGACCAGTATAGTAGAAAACCAACTCTTCTTTTGTATCTGATAAAAGTATTCTTATTAAGAGCGGTGTCAAGTCCCCGATGGAAGCCCGGGAAGGACCAGATCGGCATACCGCCACATCTGTGATTTGATTAATCGTGTCATCTCTACTAATTCAATAGGCTGCATAGTGTTAACTTTCTCAATAAGTGCTCCGTCACAGGTCAGATCTGCAATCCTGAACTCCGGAATTCCATGCTGTGCCGTACCAAGCACCTGCCCGGGTCCTCTGAAAAGCAGGTCTTTACCGGCTACTTTGAAACCGTCTGCAGTGGAAGCCAGAACATTCAATCTTTCCAGAGCTTCCGCAGACGGATTGTCTCCCGGAACGAGAAAACACCATGCATCCCGGGCTCCTCTGCCAACCCTTCCCCTGAGCTGGTGAAGCTGGCTCAGTCCGAATCTTTCTGCATTAACAACAATCATTACAGTTGCCTCAGGAACATCTATCCCCACTTCGATCACCGTAGTACTCACAAGAACACTTATTTCTCCGCTGGAGAACCTGCGTGTTACATCAACTTTTTC
Organism: uncultured bacterium; assembly: GCA_964386635.1. Classification (GTDB taxonomy): domain Bacteria; phylum Fermentibacterota; class Fermentibacteria; order Fermentibacterales; family JCC-6; genus Sabulitectum. The sequence goes on along the minus strand of CAYLRO010000005.1, from coordinate 13,173 downwards.
ACCAGGGGACATGCTGCCGTGGAGCAGTCCTGCTCCGAATTCAGCTGCAGGACCGGAACAGATAACACTGTATGCTGTTGCCGCATCCCTGAGGTCGGTTTTCTCCGATGCCTCCTTCAACGGATAGACAAGAAAAGCCCTCTCTCCATTCTTCAGTCTCTCCACCATGAATCTGAATACGTCATTTTTTTCAGATGGCCCAACCACTGCTGTTTCAGTTTTTCCCCTGCCGGATGGCATTTCATCCAGAACAGACAGATCAAGATCTCCATAAAAGGTCATGGCCAGGGTTCTCGGTATGGGAGTCGCCGACATAATAAGCGCATGTGGCCTTGGTTTCACCCTGTCCAGAAGTTTCTCTCTCTGATTCACACCGAATCTGTGCTGTTCATCCACCACAAGGAATGCCAGACGATGAAGAGGAACCCAGTTCTCAAGAACAGCGTGAGTTCCAACCAGTACAGCGGCAGGTTCCTTCTTCAATTCACCAGCCAGTGTCTTCCTGGCAGATACAGGTGTTCCTCCGGTGAGAATGTGTACCTTTATGCCGAAGGGTTCACAGAACTTCTTCATGCTTTCCAGATGCTGATATGCCAGAACTTCAGTAGGCGCAAGGACACAGGCGGTGTATCCTGAAGTAACAGCGGAGATACAGCCGAAAGCAGCAACAACCGTTTTTCCGGAACCTACATCTCCCTGGAGGAGCCTCCTCATGGGAGGGCCACTGGAGATATCAGCTGATATTTCACTGCAGACCCTTCTCTGAGCAGCAGTGAGTTTCCAGGGCATTCCGGACTCGAAGCCGGCAACCGATACTCCTGAAAGAACTGTACCGGAGGTTGATGTTCCAGCTGAACGAACGCTTTCAAGCACTGATCTGTAAAGGTAAAGTTCCTCAAGGGCAAGAAGGTCTCTGGCAGCTGAAGCTTCTTCAGGTGAAGAGGGCAGATGTGCGCTTTTGACAGCAGCCCATCTTGAACTGAAACCATACTCTCTGAGAGTTGAGACAGGAAGAACCTCTGGCAGTTCTTCCTTTACAGAGTCCAGTACTGTTCTTGCCAGCCTTCTCATGAATCCCTGAGTCAATCCGCTTGTAAGACGGTACACCGGAAGCATTCCAGGTGAGGAAGCGGCATCAGAAACCTGACTATTGAAATACAGATCCGGATGAACCATGCTGAATCCGCGATACGACTGTACCGTCCCGCAGGCGGTAACGTTCAGCCCCTCTTTAAGTCCCGATGCGGGATATCCCCCTCTGAAAAACGAAAGAACAATGCCTCCTGAGTCATCCGAGAGGATTGCACTGATTACCGGACCTCTTCCTCTTCTGTTTCTTGCCAGGGAAACTATCCTTCCGGAAACCACAGCATCGGTTCCCACTTTGAGATTTGATATGGGAGTAACGGTTCGGCGGTCAATGAACCTTACTGGAAGATTCAGAATCATATCCCCGAAGGAATGAATGGAAAGCCTCTCCAGAAGGGCTTTTCTGGCGGTTCCAACTCCCTGGGCCAAAGCAATGCTGTCACAGGTTCTCAACACTCTCTCCTTTCAGGGGTTGACGACGGCCCTGCATATGTATAATTCACGGCGATACTTTCAAGCCACTCGATGGAGGTAAACAGTAATGAGTGACTCGAGATCCGAACGGCTAGATCTTGAAAAAAAAGTGGAGATGAACCCGGAGGATACTGATGCAAGACTCAGTCTTGCCAAGATCCACATGGAAGACAAGGATCCAACCTCAGCCATTCCTCTTTACACCGATATTCTGAACATTGATCCTGAGAACGCTGATGCCTATATGGGACTGGGACTTGCCTGGGGACTGTCAATTCTGGAGAATATTCCCGCTGCGGAACTTCACGGGGATGATGTAGACGAGGAAGTACTGCTTCTGAATGCAATCCAGTTTCTGGAACGATCCATCGAACTTGATCCTGAGAACACCCAGTCTCTCAATGCGCTGGCTCGTCTCTACATTGTACAGAGTCTTGAAGATGAAGCCGTAGACATGTTCAAACAGTCTCTGCTTCTTGATCAGGCTCAGCACGATGTTCTTGAAGAACTCCAGAAGCTCACAGGAACACCGGTATGGCAATTGCTTGAGAAAGATGTCTATATGGGCGAGTTTGAAGAGTAAAAGCAGTTTGCTTTGCAAAGTGTTTGCCTGTATCTTATTCGGTGAACAAGGTATAGTCTGTATATCTCAAGGGGGAAGTTCGTCATGAAAAGATTTTCTATGCCTGCAGTTGCAGTCCTCACTATGTTAATCACACCGGGAATTGCTACAGCACAGGTTATGTGGGGGCAGGAACGGCTGATAGGTCACTTCGATGAAGGGCTTTCCACCGTCGGCCCGGGATTCTCAGATTTCGACTGTCTCTATGGAAGCAACGCAGATGTGTTTGTAGCCTTTGTCGAAAACATAACTTCTTCATCCGGAGACAAATTTTTCATTCGGAAATCTTTCGACAACGGAGAAACCTGGGTGTATCAGAACTCGGCTTCCGGGGGAGTCAACAACATAGTCTCTCCGGGATTATGCAACATTCCAGGAACAGACATGATTCTCACAGCTGTATTAACTCAATTCCCCTCCGGGACCAATCAGATAGACACGTACAAATATGATTACTCAGACCTGGTGTACCTTGGATACTCTGCGGCAGACTTCTCCTATCCAGGGGCAGGAAACCCGGAATACTGCTTCCTGCTCGGTAATGATGAAGCCGGAGAGATCTGGCTCTTTGCAGTTGACGACAACAACTGGCTCTTTCTCACACGAACCACCGACGGAATAAACTGGACACCGTCTGTTCCTGTTGCCGTGGATGTAACAAGACCAAGTGCAGTAAGATCAAGTGATGGACATGTTGCTGTTGCCTGGGTTAAGGAGACCACAGGAACAGTGTACTGTACCACAGCTGATGTCAACGGAGTGTTTCAACCGGCAGTAGAAGTCTCCCAGAACGCTTCTTCCACTGCAAGTCCCATTGTAAGCTGGGAACACATAGGAGACCAGCATATCGGTATTGTCTGGCACTCTGATTCAGGCTACTCCTGGTTGAACATCTCTTCAGATCAGGGTCTCACCTGGGCCGCTGATCAGGAAATCGGGGAGGGTATATACCCCTACATGAACAGATTCCCCGGAACAAGACGAATGGGAGTATGCTACACCACTTCAGAGAGACATGTAATGGTGGCCAACTCAGCCACTCTCTCTTCAGTTCCCGCTTCGGAGTTTACCAGAAGAAACAATTTTGAAGCATACATTGACGGCCCGGCCAGAACTGCATTCGGCGAGTCATCCGGTCAGCTGGCTCTCTTCTACTGTACCCAGAACCAGGAAGATTTCTGGTTCAACAGCTCACTATTCAGCGGGGTCAGTGAAGAAAACAGCGGCAATCAGGTTCTTTCCGTAACAGCAGGTCCTAATCCGGCAGGTGATACCTTTTCCGTAAAAGCTGAAGGCTTTACAGGAAGTGTCATTTTCTCTGTATTCTCCCTGGATGGAAGAGTTCAGTTTGAGGGAAGCTCTGAATCAGGTGAGATCACTTTTGATTCAGGCAGTCTGCCAACCGGCACCTATTCGGTGGTTGCTGAGAACATGGGAAGTATTGCCAGCTGTCTGGTGGTCAGGTTCTAGCTTTCACAAGCTCTGTAAGCATTTTTGCCGTGGGACTGTGTTCAGCTGCAATGGCTGTGAGATGATCTATCTCTGTTTTCCTTCCGCAGCTGATGTCCTGGAGCATGCTGCACCTGTTGAAGGAGTGTTCAAGAATCCATCTCAACATTTCTCTTCCCAGCCGCAGTGCATCTTCTGACGGAGCAAGAGTTATGAATTCTTTTTCCAGTTTCTGGATCAGGTGACCCAGCTCGGATGACTGCACCAGATTGTTAGGTAGTCCTGTAAGCGCACCCAGAGGATTAATGATACTGTTGGTGTACCATTTCGCCCACCTTATGTCATCAATGTTCTCAACTGTATGAACCGGCAGGAAATTGTTTCTGAACAGTCTGCTGCAGTTACCATCTGCTGCACAGTAGATCTCTCCCTGAGTAACTGCAACAGATACATCGGAAGATTTGCTGAATCCTGCTGTGAGTACTGCATATTCCACTCCGGGAGCCGAATTGCCCCATTCCCGGTTAAGACCGGAACCGTTGGAAAGACAAATGGGATGGCCATGAGAAAATTGTGAGATGAACGGGACAGCTCCGGATATATCAAAAGACTTGAGAGCAGCAATGACCAGAGATCTTCTGTGAACCCTGTCAATGGGCATGTGAAGCAGCTTCGCACTGCGGGAGAGAGCTCCTGAAACGAAAAACCGTTTCACCTGGCTGCGAATACCCGGGGGACCCGCAAGAATCACATGAAATTCTTCAGAAAGGGCGACGGCAACCGCTGTTCCCACGGCTCCGTCGCCAACTACGGTGATACTGTCCAACAGAGCTATTCCTCTTCAGGTACTTCTTCCACGGAAGCTTCAGGCTTACTGCTGATGGTCTCCACCACCTCTTCCACCTTGTGTCTTCCTTCTTGGTAGATCCGTTCAGCCTCGGTCATGCCCTTCTCGTAGTATTCCTCACCCTTGTGATATGCATCCTCAGCTGTTTCTTTGATCTTTCTTCTTGTGTCCTCTCCTCTGGCAGGAGCATAGAGAAGCGCTGCAACGCCTCCTGCAAGTATTCCAGCCATGAACGCCCAGAATTCTCCCCTTCCACTGTCACTCATTTTGTCTCCCTTCATTTTCAGGTTCCGCAGCAATGCTTGTACTTCTTACCGCTGCCGCATGGGCAGGGATCATTTCGTCCAACTTTTTTGTCTTCCCTCTTAACTGTCTGCTGTTTGCCCTCTGCATTCCTCCCGGCACCTGCCCTGGGGTCACCTGCACCAGGCAATGACGGACGCTGAAGCCCGGGATGGACAGCCTGACCTGAGGGGCCCTGCTTTGTCTGCATCTTTGATGCAGGCCAGAGAGACAATATCTGTCTTACTGCCTGTCTGTCAATAATATCAAGAAGTTCTTCGAAAAGCCCGAATGCTTCTTTCTTGTACTCTACAAGAGGATCACGCTGGGCATACGCTCTAAGACCTATACCGGATTTCAGATGGTCCAGCGCATAGAGATGATCTCTCCACCTTGCATCGATTGAACTGAGAACCGACCACTTCTCCAGATCGGTGAGCATCTTGTCACCAAGCTTTTCCCTCTTTTTCCCGTAATAATCCATTACCAGTTCAACCAGTTTTAATCTGAGCTTCTCAGGATCCTTGAATTTATCCTCTATGCCGTCAAGTTTGAAAACAGCACCGGAAATATCTCTAAGTACAAGAGCTGTCCTGGCCAGATTCCATTCATGGGGCTCTGAGCCATCAGGCAGGACTTCCGACAGACTGTGATCTGTAATGGCTTCGATCATGTCACGGACTTCCTCTTCAAGCCCCTGCCCTGTGAGTGCCTGAAGTCGGCGGCTGTAAATAACCTCTCGCTGCCGATTGGCCACATCATCGTATTCAAGAAGATGCTTCCTGATTCCGAAGTGATACTGCTCAACTCTTTTCTGAGCCTGCTCAATGGACTTTGTAAGGAGAGGGTGCTCAATAGGCTCCCCTTCCTTTTCCTGGCTCTTCTTCAGGAAGTCAATGATCTTCTCGCTTGCGAACAGTCTGAAAAGGTCATCTTCAAGGGATAGATAGAATCTGCTTCCTCCAGGATCTCCCTGTCTGCCGCCTCTTCCTCTGAGCTGCCTGTCGATCCTTCTGGATTCGTGTCTTTCCGTTCCGATGACAAAGAGCCCTCCGGGAACAGTCTCGCCAGACGGGGCAACAAGTTCTCTGACCTCTGGAGCAAGTTTGATGTCAGTTCCCCTGCCGGCCATGTTGGTGGCAATGGTCACAGCTCCCGGCTGCCCGGCTCTGGAAACAATGTCAGCTTCCTGCTGGTGGTGTTTTGCGTTCAGGACACTGTGAGGTATTTTTTTCATCTTAAGCAGTTTTGACAGCAGTTCCGAGACTTCCACAGACACTGTTCCCACAAGAACCGGCTGCCCCATTTTGTGCCTCTCGGCAATCTCGCTTACTATTGCCCCGTACTTTTCACGCTTGGAAGCATAAACCCTGTCGTTGTGGTCCTGTCTGGCAATTGGTCTGTTTGTTGGAACCACTGCAACACTGATGTTATAGATGCTGCCGAACTCTTCCTCTTCTGTTTCAGCAGTACCTGTCATTCCAGCCAGTTTCTCATACATTCTGAAATAGTTCTGTATGGTTATTGTGGCCAGTGTCTGGGTTTCGTTTCTTATCTCGACATTTTCCTTGGCTTCCAGAGCTTCATGAAGCCCGTCTGAGAACCTTCGACCAGGCATGGGTCTTCCGGTAAACTGATCAACGATGACAACCCTGCCTTCGGTAACCACATACTCATTATCATTTTCGTAGAGCTGATATGCCTTGAGGAGCTGATCTATATTGTGGAGAGCCTCTGCTCTGGCAGTGTGGTTCTCGTAGATAAGTTTCTCCTGCTCGAATTTCTCCTTCTCAGGAAGATCTTTCTCCTCCAGTTCAGCCATTTCATCACCAATATCCCTGATGAGAAAGAAATCCGGGTCTTCAGGTGAAAGCAGCTTCCTGCCAAGATCAGATACGGAAACAGACCGTTCTCTCTCATCTATTGCAAAGCAGAGACCCTCATCCAGTTCCTGGATGTTCTTCTCCCGAAGTCTCTCGCCCTCAATTCTCTTAACAGCTGCAACAATATCCGGGTCACGAAGGGCTTTGGAGAGTCTGTTGTGTTTAGGGGCTCCACGCCTTGCTTTAAGGTAAAGGGTTGCTGCACCGTGAGCATCGCCGGCTGCCCAGAGTTCATTGGCTTCCGCAACGACTCCGTTCACAATCTCGGACTGTTTCCTTACCAGTCTTGCTACTGTTGAGCGATATTCCTTGTACCGGTTCCGGTTACGAGCCACCGGTCCGCTGATTATCAGAGGAGTTCGGGCTTCATCGATTAGTACACTGTCCACCTCGTCAACAATGGCATACATGTATCCTCTGTGTACCCTCTGCTCAAGCCTCACAGCCATGTTGTCCCGAAGGTAGTCGAAGCCGAATTCGTTGTTGGTTCCGTATGTAATATCGCAGTTGTACTGCTCACGTCTCTGGTCAGGTGTCATCCCTCCCTGAATACATCCGATGGAAAGCCCCATGTACTCATATATGGGTCCCATCCACCGTGAATCCCTCAGGGCAAGGTAATCGTTAACAGTAACAAGATGAGCACCTGCACCGACTGGAACCCCGTCAAGAGGTTCAAACTCCCAGCTGGCAAAGTCAGGGCCGAAGTGTTCTCGTGCCTTCTCCTCCCAGGCGGGATTGATCCTGAGGGCATTGAGGTACATGGGGAGTACAGCAACCAGTGTCTTGCCCTCTCCTGTTGCCATCTCCGTTATCATGCCCCTGTGAAGGACAATGCCTCCTTTGATCTGAACGTCGTAAGGCACCATGTTCCAGGTCTCATTGCGGCCTGTTACATTCCACTCTCTGCCCAGGTTCCTTCGACACACTTCTTTAACAAATGCAAATGCCTCCACCATAAGGTCATCAGCAGTTTCACCACTGAGCAGACGTCTGCGAAACTCAGCAGTTTTGCCGACTAATTCCTCTTCTGACACCTGTGCAAGACCTGCAAAATGCTCATTTATAAGCTGAACCTCTGGTTCAAGGCTTTTCATCAGTTTTGCCTGATTGTCACCGAGTATCTTCTTGAAAAATTTACCAATCGTGCCCATCAGGGATTATCCTCCATACAGATATCAGCAGCTGATGCCCCGGCCAGGGCCCCAAGCACATCCGCCGCAAAATCACAAGTACTGAAACCGGTTCCAAACCGGCTGTCGTAAATTTCCTTCAAAAGCCCCAGCCCTGCAGTGACACAAAAAGATTCGGCAGGTTCCAGGCCGGCAGCAGCGCCTGATGATGACAACGCTGCACTGAATGTGAAATGATTCAGCAGGTCATCCGATACAACAGTACTGCATCCGGAGAGAAACATAACAAATAAACCGGTGCAGATGCATCCATGTTTCCTCACAAAGGTTCTCCGAATCCATCTGAAATGGACGTAAACTCGTTAAGCTGATTGAGAAGAGAATCCGCACGGACAGCCCAGGTGCTCTCCGGGTTCCATGTTCCTGAACACTGAATAAGAAACGGAACGGCTTCCTGTATCCTGTTCTCTCCTGCAAGATCTCTTCCGAGAAAATAAAGCCTCCAGCCCAGATTCCCTCCGGTTGAAGGTGTCCGGCAGAGATTGTATGCCATTCTCAAATCCTGAACCGCTTCAAATTCCTTCCCCTGAGCCTGGTGTAATGAGGCTGCAGCCTGCCAGAAACCTGTGTCACAGGAATCATGCAGCAGGAAAAACTCTTCCTCCGCCTGGTTGAGCATATCAGATTCGATAAGTTTATCAATGAGAATGTACCTGTAGAAAACTACATCAGGAGCAAGATCTACTGCCCTTTCAATGTATTCAAGCCCTCTGGAGGGAAACAGAAGAGAAAGCCAGCACCCGGCGTCAGCAGCAGCAGTAGAGTCTTCTTCCTGATATCTTTGAAGAAGCCACCTGAGAGATTCCCCCTGAAAAATGTTCAGCTTAAGTTCAGCCTTTGCCAGACGATACCGGCAGACCCCGCCTCCTGATACAAGAGAAGAATATTCCAGAACATGATCCGGATTGTCTGATACAGCTTTAAGAAGCTCTCCGAGACAACTCTCGCTGCCTGGATTAAGACGAAGAGCCATTCCAGCGTAAACCTCGGCAGAGTCTGGAAGATCAAGCTGATTAAAACACCATGCAGCCCTGTAGAAGGGCCACCAGTCCAGGTTGTCTGCTGAACTGGAGTCGATATAGAACTGTAGAGCTGATGTTACATCACCACTGTCTATAAGCTGCTCTCCGGCAGAGAGAGAAAGAGACAGAATCCACAGGAGAATGGCCGTCTAGAATCCTCCCAGGTTCAGATTCTCCTCAGGAAGTGCTCCACGGTAAACAACCGACAAGGAAGTGTTCTCAGAAGGCCTCCAGTTTAGCTGAAAACCACCGAGAACGCTGCCGAACTGGTCACCGTCGCCGGAGAATCTCAGCAGCCTGGAATACCCCATCTCCACAACAGCATCCACCTTGGGATGAAGTGAAAAGTGCATGCTTCCCAGATAGGTGCCCATACCGGTTGAGCCATACCGTCCTGAAGAAAAAGAGAAACTGACCTGGCTGCTGAATTCAGGCTGGAATCCCCGAGCAAATTCAGGGAACCCTACAAGGTTGAATCCCGATGGCTCAAGCCCGTAGGCAAAAACACATGAGCACAGCAGCAAAATCACAGGAATAACTGTTTTCATAGGGAACCTCCAGGTTATGATGATGTATATTACCTATACACAGCGCAACAGTCAATGTTCCATTCCTCCGGGAGAATAAAGATGACGAAACTTGAATATGCAAAAGGTGTTGTATTCAGAAAGGAACCGGCAGGCGGCATTCTATTCAACATAGACACAGGTTCGCTTCAGGTTACTGAAGGAGTGGCCTTCGGCATCTGCGACATGATCGACAGCGGAGCAGACAGGGAAGCCATACTTATCCAGCTTAAAAAGCGTTATCCGGATCAGGATGATCTGGAAAAAGATCTGGATGAGTTCATTGCTGAAATGCGTAAAAAGGGTGTTCTGGCTTGACCGCATCCTGGTGGGTTTCACCCAGAGAAGCCAGTATTCTCATTACAGGCAGGTGCAATCTCAAATGCAGACACTGCTCTGTAACAAGCCACGGAAATCTTTCTGAAGACCTCACCCTCCCTGAATGGGAGAAAATTCTTGATGAACTCCAGCGGAGCAAGGTTCTGAAACTCACCATTACAGGCGGCGAGCCAATGGCGAGAGAGGATTTCACAGATTTTATCAGAGCTGTCCACCGGAGATTGTTCAGATTTTCGGTAAATACCAACGGAACCCTGATCAAGCCGGCAATCATTGAAACCCTCAAAGAGTGTTCATCAAGATTGAATGAATTCATGATAAGTCTTGATGGTCCTGATATGAGAACAGTTGACAGCCAGCGCGGTGAGGGTGTATTTGAAAAACTGGTTCTGGGAGTAAAAATGCTTCGAATGGCAAAAATGCCATTCGGTTTCTACTGTACTGTTACAAGCCTGAATATAAACCGCCTTGCAGAAACAGCCGAGTTTGCTTTGTCGCTGGGAGCTGACTGGATAAAATTCAATAACTTTGTTCTCGCAGGTCCCGGACTTAGCAGACAATTGATACCCGGCAGGAAAGCAATGTCAAAAGCAGCTTCAGAACTGGAAGAATTTGACAGGAAAACACCTGGATTTGTTCAGGGAACTATACTGGACATGAGGGCAAGGGCAAGGGATTATCTTGCAGGCAAACTGAAGAAAATGCCTGACAGAGCCTACGCATGCGGAGGCGGCAGGGGTAAAATCACAGTTTTCCCTGACGGCAGTGTCACTCCCTGTGATCACCTGCCGGGTTATGTCCTGGGCAACATTACTGAAAACTCTCTACACGATATCCTTACCGGAAGTAAAATGGATGAATTCACCTCTTACCTGAACAGAAACAGAAGCGATAATCCCGAATGTGCAGAATGCCGGTTTCTGAGTTACTGCACAGGCGGCTGCCCTGTGGAATCTCTCAGCTCAGGTGAATGCATTGGAAAGGACAGGCTCTCGTGTCTGAAACTGGCTGTGGAAAACCTGTAATTCCCGAAAATGTCCCTCTGCGGGTGCTGTATATCAACCCTGCAGGCGGGTGCAATCTTCATTGTAAACACTGCTGGGTTAATGAGGGAACAGGAGATGGTCAGACACTCACCGTGAACATCTGGAGTGAACTGTTCCGGCAGGCCCGGGAACTGGGCTGCAGCAGTATAAAATTCACTGGAGGGGAACCTCTTCTTTACCCGGAAGTTATACCGCTCTATCTCAGTGCTCATTCGATTTTCGGAAGCGTCACTGTGGAAACCAACGGTACTGTAACTCCCCCTGGTTTATGGGAAGCATTCCAGAGCCATCCTCCCTTCTTCGTCTCCACAAGCATCGACAGCGCACACCGGGAAACACATGATCTGTTCCGAGGAAAACCAGGGGCGTGGCAGAGTACAGTGAACTTTGCAGGAAAACTGGTTGAACAGGGTATAAACTCACAGGTAATCATGTCCGTTTCCCGAACAGACAGAAAACCAATCTCTGATATGGTGAAACTGATCCGGGATCTCGGGGTGAACACACTTAAGATTAATTTCATTACACCATCAGGCAGAGGAAAATGGGAAAACTTCTACCAGAGAATGGACATCAGGGAGGTCCTGGATTTCTTCAAATGGATATCTGATGAAACTCCACTCTGGGTCATACCCTCTGTGCCTGCAGCTCTTCTTCCATTGAACCGTCTGAAAGATCTGGGCTACTGCCCTGTGAGAAACCTGATGGGAGTGCTGCCTGACGGTACATTCTCTCTCTGCGGTGTGGGCTTCTCCAGAGGAGAAATGTCCTGGGGAAAATTCCCGGAGGTGTCTGTGGAAACAGCCTGGAAAAATTCTCCTGTTTTTAACACCATAAGGAACAGCCTTCCGGATAAGCTTCAGGGAGTGTGCTCAGTATGCATTCACAGAGACTCCTGCATCGGGAGGTGTATTGTGAACAACAATGAAACAGGTGGAAGTCTTTTGTCTCCGGATGCCCTCTGTCAGGCGGCATGGGAAGAAGGGCTCTTCCCGGCAACAAGGCTCCTTCAGAGATGATGGATCGGTTCATTCTCAGGGCTCAGACCAGAGCAGTACTTCCCCATGGTGTTGTTCTTCATGCATCTGCTGTAGCTGAAAATAACATTTCTCATCTGTTTTTAGCCCCCTCAGGGGGAGGAAAGTCTACTTTGATGAGCAAACTGTCAAGGTCCATGTTCGGAGCCATCGCCGACGACAGTGTGGTTGTTGCCAGAGGAACAGACGGGATAATCAGATGTCTTCCATGCGGTTCAATGAAGCAGGCTACAGGGATCGAGGATATTCAGGGAGCACCGCTTTACGGTATCTATTTCATTGAAAAGGGAACCCCGTCTCTGGTCTTCCCTGTAGAACCGGAATATGCGTTTTACCGGGCAGTTTCAACTTTACCTGTTCTGGCATGGCCGCATCTGGAACCTCATGAGCAGAAACAGGCACTCAGATTCCTTGAAAGCCTTATGCATCTTTTCCCTGTTCACATACTCAGATACGATATCAGCCAGGACCCGGAACACCTGATCAGGATTCCCTGAAATGTCTGAAACTCCTCTTTTCATTCGCGGTAATGTCAGGGGGTTCTCAATGTGGCCGAATCTCATTCCCGGAGACCTGTTGAAAGCTGAGTTACTGCCGGTGAGCAAACTCAGACCCGGTATGATTGCAGTGTTCCCTGAGCAGGATGGATTCAATAAGACAGTTCACAGGGTTCTCAGTGTAAGGAACTTCCAGGGCTTCTCAGTTGTTGTATCAGGAGGAGACAGATCCGGACGGGACATGTATAAAAGATACTTCCCGGCAGATGAAATGATTCCGGAAGTTAAAGGAGTACTTGCAGGAGGCAGATACAGAGCCGTTGGCAGGGTCTCATTACCGGAACCACTTTCACCGCTCTGGGTTGTAAAATATTACTGTCGAGTTGTCAGAAGACTTTTATGGTAGTATTTTCCTGGTAGACAGCTCGATGCCGCCAGGGAAACAGATGAGATACAATTTGGTTCACTGCGCGGCATCTGATAAGCTGCAGCTTTCTGTTGAAATGGAGCCTGATGATATGAATTTATTCCCTGTGTGTTATGAAAAGCCTGTTCTGACAAGCATTGTTGGAGCAGCTGAAAACGGTTGGCAGGCTGTCTGTCAGGGTGGTGGAGCCCCCAGTTCCGGTGCCATCAACTGTCTCACCGGACCTTCTGTCGGTGTTGCACCCATATGCCCCGGAAACGGCTCAGCAAACAACTCGAACAGGTTGTTCAACGGTGGTTCCAGCCAGGAAAGGCTGATCAATCCCGGAGATGTAAGCAGCGGTCTCTAGTTCCTGACCTTTCCTCTCCTGTATCTGATCAGACCCAGCGCACCAACACCA
>CAYLRO010000004.1:0-105118 GCA_964386635.1 uncultured bacterium | reverse complement strand
CTAGTTCCTGACCTTTCCTCTCCTGTATCTGATCAGACCCAGCGCACCAACACCAAGCAGAACGCTGAACCACAGTGTTGCAAATCTCATTAGAAGAGTTGTTGCAGTGGCTGCTGCTGAAGGCATGTAGTCTCCAAGTATTCCATCTATTGTAAGCTCAGTAAGACCCAATCCCCCGGGAATCATGGATACGGCACCTGCTACACTTCCTGCAGCATGCGAGAGAAGGGCTGCCCCGCCTGGCAGCGAATATCCCATTGATGCGGCAACAACGGTGAGCACCATTGCCTCAATTCCCCAGGACAACATTCCCAGAGGTACTGAAACAAGCATGCTCTTCATATCCAGCAGTTTAACCGCTGCACTCCGGAAACCCTCAAATGAGTCGCTTCTCCTGTTAAGAAAGGGAAATTTCAGCGCGGTTTTCTCAAACAGTCTCCATGCCCATCCGTTAAGCAGAACAAACAGAGCCGCAGCAACAAAGAGAATCCCGGCCAGAGATGCAGGTATACCAACCTTACTCCCTGTGAGAAGAGCCCCGGCAAGAGCAAGAAAGACCATACTGATCAGGTCAGTAAGCCTCTCTGCAACAACAACCGGGCTGGTTTGCTCCAAAGGAATGTTTCTTGACTGCTTCAGGAGTACACATTTCAGAAGCTCCCCCATCTTGCCGGGAGATACTGTCATGGAAAAACCGGCTATGAACACCTGAAAGCTTTCGCCTGCAGGAATTTTCACATTGACACGGTAAAGAAAATAGTGCCACTTCAGAAATCTCAGAAAGTAGTTCAGGAGAGGAAGAAGAAGGAACAGCGGTATCCATACTGGATTTATGGAATCTGCTGCACTGATAACTCTGGAAACATCAGAACGAAGCACCAGAATCGTATACAGAACAATGGCAAGTGCTATGGCCCAGAGAGCTTTCTTCATGAAATAAGCGCAGAAAGTTCCTGCTGCAGTTTTTCCGTTCCCGGTTCTTCATTCAGGACCTTCAAGGCTTTCTTTGCCATTCTCTCAGCTTCTTTTCTGTCACCCATGTTTGCTGAACACCTGGCTGCAAGTCCAAGAGCCTGAGCCTTCCCCAGCCTTGTGAGAGGACTGTCAGGTAGAAGCTCTGCAGAGGTGAGAGCGCTCATTCTCGCTCTTGAAAGGTCTTTACGCTTCATGTGAAGCATTGCAAGGTTCAGGTAAACGCCACTTTTCCCGGCACCTTCTCTCTCCTCAAGAGCCTCTTCCAGAAGGGTTTCTGCCTCGTCCAGCCTTTCATCCATGTTTATAAGAAGGCCTGCGAGATTGACTTTCATAGTGCCTGCGAGCTTCTCGTCCTTTATCATAGCGTTTCTGTAGAACTTTTCAGCGTTCTGATTATCTCCACGCTGCTGGGCGATGTATGCCATCTGGGCAAAAGCGGTTCCGCTGCTGTCACCGGCTCCCACCGCTTCCATCACTGTTTTTTCTGCTCTGTCAACATCACCGCTTCTGATGAAATAGAAAACAAGGGCGTTTGTCAGAGGACAGGAAACCTTCTTCCTGTTTCTGTTTTTCTCAAGATAACTGATCATGTCATCAACCCTGCCTTCAGCGGCCATTCTGGATGCTTTCTGAAGCTGTCGCTGTTTCCAGACAGGTGATTTGATCAATCTGTATCCCAGATAGACAAAGGCAGCGATGCACAGCCCGAGAATAAGGTAAAATTTATCGTTCATATCAGCTGTCTCCTCTGCCGTAGTTTCTGTCGAAGTCGCTGAACTCGCCAAGTGTGGTGTCAGAGGCGAATCCTGTACTGTCAGTGTGAAGCATGCATGTGGAAGTAGGAGCGGTACCCTGCCAGAAAAGCTCTTCTCTTGAGTTCTCGGCGCATGCTGCGTTTGCAAGCTGTCCGGTAATTCTGCAGATGACCACTTCCTCTACAGTGCCGGGTTCAGGACCGGGAAACTCCGGAGCAGTGGCCCTGTCTGCATCAGCGAAAACCCTGCGCATGAAGCTGTTCCAGATAGGAAGGGCAATACTGCTGCCTGACTGTCCTCTGCCGTTCTGAAGTCGCATCCTGATAACATGGTTATCGTACCCGACCCATACCGAAGCAACCAGATCAGGTGTAAAACCCACAAACCAGGCATCTGCATAATCACTGGTGGTTCCAGTTTTTCCTCCGGCTTCTCTGCCTGCGTAAGCTCCACCCCAGTACCAGTGTGCTCCTGTACCTGTACCTGCTCTGAGAACAGACTGAAGCATTCCGTTCATAAGATATGCACCGGTTTGGCTGAGAACCCTTCTTCCAGGATCCGGCTGTTCATTGCTTTCAAGAAGATTACCGTACCTGTCCTCCACTTTCAGAATAGCGGTTGTATTCCTTGCCAGACCGCCTGTGGCGAAGGGTATGTATGCCCTTGCCATCTCCAGAGGATTCGCCATGCAGCTTCCCAGAGGAAGAGAATTTACAATTGGAAGCCTGGAAGTAATCCCCATGGAAGCTGCTCTCGCAGCTCCTGTTTCAATACCAACCGCATTCCCAATCCTTACAGCACTCACATTGTATGACCTTGCCAGAGCCTCTCTCAGGGTAACCATTCCGTGAAATTCCCTGTCATAATTTCTAGGTCGCCATGTACCCGGATCAAGATCCACCACCACAGGCTGATCAAGAATCACACTGCCTGGAGACCACCCCTGCTCAATTGCTTCAGCGTAAAAGAAAGGTTTGAATGAACTTCCCGGCTGTCTTCTTGACTGGGTTGCTCTGTTGAATTCGCTGTCCTGAAAATCTCTTCCTCCCACCATGGCTCTTATGTATCCTGTTGTGGGGTCAACTGCAACCAGAGCACCCTGAATGTAATCAGGCGCTCCTGCCGTGGTGTCTTCCACCGCCTGCCAGTGGTTCCAGGAACTTTCATATCTCAGGCTTTCGCTGTTCTCCAGCCACTCACCGGTGAGAGAATCCCACTCCGGCTCCTTGGAAGCAAGCACACTGTCAATGGCGAGTCGCGCGTATTCCTGTATTTCCGGGTCAAGGGTCGTGTAAACCTCCAAACCCTGTTCGTATACTGCAGACCAGCCATAGCGACCCACCAGATACTGACGCACATACTCTGTGAAATAGTCCCAGTCCTGTTCAAGTTCGTATCGGTGAACATCCACCCCAAGTGGAAGCACTGATGTTTCCGCCCTCTGTTCAGGGGAAATGATTCCCACATCCTCCATCATTACAAGGGCAATATTCCTCTGATCAAGACATCTGTCAGGACTTCTCAGGGGATTGAATCCACTGGGATTCTTCACCATTCTCACAAGCATGGCTGACTGGGAAAGAGTAAGTTCTGCCGCTGTGATCCCTCCGAAATATGTTCTTGCGGCAGCCTCAATTCCGTGTGCTCCAGCGCCGAAATACACCTGATTCAGGTACATCTCAAGAATTTCATCCTTTGTGAACTGCCGTTCTATTTCCATAGCGATAAAAGCTTCCTGGAGCTTTCTCTGGTATGTCTGATCCTGTTCCAGAAACAGCCCCCTGGCCAGCTGCTGAGTAATGGTACTTCCTCCATGACTGTCGCCTGTTCTGATATTGTGCACTATGGATCTGAATATTCCCTGCATGTCAACACCTGAGTGGGTGTAGAAGTTGCGGTCCTCTGTAGCTATGAAGCCCGTGGTGACCCATGGACTCACCTGATCCAGGGTGACAGGATACCTGTTCTCCACAAAGGCTGTAGCAAGCTGTTCACCATTGCAATCGTATATCCTTGTTGCACTCACAGGTTCGTTTCCCCTGAGCCCTGCAACCAGCAGGTTACCCCTGGCCTGGCTGAAAGCAACAGCGCTGTCATTCCAGACCCTGTACAGGAATCCTCCACTGAATGAAAATCCTATGGTTATGAAAATCACAAGCCAGTAACCTGTTCCGGTAAATACTCGTTTCATCAGTTCCCTGCTCCGTTCAGAAGTGGGCTGTCCATAAGAATGTCGTCCTGAACCAGAACGGAATCAGAGACAATTGAAGACCTTGTGAACAGAGGTCTGTTTTCCCCGTCCAGAGAAAGTTCATATTCATAATTTCCGCTGTTCCCTACAAGCACAACACTTCTGTATCCTGCAGGAGATGTCTGGGTTCCGAATTGACTGTGAAAGTCGCTCTGGAAATCTTCCCAGCTTCTCCAGACCAGTCTGTAGCCCGTGGGAGTGCCAAGGAAAAGGTAGAGGTCACCGGCCCAGTAGAGAACTCTTTCAGGGTCAAGATCACCGTTCATGTCAACTCCCAGGGCGCGCCAGACGGGAATGCCTATGTCATTCTCCACCTTCTGTTCAAGCTGATGAGGATCCAGGCTCAACATCAGATTTTCCAGAGGTTCACTTGCTCCGCAGGTAAGAAGAACAGGGTAAACGGTTGAAATGGTATCTCTCTCCTCAATCAGGAGTTCCACAGAATAGAATGCATTCCTGAGAAAGGCTATCCGGGCTGCTTCCTCCTCAACATCAGGTCCCATCCAGGTTCCGGTCTGTCTCAGATTCTGCATTGCCTCGTGATTGGCTCTGAGAACAGCCTTCTCGAGATATGCAAGCTCTCTCCAGGCGGCAACCAGTTCCCGCAGTTCCACAGGAACATCGGTAACCTGGAATGTGGCCCTGTCCTGAACAATCTGAAGCTTGGCGGCGGCTCTTACATTGCTCAGTGCCAGAACAGAGTAGCTTTCCTGAGAAAGCTCCATGATGTAATCCTCGAATGATGTTCCTGCTTCCTGTGCGGCGTTCCAGGATTCCCAGTGGGTGTTCCTGTCCAGATCAATGTCATCCAGAAGCATTCCTGCAAGCCGCATCTCTCTTCTTATCACAGGGTTCTCAAGAACAAGAGCTGCCTGATTCTCTACACTGAGAGAATCAATTACATTTCCGGGGAGCTCGTTCTCAATGTGCTCAATAAGCCATTCTCCCTGAATGAGTACAAAGTCGATTCTGATAACCGGAGGCAGTTCCTCCAGGCGGACAATTGAACAGTAATAGCTTGTCCGGTAAAGACTGTCGTCTCCGGAAACAGTAGCGGTAAGCCTTCCTCCCGAGTCGAAACCTCTCCATCTGCCGAAGATCTCCCAGGGAGACTGATCAAGTCTCTCCAGAGAATCCCGGTAGGCATGGGACAGAAAAACAAAACACCCGGGATCATTCATGCCGAGTTTATTGGAGAATTTCAGCCCTATATCAAGAGGTGTGTCAGGTATGCTGCGTACAACAGTTGAGTCCTGTCCAGGTGAGTTCAAATCATCCGGAGGTTCGCCGCATGCCGCCAGAAGTACCATCATCAGAATTCCGGTTGCTGCTGTTCTTCTCATAATCTGCCTGCTGTTGCTCTTATGAGTTCCTCAACGGTAGTCTCTCCATTCAGTACCCTGGCAGTGCCTGCTTCTCTCAATGTCTTCATACCCGACTTTCCAGCAAGTTTTCTTATCTCCTCCATAGGCGCTTTCTCAATCAGCGCTTTTCTGAGATCTTCATCAATAACCATCAGTTCGAATAGTGCTGTTCTACCTCTGTACCCGGTATTTCTGCACTCTCTGCATCCGGCTCCTCTCACAAGGCTGATTCCTTCAGATATACCGAGAATCCTCCTTTGAGCCTCATCTGGGATGTAATTCTCTCTGCAGTGGGGACATATAGTTCGCACAAGCCTCTGGGCGATGATCCCCCTGAGAGTACTTACCAGAAGATAAGGCTCCACTCCCATGTCCATAAGCCTTACTGCTGTGGAGGCAGCGTCGTTTGTGTGAAGAGTACTCAGGACAAGATGCCCTGTAAGAGCGCTTCTCATTGCACTGACAGCTGTTTCTCTGTCCCTGATCTCTCCCACCATGATTATGTCGGGATCCTGTCTCAATACATACCTGAGAGCTGTAATGAAAGTAAGGTCAATAGCTGCCTGAACAGCGATCTGGTTGAAATCATCCGTTACAAACTCTACAGGATCCTCTATTGTGGTAATGTTGTTACGCTCGGAGGATATGGCTGTAAGACTGGAGTAGAGAGTTGTTGTCTTGCCGCTGCCGGTTGGACCGGTTACCAGTATCAGTCCGTTTGGTGACGAAATCAGTTCATTGTACTTCTCAAGATCTCCCGGAGCAAACCCCAGCGCGGCAAGGTCCTGCATAAGAATTCCAGGATCAAGTATCCGCAGGACGATCTTTTCTCCAAAGGCCACAGGAACCGTTGAGCATCTTATCTCAACAGGTTTTCCCTCGTACTGCGTTCCGATCCTGCCGTCCTGAGGTCTTCTCTTTTCTGCAATATTCAGCCCTGCGATCATCTTGATCCGGCTCGTTATAGTGAGATGAAGGCGTCTGGGTAACCTGTAAACAAGATGAAGTATCCCATCTATGCGGAATCTGACAATTGTATTCTCGCGATGCGGTTCAATGTGTATATCACTTGCTCTTTCTTCGAATGCATGCTGAAAAAGATGGTTCACCGCGTTGATTACAGGTTTATCCGTTGGCTCGATGGATCTGTCAGCAGTACTGTCTACAAATCGTTCCAGATTTCCCAGATCAATCTGGTCCTCAGTGGAAAGCTGCCTGGTGGCAGCCAGAATGGAACTGTGAAGCCCGTAGAACTGCCTTATAACCTTGTCTATTGCACCTGGTCTGCTGAGATAAAGAACCACTTTTCTCCGGAGCATATTCTCCATGTCGTCCAGCTGGGCAGGAGAAGGAATTCTGTGAGCGGCAATGAATATTGAGTCTCCATCATCTCTGAAAGCCACAATACCGTTTGCCTGGGCAAAAGCACCGGGAAAGCACTCAGTAACAGCCTGATAATCAAGTTCCAGAGGGTCCAGATCTGCATAAGGAAGACCGGCAAGCTCTGCAAGGTGTCTGTAAAGATCTTCCTCACTTATAATTCCGCTGGACACCAGAAGGACCAGTGGATCTTCGTTTGAATTTTCAAGAAGCCTCTTGAAGCGGTCATAAGCAGACTGGGAAATGATCCCGTCTCTGAGAAGGGTATCCGGAACAGCATCAGTGTTGATCGTTCTCATCAGCGGATCTCCCTGTAGATCAGTGGATCTGAAGGTCTGTCCCAGATAAAGCTTTCCGAAATCCGTAAGGCGGCTCTTCTGCCGGAGGCGGCATCCTGCGAGTGAACCAGTCCAAGAATTGCCCCGTCCTCCACAGGTGAACCACAGGGAATTTCCTGCGCCCAGCCCACCAGTGGATGAACCACATCCTCGATCCGGAATCTTCCACCACCTAGAATGCGCACTTCTCGGCCTACAGTAAATGCGTCGGGTCCGTACCAGTATCCTGTTCTGGAAGCTCTCACTTCTGTTGTGAACGGGGCAGGCCCAAGAGCTTCGAAGGCGGCAAGATCACCACCCTGGGCCTCAATCATTTTTTGAAACAAATCAAAGGCTTTTCCTGTGGCCAAACTTTCCAGACAAAGAGATTCTCCATCTTCGATACCTGCCAGTAAAGCCATTTCCGAAACAAGTCTGACTGTCAGCTCTGTACTGTCTGCCGGGCCTCTGTTCCTGAGAATGTCAAGGGCTTCCTGCACCTCGAGGGCATTACCTGAGGCAAGTCCCAGGGGTGTATTCATGGAAGTTACAAGGGCACTGGCTTTCTTTCCCGACATTTTTGCGATACGGACAAGGGATTCGCCCAGTTCACCTGCTGATTCAGGATTCTTCATGAATGCTCCGGATCCGCATTTGACATCAAAGACGAGAATATCAGGGTTTTCCGCCAGCTTCTTGGATAGAATGCTTGCGCAGATCAGAGGTATTGAGGTTACAGTTGAAGTGGCATCTCTAAGTGCATAAAGTTTCCTGTCTGCCGGTGCCAGACTGTCAGTCTGACCGATCATACACAGGCCGATATCCTCAACCTGGGCCTTGAATTCCTCAAGAGAGAGATTTACATTGAATCCCGGTATGGATTCAAGCTTGTCCAGGGTTCCGCCGGTGTGCCCCAGACCCCTTCCACTGATCATTGGAATTCTGATCCCTATTGATGCTGCAAGAGGGGCCAGTATCAGTGACAGCTTATCCCCCACGCCACCGGTACTGTGTTTATCCGCAAGGGGGCTGAGAGAAGGGTCCCATTCTACCGTTTCCCCGCTGTCCCGCATTGCTTCTGTAAGTGCAAGGGTCTCTTCAGGGTCAAGCCCGTTGATGTATGCTGCCATGAGGAATGCGCTTGCCTGGTAATCACTGATTGAACCATCGGCAACTCCTGATGCAAGAAAGCGAAAATCATCTCCTGAAAGAGTTCTTCCGTCACGTTTGGCTTCCAGTAGATCCGTTATCAGAACCATGGAATGATCTCCATCACACCTGCAATTTCAAGAGCGGCGGCAACAGCGGCAAGCACAGGAACTGACCATATCCACAGCAGTCGCTTTTTACACCGCTTTCTCTCCTTCTCAAGGAATTCCCCCACTGAAATTGATTCTTCAGAAAAAGAGTGATGCCTTATCTCATCGTATGTAAAGATCAGTCTTTTTTTCAACAGCCTTTTCAGTTCAGCAGGGGATTCAACTGTTATATTTGATTCTCCTGTGCTAACAGTATAAAATGCTTCACCTGCATCTGATACTTCGCTTTCAGACTCAGGATCGGGTTCGCTCTCCGGAATGGCTTCCTCTGTCTTCTCAGGAATGCTCTCAGTTTCCTTTTCTTCAGCTGCCGCAGGTCTGGAAATCTCAGGCATCTCAGGAAGCTCTTTCTCTTCCACTCTCCCGTGAGCAGCTCTGGGCCAGTCTTCAAGATCAAAGAGACCGCACATGCTGACAGGTTCCCAGGTTTTGCCATCCAGGGAGATGGTGGAATCCACAGGGACTCTTGAAGTTCTGATCCATTCCCGCACAGTAGAGGCGTCTGGAGCGGTATACTGCCTTCCGTCAATGTTCAGAAGCACTGCTGGTGTTTTTTCAGCAGGGAGATCTTTCAGATGAGGAGCCAGTGCCGGCAGCGCAGATGCCTTAACCCCTCCTGGAGGCGTCCTGGGACCCTCCACCACAGCATCATCAGTTATCCGGCCCTCTCTGGCCCATCTCACAAGCATATCGAAGGAAGGAACCCTGAAAACACCACTCTGCATGGATACTGTCCACTGATTGTCAGGGTTCAGTATAGAGGCAAATTCCCTCCTTGACATAACCGGAATCCACTCTTCACTGCCGGCCTGTCTGAAACTGTCACTGCTTGTGACTCTGTACTCCTTCACCCACTCCAGCAGGTGGTTGAAATCGGGAGCACGGTGAATCCGCCCGCGGTGGTTCAGCTCAAAGGCACCGCTATCGTTCAAGGTCATTGGGTCCCCTCCTTCAAACTTGTCCATATATCATGTTATATACATCATGCTAATAGTTTTGCGAACCTCAGTTGTCAACACCGTTGCGCAACACAGGACCACTGAAAACAAGGCTGTCGTCAAGGGCCTGAGAAACAATATCCCTGTCAAGCCATCCTCTGTTTCCACATATGGATATGAGTCTCTCAACATAGGATTTCCAGTACTCAGGAAGCCGTCCGTTTTCGCCGAAACGGTGGTAGAGTCTGGGACCGGGAAGTATTGACACCAGAAATGCTGTTTCTCTCACAGACAAATCTGAGAATGAACTGTTGAAATAGTAGTGTGCTGCTTCGTTAAACCCGAAAACATCCGGGCCAAGTTCCACTATGTTGGCATACAGCTCGATTATTCTGTCTTTTGTGAGCCATCTTTCCATTCTCCATGTAAGAAAGACTTCCTGAAGTTTTCTGGCAAGAGTTTTCTCTCTGCCCAGAAAGAGATTTTTTGCAAGCTGCATGGAAAGTGTTGATCCACCCCTTACAAATCGCCCCTCCACCATATCAGCCCTGATGGAATTCCGGATGTGGTATTCACTGAAACCGTGGTGCCTGCGGAAAGAACCGTCTTCCGCACAGCACAGAAGGGGTTCAAAAAAAGGAGGAATTGAGTCATGGAGAACGAAGGATCTGTTGTTAAGAGTATCCAGGGCAATTGTTCTGGTGTTTCCCCATGAATCCCTCATTGTGCAGACAGCCCCTCCATCCGGCTCTCGAAGAGCAGAAAAACTAACAGGGCTGTAGCCAACCATAAGTCTGGATGCATCGATATCTATGTGAAAATCAGAACTGTCGGGATAGTCCCAGTCCAGAAGTATTTCAGTTGCGAATTCCAGCTCGCCATGAAGGGAAAGACCTCTCAGCCGCCCCAGTAATTCCGGAGGGATCGATGCTGTAATATCTTCACCGGTCAGAGACGGATTACCAAGATCAATGGAAAGACGCCTTCTCTCTCCCCATGAGCACTCAAGATCAAAGAATACCACTGCCGAGTTCAATGCGACCCAGCCTGAATCCACTGAAAGCTCGTTTCTTCCAGGTAAAATGAAGCCGCTGCAGAAAAGAGAAGCTTCAGTGGAGAAAGTATCAGGTGCAAGAGCCTGGCTGAAAACAGATATACTGTCAAAATGCAGATCAGTGAGAAAGAAAAGTGAGTCGGAGTCCTGCATGCTCACATGGAGAGAGCCTGATGGTACTGCTGTCATCACACCACCACAGGTCAGGCTGTCAAGAAGCTGCATTGCAGGACCACCCACCTGTGAGAAATCCATTGCCAGACTGGCTTCTTCCGCGTCATGTGAATTCACATAGCTGAATACTGCAGAAGCACTCCCGCCGTCAAACCCTGTCAACTCACCTGAAAGAGCAATGCCATCTCCCCTGGTGCCTGAACACATTCCTGAAATCGAGTGCCCGTTTACGAACCCGGGAAGATCCCTGTCCAGAACAGGCAGCCTTGACAATTCTGAAAACACAGCAGAGAAACTGTTTCCGTATCCATGCGCAGTTATCTCACCCCAGGTCCCTCTGGTCCATAGAACATCTTCTGCCCCTCTGCGGCAGGCGAAGATTTGAGACCCGTCAGACAACTCAGCGTCTTGAAGACATATGAAAGGCACAGAAGGAGAGTTCCCGCTGCCGCTGCTTCCCCTGGAGCTTTCAGAAAGATCCAGAACCCCGCCGCTGATCACCACATGAGAAGGTCGGGGGTGGATGAGATCGCCTTCAAGCAGAACCCATACACTATCCGCCTGAAGACCGTAAGCCGGCATTTGCAGGTTGAGAATGCACACAGCATCCCTGCTCCAGCGCACACTGGTCCATTCAGCCCGGGAATCAAACTCAAGAAGTCTGCTGCTTATCTGTGACGAAACTGCCGTACGCAGTATCACCGCAAGAATGCAAATGGAGAAAAGTGTGATTCCTGCCCTGAGAAAGGAGAAAGCACCTGCTTTCTTAGACATCCTATCCTTCCAGGGCTCTGCTTATCTCTTTCAGAATGGCCTCGGCAGCAGCTCCGGGATCATCTGCCCCGGTAATCGGCCTGCCTACAACCAGGGCGGTTGCACCGTTTCTGATAGCATCAAAGGGAGTCATAACACGCTTCTGGTCACCGACAGCTGCACCTGCAGGTCTGACTCCCGGGGTGATAATGAGAAAGTCATCAGAGGTTGCATTTCTGACTGCAGCAGCTTCTACAGGAGAACACACCACTCCGTGGAGCCGGCACTCCTGTGCTGCCATGGCAAGTTTCTTCACAACTTCAATCGGTTGACCCGATGATCCCAGAAGCTTCAGATCTTCACTGTCCATGCTTGTGAGAACTGTAACGGCAATTATCCTGGTTTTACCTGTAACTGCCCCGGCAGCTGCCATCATCATGGCTTTGCCGCCTGAAGCGTGAACATTGATTATGTCAGGCTCCATGGCACAGGCTGACTTCACGGCACCGGCAACTGTGTAGGGAATATCATGGAACTTCAGATCAAGAAACACAGGAAAACCCTGATTCTGAAGAGTTTCAACAATGCCCGGCCCTTCTTTTACAAACAGCTCAAGGCCTATCTTGACACCTACAGGGAGACCGGAAAGGGGTTTCAGCATCTCCTGTGCGTCAGCACCGCAACTGCTTGTGAGGGCAACATATATTCTGGCATCATTCATTTCCAACCGCCTTCAGTTCAACCTGCGCTGTACCAGTGGCCAGCATGTCAAGAGCAGAGGCAGCGCCTCTGGAGAGATCAATAATTCTCCCTGAAACATAAGGCCCTCTGTCGGTAACGCGTACGGTTGCTGATCTTCCGTTTCCCATATTGGTAACAAGAAGAACTGTACCGAACGGCAGGGTTCTGTGAGCACAGGTCATACCGTTCATGTCGTATGTTTCACCACTTGCGGTCTGCCTGCCGTGAAAAGGGATCCCGTACCAGGATGCCGTGCCCCTTTGAATGAAACCGGAAACAATGGCAGTAGCAGCCGGCACACCTCTGTAAACATAGGCAGGCGAAGACACAAGCCCGCATCCGGAAAGAACCGTGAGAGCCATGGCAAACAAACCGGCTGTTTTCTTCATCTGCTCAGCAGAGATCGCATCTCAGCTATTAGTTCAGAAGCTGCCATGGGTCTTCTCATGAGACGGGTTCCCACTTGGACCATCTCTGCTCCTGCAGCGATCAGCTTCAGAACGTCCTCCCCTGATGAAACACCACCGGAACTGATAACAGGTATCGAAACTGCATCTGAAACCTGGTAAACCCTGGCAATCACAAGAGGCAGAAGCGCCGGGGAAGTATATCCGGCGACCTTCCTTTTCAGAATGGTTTGACCTGTTCTCCAGTCTATATCCATCCCCAGGAACGTGTTACATACAGTAACAGCAGATGCTCCACCCTCCTGGGCAGCAACAGCAGCCTCAACAATATTCCCGCCATTGGGAGTGAGTTTTACCGAGAAAGGCCTTTCCGTAACATGGGAAACAAGAGCAGCAACGATCCTTACTGTATCCGGATCAGCACCGAATGCAGCTCCTCCCTGAGAAACATTGGGGCACGAAACATTTATCTCATATCCCAGATGCACCGGAGTACCCTCAAGAACCTCCACAACCCTGGCAAATTCTTCAACGGATTCACCTGCTACATTTATAAGAAGAGGACAGGTCAGATCCGCAACAGATGGAAGTATCTCGTTTAAAACATGAAACACTCCAGGATTAGCCAGACCAATTGAATTCAACAGCCCGTAACGGGTTTCCAGAATCCTGGGAGGGGGGTTACCGGCTCTGGGTTCATAAGTTACAGCCTTTGATACAACGGCTCCTGCTCCGGAAAGGCTGCTCATGGCAGACAG
The DNA here is from genome assembly GCA_964386635.1 of uncultured bacterium. GTDB lineage: Bacteria > Fermentibacterota > Fermentibacteria > Fermentibacterales > JCC-6 > Sabulitectum. Next base: position 91,932 of record CAYLRO010000004.1, on the reverse strand, counting down.
TTCTTTTCCGAATCCTGCAGTTCCCGAGGCAAGCATTATCGGCGACTGGAACTCCTGACCCCAGAGATGACGGTTCAAAGAAGAAGCATTCACAATCCAGCCTCCTTCCACCGTTTCCAGTCTATATCAGTGCCTGGAAAAACAGGTCCTTCTGTACAGCATTTACGGTATCCACCGCCTGCAACCGGGATGGAACATCCGTCACAAACTCCCCATCCGCAACCCATTCTGCTTTCAGTGGATATCTGAACTTTGCTCCTGTCACTTTCGGGAACAAGATTCCAAACAGCTTCCATCATTGCCACAGGTCCGCATACAGCTATGACATCCGCCTGGGAGAAAAGATCCTGCTGGAGAATATCCGTTACAAGACCTGTGGTACCGGCAGACCCGTCTTCAGTTGCAATGACATACCGGCAGTCCGGTTTCAAAGGGAGAACCCTGTCCTTTGATGATGCTCCTATGAGAACACCGCTGCAGCGAACACGATGAAGAAGGAAATCAAATCCGGCAGCTCCCAGGCCGCCTCCAATAAGAAGCCAGGAAGAACCTTTCTCGATCCGCCATCCGTTGCCAAGTGGTCCCAGTACCCTTGCAGAAGCACCTGGTTCAAGAACGGAAAGCATTTCAGTTCCACGGCCCACCACGTCAAATATCACTTCAAAATCGCTTCCTGCAAGGCGGTTTACCGTAAAAGGTCTCCGGGTTACCGGGAAAACATCCCCGGATACTTCAATCTGGATGAACATCCCCGGTTCAGCTGCTGAAGCAATCTCGGAAGACCTGAACACAGTTCTGTGCACCCCTGGAAGAATCTCTTCATTCTCAATCACTGTGCAAAGAACATCAACAGCCTTCGCCATCTATTCATCTCCTCCGCCTTCTTCGCCTTCTTCGCCTTCTTCGTCTTCTTCAAGGCCCTGAGCTCTTCTTAATGCAGCCTGAATGCCCTGAGGAGTGTCAGGATACTCTTCAGTCAATTCCTCAAGGTAGCTGTCAACTGTGCCGCCATCCATTCTTGCACCTTCAGAAGCCATGTAGGCTGCCCAGAGCGCTTCAGCTCTCACTTCATAGCTGAATGGTGAACCCAGGAGAGAGTCTGCAGTATTCCAGGCATCATCCCACATTTCCTGCTCTAGGAGATTCCATACCTCTTCAAGTACCGCTGAAGGTCTTGAATCTGCAAGCCGGTGAGGAACGAGATTCAGCTGATTCTCGATCTTTCCCGCAAGATCACTGCCTGGAATGCTCTGAACAATACCTGTAAGAACTGTAATAATTGAGTCCTGGGGAATACCGCCATTCTCACAAAGAACCACCTCTGCCATTGAGGAGAACAGTGGATGATCTGAATTGGCAAGCTGCTGAAACTCCGCAAGAGTTTCACTGTCTGCTCCGTAAAGATCCATGCGCTTCTCAGCAGCCAGAAGCCTGTATTGAAGCTCTCTGTCTCCGGAAGTTGAACCGGCGCTGTCAGAGTAGGCTATGAAAAGCTCAAGGTCTCTGTGCCGGTTTCCTGCGATTCTCAGCCACATGAAGTCTCCCGACCTGGAGGAGCAGTCAAGAAGAGTCTGAACAGCTTCGTCATATCTCCCGGAGTGCTCAAGGAGTATTGCTCTTCTGTACAGTGCTTCTGCTCCGGTTTCACGGTAGGAATCCAGTTCAGCAGCGTCAAGGTAGGCAGTCAGCGCAGCAGTTGTGTCACCGGCAAGCTCATCTGCTCTTCCCTTGAGAAGTGAAATATCAGCCATTTCTCTGTTGGACCTGTAGCCCTGAAGCAAACGGTTCAATTCCATTGATGCCTTCTCCGGCATTCCTGCATCAATGTAGCACTCAGCCGCTGTGACCAGCGCCCGATAGTAAACATTTCCCCTGCTCTCGATCTCTGTAGCCCTGAGGCAGACAACAGCACCGCTGTCCGGCATTCCAAGACTGGTCAGGATCAAGCCCCCTGTGATGTAGTACTCTGCTTCCAGACTGTCACCGCCGCCAGGTACAAGGGTATCGTGCACTGCAGCAGCCATTGATGGCTGTCCGGAATTAATGTAAGCCTGGCAGAGAAGCAGCCTGCTCAATACATGCCTTCTTGTGTTTTCCGGTGAGACCTGCATCAGTGCAGCAGCTGCATCATTAAATCTTTCAAGCTCCATTGCTGCTTTTCCCAGTCCAAGCCTGGCTCTGTCTGCAAGCTCCTCACTGCCTGTCATTACAAGAACTGATGAATAGGACATCATTGCCTGCTGGAAATCACTTGTTCCACTCCCCACAAGAGTTCTTTTCCCTCTGAGAAGCAGGGCATCACCCAGCAGAAGCTGAGCATCATCTATCCACCTGCTTTCCGGATACTTCACCAGAACTCTTCCAGCTCCTTCCACAGCTGCATCCAGAAGGTCTTTCTCGTGGTGCGCAGGATCATCAGGGTTCTCCCTGGCGTACTCAAGAGCCTCCTGGTAGCTTTCTCTCGCGTTGTAGAAAGTGTTGTAGTAGGCACATCCGGCGACTGAGAGGAGAATAAGCGCTATCAGTATTGGTTTAAACAAATTCACCGTCCCTGTACAATTCTTTTCCTGCCCACACTCTTACAACCCTTCCCCGGATTTCCCTGCCGAGATAGGGAGAATTGGCTGACATGGAGAATGTGCTTTCATACGTCCATTTTCTGTCAGGGTCGAAAAGGACCATCTCAGGCGGCACACCCACTTTGATTCCAGAGAGTTTCAACCCCAGTACATCAGCCGGAGCGGATGATAACATGCGGACTACTTCCAGTGGAGCCATACCGGCGCTGTTTACCAGAACATCAACAGTGATGGGAAGGAGAGTCTCCAGACCTGTAATGCCGAAGGCTGCATCCTGTACTGGAAGATTTTTTGATTCCGCTCTGTGAGGTGCATGGTCGCTTGCGACAACATCCACCTGTCCTTTCGAAGCAAGTGCCACCAGAGAGTTCCTGCTGTCAGGTGATCTGAGAGGAGGGTTCATTTTGGCAATTGAACCCAGGGTAATCAGATCGTTCTCATCCAGAGACATGTGGTGGGGAGTGATATCGCATGTAACGTGAAGACCTTCCTCGGATGCCTGATGAACCAGCCGCACACTTTCAGGAGACGAAAGATGGGTCAGGTGGAGGCGGCTGGATGTTCCTGATCTCCTAAGCAGATTTATACATCTTTTCACATCAAGATACTCAGCCTCTTCCGGGATTCCCTTTGCTCCGGTGACCTCTGAGGCCCTCCCCAGATTAACAGCTCCACCGGAGGCAAGATCCTCTATTTCTGGATGTTCGATCACCACACCTCCCACTGGAGAAAGCCTGGCGAATGTTTCTGAAAGCACCCTGTCCGATCTGACAGGGCTGCCGTCATCTGTAAAGGCCTTTATTCCCATGGCGGCAAATGCCTCAAGATCAGTACACTGAAGCCCTGCCCGTCCAACAGTAACACATGGAACAGGATGAATTTCAGCAAGATTCAAACGGTTCCCCTGTGAGGCAATTTCCAGTGCAGCAGCCGGTGAATCGACTGGAGGTGTGGTGTTGGGCATCATTCCCACATGTGTTACACCTCCTGCAATTGCTGCACGAAGACCGCTCTCAAGAGTTTCTGAATCCTCTCCTCCCGGCACCCTGAGGTGTACATGCATGTCAACAAGCCCCGGAAGAAGCCAGAGGCCTGAAGGAGCACCCATGGACGGTACGATGGAAACTATCAGCCCGTTCTCCATGGTAAGATCACAAACAAGGTCGGTTCTTGAAATCGGATCTATTATCCGAACACCGTAAAGCACTTCACGGATATCAGTCAGAGTAGTCTCCTCCGTCTTTGAGAACTTCGCCGCAGTCAGGGGCACTGGCAGCTGTGGCATGACCCCTTTCGGCTACTATCCTTCTATCCGGTGAGGAGTTCCAGTCTCCCCGGTCTGCAATTGAACTGATAACTTTAGATCCCAGACCTGTGGACCCGAAAGCTTCAAAGAACCGGAGGGCCCACTTTTCAGTTTCCTGAATAATCCTCTCTCTGTACTCCGCGGGAAGAGCCATTATCTCACTGTGAAACGGAAGATTCAGCTTTTTGTAATTACCGGAATTTCTGGGCCATCCTTTTTCATCAGCGGCTTCATTCATTCTGTTCCACATCTCTTCAGGAATTCCCATGTCCGGTCTTTTCACGTAGCTTCCGCCGTCCATCACTGCATTCCCGCTTTCCGGGTCCATCTCAAGACCGAAAAGAATGTTCTGCCAGAGTGTGCCTACATTGCCCTTATTGATCCCGTATTCCCTGAAATGGCCCACCTTGTCCAGAGGTGTGCCGCTTATTCCGTGCTGAGCTATGCTTACTCCATACTTTGAGATGGCACTGGCGATCTCCCGTGTTCTTCCAAGATCAATTCCTTCATCTTCACCTGCAGAGGTGTCGTAAGTACCGTGCTTTGAACCATTGCTGATTGCAAGGTAATCAGGGAAGATGCCCCAGGAATTCAAACCTCCTATGTAGTACTCCGCCTCTTCAACAGTGGTTAGAACACCAGCACCCTTTATCTCTCCAACTTCTGTTTCAAGACCGATATAGGGCGGGATGTGCATGGCAAGATCCCTGGTGAACATGAGATTTTCCCAGTCATGGTTGTGGGAAGCATCCACAGCAACAGAGGTCCATCCCTGCGAAATGGCTCCAGGGACAATCCTGATTGCCTCCATAAGATCAGAATGGGATTTTATGGCGAAGTGGTCCATATGCAGAGAGTAAACAACCCCGTCACCAAGAATGCTTGAATAGTGCATGGCGAGTCCCGGAAGGTTTTCATATGTGACACCGGTATAACCTGCTTCTGATTTAGCCAGCTCCAGCAGAACAAAGCTGTCTGCTTTCTTTGCTGCTTTCAGAATACCGAATGCACTCAGGGGATTTCTTATGTTGCAGGCCATGACAATTGCATGGTTTTCCTCTGCCACAAGAGCAATGTCACGCCCGCTTACAAGAGCACACCTGCTGCCTGGAAGAGCCTTCTGTACATTCAGTGGTCTAAGCTGAAGAAACCGACGGTAAAGTGAGGTGTCCATTCACTGTCTCCTTTTTGTTATTATTTGAGCTGTAGCAGAAAATCCGTACACTGTAAATATGGTTGAAATAACAGAGAGAGGAAAAGCCTTGAAAGACTTTTTTGAAAAGACACTGAGCATTCACAGTGCCTTTGTTATCCTCACTCTTGTGATTCTCAGATACTTTTCAGGGATTACCAATCATCTGATTCTGACCGTTGTTCAGGGAACTCTTTTTGTCATGGCAGCATCTGTTCTCATATCGGTGTTCCTGATTACACGGTCAAGAAGTGACATCAAACGCAGACCATGGCAGATGATACTCAGCCTGTTCTTCACAGCTTCTGTGGTTTTAGCCATAGCTGACGGAGACAATTCGGGAGAAATTCAGAGATGGACTCTGGCCTGGGCAGTTAACGGATATCTGGGTGCCATGGCTCTCATAGCCATTTTCGCTTTCCTTATCAACCTGACCGGCAGATCCTCACCTGCTCTTCTGCTTCCTGCCAGTTTTCTCATGGTGATCCTTATCGGCTCCGGTCTCCTTTTGTCTCCAAGAGCAACCACATCCGGAATCAGTCCTGTTGATGCTGTTTTTACAGCAACAAGCGCTACATGTGTAACCGGACTTGTTGTCAGGGATACAGAGTATGATTTCACATTCATCGGACAGCTTGTGATTCTTGTTCTCGTTCAGGTAGGGGGTCTGGGGCTCATGACCTTTGCTGCCTTCTTCGCCCTTTCACTGGGACAGAACCTGGGTGTAACCAACACTATGAACATCACAAGAATAATGGACAGTGAGTTTGCCAACGACATAAAACACATACTTATTTCCATCCTGATATGGACCCTGACCATAGAAACAATTGGAGCACTCCTGCTTTACAACACATGGGCAGGGATGGAAAACCTGGGGTGGTCAACAGGAGAAACGGTCTGGCAGGCGATCTTCCACAGTGTAAGTGCCTTCTGCAATGCTGGTTTCAGTCTGAACAGCAGTAACCTGGAAGGGTTTTCCTCATCTCCTGCAACAAGTCTGATAATCGGAATGCTTATCGTGCTGGGAGGCCTGGGTTTCATGCTTCTCACCGTACTTGGCCAGAACTGGATTACAAGAATGAAAACAGGAAGGAAGAAATCCCTTCCTGTTCAGGCCAGGTTCGTTATTCTTATAACAGCCATCCTGATAGTTGCAGGCTGGGTATTCTTTCTTGTTTTCGAATGGAGCAATACACTGGAGGGGATGACTGTATGGGAAAAAATCGGAAACAGTTTCCTTGAAGGAGTTTCCCCGAGAACAGCAGGATTCAATACTGTTTCCACTGCAGCCCTTCTTCCACCGGTTAAGTGGTTTTTCGTAATACTGATGTTCATAGGAGCATCACCTGGAGGTACAGGCGGAGGAGTAAAAACTACAACCATCGGCCTTCTCTTCCTTTCTCTCCGGTCACTGATTCAAAAGCGAAAAAATCCGGAGATATGGAACAGGCGGATACCGAATTTCGACCTTCAGCGGGCCGGTGCGGTGCTCCTTGTGGGTATGGCGACCTTCGGAGTCAGCAGCATCCTGCTGGTATCCACGGAAAACTGCGCAGGAGACTACAATGAGATGGATTATATTTTCGAATCAATGAGCGCTTTCGGTACGGTGGGACTATCTACAGGGGTTACACAGATTCTTTCCACCGCTGGAAGATGGGTGATAATCATAACCATGTTCATTGGACGAACAGCCCCGGCAACCCTTGCGGCTGCTACAATAAGGGTGCGTACATCAAGGTACAGCTACCCTGAAGCCAGGATAACCATAGGGTAAGGCAGGAAAACACTATGCAGGACTCTCCAAAAAAGATAGCGGTTATAGGACTGGGATCATTCGGCAGCAGCCTTGCCGTGGAGCTTGTGCTTCAGGGTGCCGAGGTCATGGCTATAGACTCCAGGGAAGAGCTGGTGGACAACATCAAGAATCTTGTTAACAATGCCATCTGCTTTGACTGCACAAATGAGGCTCTTCTTGTTGGACACGGAGTCACCAAGTTCGACAAGGTGGTTGTGGCAATTGGTGAGAACTTCGGCAGCAATGTGATCATTACAGCAATCCTGAAGGAAAAAGGGGTAACTGTATACAGCAGAGCCAGCAGCGACCGGGAAGAAAAAATTCTGAAGGCTGTGGGAGCCGACCTGATCTACAGACCTGAACACGAACAGGGAATAACCAAGGCAAGGGAAATAACATACTCAGGAGTCGAGGAGTATGTGCGCCTGCGATCAGATATGGAACTGATCGTAACAGAGCCCAAGAAAGCCATGCTGGGGAAAAAGGTGATTGATCTGGACATCAGAAGAGTTCACGGGATTAACATCGCCTTTATCGGGAAGAAAAACCCTGCAGGAAAATACGAGTATCGCATTCCAAACCCTCAGGATATTCTTGAAGACGGAGATCTTCTCTGGTTAATAGGATCCAACAAGAACATGAAGATGTTCAGGGAAAGATAAGGGTTCTAGAGAAGCTTCATCAGACCTGTTGACTCCAGAGCAACAGCTCTGTCATCATTTATTCTCTTGAACAGCTTAAGAGCAGTTGCCGGAGAGGGATGCTTCTTGCAGAGAGATTTTACCAGAGCTGCCATTGCTTTTGGGAAATCTGAACTCTCTGCGATAAAACTCTGGAGAGAAAGACCTTCCTCGATTTCATAGATCAGAGGCTCCAGTGATGGATACTTAGACCTTATCTTTTCTACATAACCAGGCACCAGGCTCCTGCTCTGGGGCCAGACAGGTCCCAGGCTCTCCAGCCATTTATTCACTGCAACAAGTATCAAATTGATCTCGCCGATACCCAGAGCGGCGGGTTCAGCAACAGGACCATCAAAGAATTCAGCCATTCCAGAGCCGTCAGGTGATTTAAGAAAACTCACCAGTTCCCGGCCCTGGATAGTGGAACCTGGAAGGAATCCCTTTGAAATTTTGCCGTCATATATGGGTATCAGAGCCAAACCTCCGCTTACATGCAGACTGATCATTCCTGATTCCCCGGATTTCTTAAGGGATTTCAGCAGCTGAACAAGCTCTCCGCTTGAGTTGTCCAGTTCGGTTAAAACAGGTTCTTCCGTCAGGTACTTGATCACAGGACCCAGTGACCTGTCCTCAAGGAAATGAAGGGAAAGATGCAGCTCTCTTTTATCGTTTCGCACCATACTGAGAAATGATGAGGAATCCAGGCAGTCGCTGCCGGAAATGTAATAGGGTTTCCCCTGTCTGAAGATAAGTCTTGTAAAAATATCAGATCCGTCAGAGATGGACCAGTAACAGTCTTTTCTGAAATCCCGCAGCTCGGTTCCTCCCCGCATGAGAGCATCCAGGTCCAGAAAGTGAACAGGCACCATATGAAAGAACCTGCTGGAATAAGGCAGGGCAATCGAAGTGTCAGCGAACAAGTCGTGCTATCCTTCCCACCTTGGGCAAACCCTCACCAGGCTGCCATGACCAGTAGGTGACCATGGCCTGACCTTTCACAAGCTGCAGGTTCATAGGGCCCCATATCCTGCTGTCGCTGGAATGATCGCGGTTATCACCCATCATGAAGGCATGTCCTTCAGGTACAATGTAAACGGGATTCCCCCGGGAATCAAGTACCACATGAGAAGCAATCTCATCGTAGGCAAGATCCGCTACCTCTGCATAGGAATAGAGACCGGGAAGAGATTCAGGCCACTTTTCATCAATTATGCTGGAATTGAAAACATCCTGATGGGCCACAGCCCATTCAGACGGAGATCCGTTCACATACAATGTATCGTTGCTGACCCGAATGGAATCGCCTTCCAGAGCAACCACTCTTTTTATGAAAGTAACTTCTTCGTTTGCCGGATATCTGAAAACAATGCTCTCCCCAAGCTCAACTGAACCGGTGGCCGGCATAAGCAGCCATCTGTGGTCTCCTCTGAAATTGTGGATCAGAGGTGGCATTCTGTCTGAAAAAGGTATCTGCTGACCATTCTCGGACTTCAGCACAAGCAGGTGATCTCCTACTGGAAGAGTAGGTGACATGCTGGGAGTAGGTATACGGTATGCCTCAATCACATAGGGACGGAGGAATCCGAAAAATACCAGCAGAGCCAAAGCCAGCTGCAGAAACCAGTTACCGTACTTCTCCATCTTGGGGCTCAATTTTCCTCCTGATTAATGTGGTGAAAGCGATAATGCCCAACATACAGTCAATCGTCAACCAGCCATTGACAGTTCACTGCAGATGGAACAAACTTCGTCAGTAGCAAACAAAGCGAACAGAAAGGAACACATGAATCTATTTCAGACAATAATCGAGTATACACCCGGCTCAATTCCCATTGGCAGAATCGGACTATTCCTTGCAGGAATTTTCATTTCTCTGATACTCAGAAAGCTTGTAGCTTCCATTCTGAGAAAGCCAAAAGACAAAATAGAAAACTTTCTTACTGTCCTTCTCCACGGCCTCTCAAGCCCGTTGGCCTTCCTGGTGGTATTTACGGGTTTTTATTTCTCGGTTCTGGTGCTGAACCTTCACGGAACTGTCAATCACATTGCCCTTAACATCATACAGCTGCTTCTCACAATCACCGTTATTCGTGTTCTCTATGTTGTCACTGACGATGTGGCCATACAGATGAAAGATCTGGCAGGTGAAACTGAATCCAGACTGGACGATCAACTGATTCCTGTTCTGAGAAAACTTGTAAAAGTGCTTATTGCAGCTGTTGGAATAGTATTCTTCATGCAGCTTAAGGGATATCCGGTAACAGGTATTATCACAGGCCTGGGAATTGGAGGACTGGCATTCGCCTTCGCGGCACAGGATTCAATTGCAGGAATATTCGCCTCTGTTGCTCTCTTCCTGGATAAACCTTTCATGGTTGGGGACTTTGTAGAGGTCGGCAGTGTAAGCGGTACAGTGGAAGAGGTAGGCCTGAGATCCACAAGAATAAGAACCCTGGGAAAAACCCTTGTAACCATACCCAACAAGGAAATCGTTGATTCCACAATAGACAACCTGTCTAAAAGACCCATGCGCAGATGCCAGATTTCCCTGGGAGTGACTTACAGCGCCACCGCCGAGCAGATGGCCGCACTTGTTACCGGTCTGAGAGCAATGCTTGTGGAAGATGAGATGGCTGTTCATACCGGTTCCAATGTTCACTTCACGACTTTTGGTGACTCATCGCTTAACATTGAAATGTTGTTTTTCATAAAAACAGCCGACTACTCTGAATTCCTCCAGGCCAGGCAGGAGATAAACATCAAGATCATGCACATCGTTCAGGAACTGGGCATGGACTTCGCATTCCCATCCACAACGGTTTATCTGGAGAAGTAGTGGAAGGACACAGGAAGCGTTTAAGAGAACGATTCCTCAGAGCGGGAATAAAGGGCTTCACCGAAAGAGAAGCCCTTGAATTCCTTCTCACCTATGCCATACCCCAAAAAAACACGAGAGAAGAATCCGAGGCTCTGCTCAAGCAATTCGGTTCTCTTTCCAACACACTTAGACAATCACCTGATGCGCTGAAATCAGTAAAAGGGATCGGACCGGCAACAGCTGTTCTCATCTCTCTGATCAGCCAGATAACTGCTATGGCGGAAACCCCTGCAAAAAAGATCACCATAACCGGTCCTGAGCAGGTAACCGAGTACCTGAGAATGAGGCTGGGGAAACAGCGGAGAGAAAGATTCTGTGCCCTTCTGCTGAACTCATCAAATGAACTGCTGGCAGAGGTCGATCTGGAGTTCGGAACTGTAAACAGAACCCAGGTCTATCCCAGAAACCTTGTGGAGAAGGTCATTGCCCACAGCGCGTCAGGAGTAATACTTGTTCACAACCATCCCGGTGGAAGACTGGAACCCAGCAGAGAAGACATAGCTCTCACTCGGAAACTGACCAGACTGGGCGAGGAAATGGATTTCCGGGTTCTCGACCACTTCATAGTTACCGAAAACGATGTACTCAGTCTGAAACAGTCAGGAAGTCTCAGTTAAGAACCATAAGTTTTACAACCTGACCGGTCTCTTCTTCAACAGCAAAGAAAACACCGGGATTAACATCTTCAGGTATCCATCCAACAGACCCTGAACCATGGAGAACATCCACCACTCTGCCTGAGAGATCAAAAATGCGAATATCTGTTTCTGATTCCCCGGGGAGTATCAGAGTGAATGATGAAGCAGGATTAACGGTTACCCGGAAGGTTCCATCCGGAACCGGATCAGTTCCTGCAGGATAAACAAGCCTTACAGCATCTGCGCACACAACACCTGAGCTGCTCCCTTCACCCAGCAGTTCCACAACACACTGTTCACTGAAACTCCAGGTTCCCAGTGTATACCACTGCTCACCGGCAGAAGTCTGATCTATGAAAACATCATCCATACCGCCCTGATGATGTATACGGCACATAACAGACATGGATCTGTCGCTTCCTGAAGTCCACCACATCTGCACGGTTCTCACACCGTAAAAAGGAACAACGGATTCCCAGTTCGCCCACAGTGAAGAGGATGAGACACCTGTCATGCAGTCAGCCATCCATGGGGCGCCTGATACCTGTTCATTCCATTCAAGAGAGTCGTTCACGGAGAACCCCGGGAACAGGTTGTCCATAAGAACAACGCCGTTTCCGTACTCAGGTGTATCAAAACCGAAATGGCTGCAGACGGCATCTGCATAACCCCACGCCTGAACCCCAGTGTGATCATCAACATTAAATGCGTAAAGCCAGGACTCATTCCAGTTCAGAGTGTAATCCAGAAAGCTGCCCTCTCCAAGAATTGCCGGCATACTGCTCTCTCTGATCATGTGCAGGTAACTGCCGTCCTTCACCCCCCGGTCGTTGTATCCGTAAGCATCCAGTATCCGGTCCTGCACAAGTGCTGCAAGAAGAAATGATTCATCACCAGGAGAGAGAGATGCAGCAAAGGTTTCAGTTCCCTGAACGGATCCGTCAAATGCATTCTCATGAACTGATATCAGCCTGTCGAATCCGTTGGCGTTTGCATAACCGGTTCTTGCCTGGAGAGACACATCGTAGTCACCGTCTCTGGTAAGAGAAACGCGTGTAATTCCAGGGACCTGACAGAGCCAGTTCTGAATCTCCAGCCCCACCTGAAGAACAACATCCTTTTCAAGAATGTATTCTCCCACAGCTCCTGAACTGGATCCTCCATGTCCAGGGTCAATGCAGATGCTCACCCCAGCAGTAAGAACAATGTAAAGAACTCTAAAGATCATCACATCTCACACAACCAGGGAGGGATGTTGCAGAATCCATGTACCAGAGTGTTCCGTACTGATAAACAGGTTTTGTTTCAAAAACATCCGGTGTGGAAGTTACCTGAACAGGCTCCTCGCCGGGAATGACAAACCAGATATCCGCCCCTGTGAGATTATGGCCATCATCGATTGAGACACAGTAGAACAGCCCCTTATGTTCTCCGCTCCAGAAAGGCTGTTCTCCATTGGCAACCACCATCATCTCCCCGCCTGGAGGAATAAATATGATCTCGCCTGACAAAGTGGGAGAAAAGACTTCTCCTGAAGGGGTTATCTCAGGTGCGTAAAACCTGTATCCGGTGAACATCTCATCTGCTTCCGTATCAAGATCCAGCAGGTGCAGGTTGTCGCCGTTATCGGTAAAAACAGCTGTTCCATTCTCCACACAGACATGGAATGCATTGACCTGAATTCCTGTGGCTTCACAGTTTCTGTACAGATAACCACCCATGGTGTACCAGAGATCACCTTCTGAAGAAACCCATGGAGCACCTGTTTGTGAACCTGAGAATGCAGTATCCCCTGTTCGCATATCAACACTGATCAAACCTTCAAGTGAAGAAAGATAGATGAGCTCTGCTCCCAGGAGTACAGGGCTTTTGATTCTTTCTCCCGGAACCGCAGAAACCGAGAAAACAGGATCACAACCGCTGCCGGTAACTGTGAGGACCTGCCCGGTGGGTTCCTCATAAACACGCCACTCACTGGATGCGTCTGTAATCACAAACACCGCTGCAAATAATGTTGCAATCACCGTTCACCTTTCTGTTACAGCTAATATGTACACAGACTGAAAATCCCGCAGGTTGAATAAATCGAAACATTGATTTAGAATTGGCACACACAAACATGGAGCTTTAATGAGTGAATACAGAGTTTTTCTCATATCAGTTACGATCCTTCTTGCACTCAGTTGCGGCGGCAGAACTGATTGCAGACCCAATATTGTTCTGCTGCTGATTGATACAGTTAATGCTGATCACCTGGGAAGCTACGGATATCATAGAAATACATCACCGGCAATAGACAGTCTTGCTGAAACAGGCATCAGATTCGCCAGATGTCAGGCGCAGGCGCCATGGACCCTTCCAGGAATGACAACCATTCTCACCGGTCTTACAGAGAAAAGCCACGGCTGCAACAGATACAATGGTTTCTCACATGGTCTGGACCCTGACATACCTACTCTTGCCACCATCCTGCAGGCTGAAGGCTACACTACTGCAACGTTTTTCAACATAGGTTATCTGGGCAGTGAATACGGGCTGAACAGAGGATACGATACATGCTGGATGGGAACGGACTTAATTGATTATGCAGAAGAAACAGTTGATACTGTAATGAGCTATCTGGGAAATTCACTTACTGATAAGCCTTTCTTTCTAACAGTTCATCTGTTTGACGCTCATCTTCCCTATGATCCGCCGGCTCCCTTTGATACCCTTTTCAACGGCGTGGGCACTGCAGGCATGACCGACTGGCCTGCGCGCTCTCTCTGCAGCGATCCCACCGTAATCCGTCACATGACAGATCTGTACGACTCTGAACTCCGCTGGACAGACAGCCAGCTGGAGAGACTCTTCTCGTATCTGCGCAGTGAGAATCTCTCAGAGAACACAATTATTATTCTGGTTGCTGATCATGGAGAAGAGTTCATGGAACACGGTGACTGGGGTCACGCCCACAATCTCTACCAGCAATCACTGCATGTACCACTGATCATCTCAGGTCCGGGAATCCAGGCTGGTTCCGTTGTGTCCTCCTATGTGGGCCAGTTCGACGTACTTCCTACATTGCTGGATTATCTCAGTGTTCCCGCTCCGGATCACGCTGAGGGTATCAGCCTGCTTGGGGAAATTCCTGAAAACAGGATACTGCCTTCAAGCGGGGTGCTTGCAGATACAGTATCAGCCTGCTGCATAAAGAATTCAGCAAAGGTTCTCTGGTTCATTGAACCGGACTCAACAGAAACCTACGATCTGGTCTCAGACCCCGGTGAAACAACCCCGCTGCCCCTTGACAGCCTGCTCTTTGAAGAGGTTCTCAGATACTGGGCGTGGCCATGTATCTGTACACCGACATCCTATGAAGACGATGAGATAGAATTGAAGCGGCTTCAGGATCTGGGATACATCAGATAAAACAGTGAAGATGAGTTCCTGCCTGGAGGAAAGACCTTCCAGGCAGGAGGGTTCGTATTATCAGTTCAGGGTTTCTGCGTACTGAAAGAGACCGCCTGCAATGTAGATGTCTTTCTGAACACCGCTGACAGGTTCTGTGGGGAATGATCCCAGTATCCCCTTCTCCATATCAAGAACAACTGTGTCCAGGTGAGCAAAGTCACCGGCATTCACCTCAGTCATTGTTATCACAGGAAATGCGCTGTTGATTGCATTGCGCTTGTAGATGGCTCCGTATGATCTGGCAATCACTGCGGTTACTCCAAGACTGATAAAGCAGTCCACTGCCTGCTGCCTTGAACTTCCGCTGCCGAAGTTGTCTCCTGCGAGAATCATGTCGCCGGGTTCTGCCAGCTGAGCAAAATCCTTGAAACCCTCAAGGTTATCGAATGAATACTGCCCCATTTTATCAATGTCGGTAATAGCCAGATACTGGTTGTGGAAGATCATGTCAGTATCTATGTCGCTGATAAGTTCCCCATCCCTCTGGAGGACCCACAGCCTGCCTTCAAGCTTGAGTGATGCCATGCTAGATTACCTCCTCCAGTTCATGCACTGAGGCAATTCTGCCTTTAACAGCGCTTGCTACTGCTGTTCCGATTCCTGCGAGATACGTATCTCCTCTGCCCTGTTTACCGGCAAAGTTTCTGTTTGATGTGCTGACCTGGATCTCTTTTATTCCTGTCATGCCGATCTGGCCTGAGGCACATCCGCCACACCCGGCATTGCTCACAATGGCCCCGGCATCGAACATGTCCGAAAGAAGTCCCTCATGAAGAAGTCTCTCCCAGGTGCTTCTGGTAGCAGGAACAACCTTGAGCATTACTCCGTCGGCAACTCTTCTGCCCTTTAGCAGCTTTGCCGCATAGGCAAGATCCTCATAAGTTCCATTGGTGCAGCTGCCAATGAAAACACCGTCCACAGCAACATTATGGAACTCGTCCACCGGATGGACATTGTGAGGATTGGGAGGAGCTGCAAGAAGAGGTTTCAGCCCTGAGATATCAAGTGTGTATTCCTTCTGGTAAACTGCATCTTTATCTGGATAGATGGCATCTTCAGCCTTCATTTTGAAGTAGTCAAGAACAACTTTGTTAGGTGCGAGAAGAATGATGATTGCGCCCATTTCAGTTCCAAGACTTGAAAGAGTTATACGGTCTGCAAGGCCTGCCTGATCAAGCCAGTCACCCTGAACTTCAACTGATTTTCCAAGAAGGGTGTGACTGCCGAATTCCTGCAGCATTGCAAGGGCAACATCCTTTGCTTCAGTACCGGGAGCAGGCATCCCCTTCAGGGTAACCTTCACACTGTGGGGAACCTGAAACCAGACCTTGCCTGTTTTGAAGGCGAAAGCGATGTCAACATCGCCCATGCCCTGTCCGAAACCGCCTGTGGCACCCATGATGTTCAGATGGCTGTCAGTACCCACTGTTGTCTTTCCAGGACCGGCAAGACCTTCCTCAATTACAACATGACTTCCTATGCCTGCATTCACATCGAACACTTTCAGATCGTGATCTCTGGCATAAAGTCTGATCCTGTGCTGATTGGTTGCGTAGGGGATTGTGTTTGCAGGAACGTTGCAGTCAAATGTGAAAAAAGTCTTCTCAGGATCGTCAATGGGTTTTCCGCCGCCGTACTTCTCAAGATTACCCACAACATTTGCACCTGCAAAGTCTCTGGCTGAACGGTTGTCAATCCCCATCCAGGCAACGTCTCCGCCCTTGCATTCACCGCCGCCGTGGGCGCTGATTATTTTTTCAATGAGGGTTCTGCCCATTTCTGTCTCCATTCAGGCTTGTCGGTATGCCAGTTCCCGCGCTGATCACGACCGAGTTTAAGACATTTGAAAAACAGGTCACCTCTCCCTGCTTTTCGGTAAGGTTCTTCCAGTTTATCCGTTGAATACTTAAATTCCACAGTTTCCACCTCTGGAGTGCCCTGTTCCGGTACCGTGAGTATCATGAAGGTTCCTCCTGATGGAAGTGTGCCTCCTCCCACGGAACCGGGATTTATAATGATACCCCTGGGTCTTCTTATCACGCTTGGTGTGTGGGTCAGACCGCAGACAACAACATTGGCCGCAGCTCTGCTGAGTATTCCATCGTAAACCTCCATGGCTGCGTTTTCAGGAAGCTGGCCGCTCTGTCTGCCTGGAAGACCGTGCACGCACAGAATCGCTGTTTTGCCCACCACAAAACGGGACTCTTCAGGAAGATTTTTCAGCCACTTTCTGCTTCCGGGAGAAATACTGTTACCGGTCCATTCAAAGAAGTCTGCGGCAATATTTGTCCAGTGGGGATTGTCGTAAGTCTCCCCTGTTGTCTCTCTACCCCTTGCAACAGCTCTGTCGCAGTTACCCTGGATGCAGTCGATATCGCTTTGCATAAGAATGCGGATGGTTTCTTCAGGCTGCGGACCGTAATGAACCAGATCACCCAGACAGACAACCGCTTCAGCATCACTCTGCCGGATAAGCTCCATGGCTTTTTCCAATGCCGGAACATTGGCGTGTATGTCACTAAGAAAAGCTATCTTCAAGTCTTCATACCCTTCTCTTTTTCATGCAGCAGGAATATACACTCAAGTTTTATGCGAAGATGAATCTCTGCCACAGATCTTCCAGGGGTTTCCACTGGGCTTCAGGTGTGCGGGAAAGAGCAATAAGAGCATCTGTTCTGTTGTGATTCACTGCATGCCGCACATGGCTTCCGCCTGCCAGAATGTCTATGGGCATCTTCTCGTACTCGTACTCGTACGGCGGATCATTCCAGCCGGTGGCATCAAGAGTGAAACAGTGGGCAAGTATACCGAGCCCGGCAAGAAACGGTCTGAAAGTGTCCCTGTCAGTTACGTGTATCATGGCACCTCCGCACTTGATCCCTTTGTGCTTGTTGAATGTGGGAATGAAGAAATGAGGCTGAAGAACCGCACCATTCAGGAATTCTGTCCCGTTCAAACTGCCGCACAGCTCCCACGGGTCTATCCATGGAGCCCCGAATATCTCGAAGGGTTTTGTGGTTCCCCTTCCCTCAGACATGTTCGTAGCTTCAAACAGACACATTCCGGGATACACCAGAGCCGTGTCACCGGTGGGCATGTTCGGTGAAGGCATCACCCAGGGAGGGTCTTCGTTCATAGTGAGAACACAGGGTCTTCCGATACCATCCAGATCAGCAAAGAGCATTGCCATCTCGCCGATGGTAAGACCATGGCGGACTGGAATTGGATACATACCCACGAATGAGGTGAAGTCTGTATTCAGGATCGGTCCCTCAACTAATTTGTTTCCCAGAGGATTCGGTCTGTCAATAACTGCTACTGGAATTTCCAGTTCCGAGCATCTCCTCATAGTAAGGGCCATTGTGTAGATAAATGTGTAGTAACGGCTTCCAATATCGACAAGATCTATAACAACGCAGTCTGCACCTGCAAGCATTTTGTCTGAAGGAACTCTTGTTCTTCCGTACAGGCTGAACAGAGGAACGCCGTATCGCCTGTGCAGGTAGCCTTCCCACTCGATCATGTTGTCCTGGGTCTCTCCGTAGAAGCCATGCTGCGGTCCAAGTACCGAGTGGAGAACGGACCAGTCATTCAGTATCTTAAGGGTTGTTGTAAATCCGGAATCAACCGCAGCGCAGTGTGACAGAAGACACACCTTCCTGCCTGGAAGATTCGCAAGTGTAAATTCGGCATGTTGTTTCATGGGCGAAGAATAAGAAAGAAACAGTGTTTCTGCAATGGTTCAGGAGGGTAAAGGTGAATATTTTCAGTGGAACATTTGACGCAATAAAGAAAAGCTGGACAGTTCTTATGGCTGACAAGGAACTTCTGGTTTTTCCCATACTGTCAGGCATTCTGTGCATAGTTGTGAGTATCAGTTTCTTCATCCCGCTCTCCTCCACCGGGAAATCAATTGAACACCTCTATGACTCTAACCAGGCCGGCTTCATTGCCGTTGCCTTCCTCTTCTATTTCCTTAACTATTTCCTGGTCACATTCTTCAACTGTGCAGTGATCGCCTGCGCTGAGATCCGCATGGCCGGCGGTGATCCCACAATAGCAGACGGGTTCAGGGCATCCTTTGCAGTAACATCATACATCGCGATGTGGGCTGTCATGGAAGCAACAGTCGGTGTTATTCTGAGAATGCTCAAGGGCAGGAACAGAAGGAATCTGGTAACCGGATCACTGGGTACGCTCTGGACCATGGCCTCTTTCTTCGTTGCTCCCAGAATGGTCATTGACAGAATAGACCCCTTCACCGCGCTGAAAAGCGCCTGGTCGGATGTAAAGGGAAACTGGGGACATCAGCTGGTGGGCAGTGTAAGTTTTGGTCTTCTGGGAGTTGCGGCATCTATTCCAGCGGCCCTGATCCTGTATCTGACAAGGGGTGAATCTCTAACCGGGCTTGTGGTTGCAGTGGCCTGGGTACTGACAGTTGCACTGCTGGTATCAACTCTTAAATCCATCTTCCAGGCATCGCTGTACCTGAGCATGAAAGACTGACCGTCAGTGAAAAACTATTCGGTCTCCCTGCTTCAGGAAGCATGGACAATTACCAGGCAGATCCCTGAATTCTGATTCGATCTCTTCCCTGAACCATGGTTTCATATGGAAGAGATAAACTGGAAGATCAGGACACCCCAGCTTTTTCAGTTCGTCAGCTGCAAGGGAGGGACACAGATGGTCCGATGCCATGGCAATGTTCTTTTTCGATTCCGGGAAAGAAACCTCTATGACCACCGCACACAGGTCCCCTGCCTGTTTTGCTTTTTTCCAGAGTGTTTCCGTAGGTCCTGTATCGCCTGAATAAACAACTGTCTTTCCCTGTGATCTGAATAGAAATCCCCTGGCGCCTGCAGGATGATTTACAGGAACAGCCATACATTCCAGATCAGAGTGAAGCTCAGTCCACTGATTGTCCTTTATGACCCTGTATTCCAGAAGAGATCTGCCGCTGGCCTGTATTCTGGAAAAATCCGGCCAGATGAGACCGTTCATATAGTGTGTCTTCACTATGGAGAGACAGGCTTCGCTTCCCATTACAACAAGTGGTTTATCTCTGCATGCAACCATGGAATCCAGAACAAATCCCAGATCCAGAATGTGATCCAGATGTGCATGTGTGAGAAGAACAGTCTCCACATTGTTCAGCTGCTCTGCTGGGATGAAAGAGGCACTTCCTGCATCCAGGAGCACCTTCTCTCCCAGTCTCATGCAGACTATCCTGTCCGAGGCATTCTTGGAACCGCTGGCACCTACAACCTCAATGAACATTGATCATCCCTTCTGCAGTATCCGCCTGGGAAGCAGCGGGCTTATGCCTGTTACAACTTCGTAATTGATTGTGTTCATCCAGTCACCGAGTAGCTCGGCAGAAATCTCCTCGTCCCTGTCTCTTCCTATAAGCGTAACCTCGTCTTCCAGCTTTATGCCCGGGATATCAGTTACATCAACCATACAGAGATTCATGCATACTCTTCCGAGAACAGGTGCTCTTTTCCCGGCGATAAGTACCCGGCCGCTGTTACCAACCGATCTTCTGTAACCGTCTGCATACCCCACAGGGAGAACAGCGATCCTGGTTGCTCTTGTTACACGATAAGTGCAGCCGTAGCCTATGAATGAATCCACCGGGACATTCTTGAGCTGCACTATCCTGGTTTTCCACGAAAGCACCGGCTTCAGGTCCGGTACAGTTATACCTGAGGCCTCAGCAGAAAGTCTTGTTTCTCTGGAAGGCCATAAACCGTAAAGCCCGATCCCTGTTCTCAACATGCTGAAATGGGTCTTTGAAAAGAGAATCGCTGCAGCTGTGCAGGCTGTATGAACAACAGGCGGAGAGATTCCCGAGTTTCTGAGATCCTGAAGAACCCCGTTGAAAACACTCAGCTGTTCTTCAGCATATTTATGGTTAAGAGTGTCCTCAATGTTGGCAAAGTGTGTATAGATCCCGTCAAGAACCGCTCCAGGGGTATTCTCCACCTCCCTGGCAAGCCTGACAGCGTCCTGCGGAAGTACACCCTGTCTCCATGTTCCTGTCTCAACCTTCATGTGAAGCAGAAACTTCTTCTCTGATGGCTGAATCCTGCTGATAGACCTGATGGTTTCAAAGTTGCAGAGAACAAAACGCAGGTCAGCATCTCTTGCTTCATGCAATCGGTCAAGAGGTACATGGCCCAGGAGCAGCACAGGTCTTTTCTCGCCCAGTTCTCTCAGCTCGAGACCTTCATCAAGTGAATTTACCGCCAGCCAGTCTGCTGAGGGGATAAGCGAAAGCATCTCCCTCAATCCGTGACCGTAGGCATTGCTTTTCACAACAGCACAGTGAATGCCGGTGAACCCTCTGTTGATCTCCGACAGATTGTGTTCCGGGTGTGCGGAGTTAATTTCAACCCATACTAAACTGCTCATACATGAAGAATATGCCAAATTCTTCCGTTGTGCAAGGAACTTCCCGTACTGCTTATATTGATGCATCATGAAGGAGGTAACTGATGAGTGAGGTAAGATTTCTTCACGCAAACCGATTAACCCCTGAGGGTTTCAGTGAACTGCTGGGTCCATACAATCCTGTTTCCAGCTCTTCCAGCACAGAACAGGTGGCTGTTAAGCTGCATCCAGGAGAAGAGGGAAACTCTTCCTACGTTTCACCAAAGCTTCTGAAAATGGTTCTGGAAGCACTTGATCTTCCTGACAGAAGAACCTATCTCACAGATACAACAGTACTCTACGGAGGCAGAAGAATGTGTGCTCCTGACTACATTTCTCTGGTACAGGAGCACGGGTTTGGAATGCCTGATTTCCCTCCCTTCATAGTTGCCGATGGTCTCACTGGAACTGAAGAATTCAGAGTCGGTCTTCCTGACTGCTGCACCACCAGAACCGCCAGGGTTGCCGGGGCTCTGGCAAGAACAGGAAAGGCTGTAATGATCAGTCATTTCAAGGGACACCTTCTTGCAGGCTTCGGAGGTTCAATCAAGCACCTGGGAATGGGCTGGGCCGCCAAAGCAGGTAAGCTGTACCAGCACTCTTCGGTTATGCCTTCAGTAAAAGAAGACAGATGTATCCTCTGTGGCGCCTGCATCGCTGCATGCGGTTCTGATGCCTTCCGGAGATTGGAGCATGCTGTTACTATTCTTCCTGACAAGTGCACAGGCTGCGGTGAATGCCTGCAGGCATGTCCTGTAAAGGCTATAGGTATCAAATGGGATCAGGAAGCGGATACATTCATCAGAAGAATGACAGAGTACGCTCTGGGAGCGGCCATGGCTGTTAAGATACCGGTTTATCTGAACTTCCTTACAAACATTTCACCGGACTGTGACTGCATGAAAAATGAGGGACCACCCATGGTTGAAGACATAGGTGTTCTGGCTTCTTCCGACCCTGTCGCTCTGGACCAGGCAAGTCTTGATCTTGTCACTGCTGCTGAACCCCTGGGAAACAATGCTCCAGCCGGAGAGGACAAATTCCGGCATATCAGACCTGACAGAAACGGAGAACTTCAGCTTGCTGCAGGGGAAGATATAGGTCTCGGCAGCAGAAGCTACCGCCTTGTCCAGGTCTGACTCATGAAAGATCAGACCAGAGCAGCTCTCCTGATGACAGCAGCTGCGTTCTTTCTCTCGCTGGTACCTCTGGCGGTCAAGCTGGTTCCTGATGATTCCGGGGTAACCACAAGTGAGAAGCTGGTGGCGCGGGGACTGGTGGCAGCTGTGATAACTCTGATCCTTCTTCTGAAAAAGCGCGAATCCCTTGTTTCAAAAAAACCCTGGCTTCTCTTTCTTAGAAGTGCTCTTGGAACAGCAGGAATGGTTCTGTACTTCTATGCACTTGAACGGCTTCCTCTGGCCAATACGGTAACAATCAACAAACTGAGCCCCTTCTTCGTTATCCTGTTCTCATGGATGTTTCTGGGAGAAAAGCTGAGAACGGTTCAGGTGGCGGCTATTGCTGTTGCCTTCACCGGTGTGGCACTTGTTGCAGGTCCCGGCACAGTTTCCGTTTCGGGAGCAGTGGTTCCCGCACTGGCATCAGCGGTGTTTGCCGGCGGGGCATACACCACCCTGAGGGCTCTGAGGAAGTACGATTCTCCTTTGAGGGTGGTGTTCTGGTTCAGTTTCCTCACTGTGATTGTGTTTCTGCCGTTCTCAATTGCAGAAGGGGTAATTCCTGGTCTGAGTGCCCTTATCCCGCTTCTTGGAATAGGAATTGCAGGAGTATTCGGGCAGGTGCTGATGACAGCAGCATACAGACATGCTGAGGGAGGTAAAGTAGCAATTTACGGTTATCTCAGTGTTGTATTCTCCGTGATGTGGCAGATAACCGTATTCGGAAACACTCCCTCAGCTGCTGTGTTTGCCGGAGCCTTTCTGGTAATGGCTGCAGGCTGGATAAACTACAGGTTCGGTTAAACTAACGGATAAGCACCGTTTTTACTGAACACTCTGAAGTCTCAGTGGTAAATCTGGTGTAGTAAACGCCGTCAGGGGTTCCAACTTCAGGACACCACTGCATTGTTCCGCTGTCATCTGCAGTACCGTTATGCACAAGCCGTCCTGCAGAATTGAACACCTGAAATTCAGTTCCCGGTTCTCCTGAGAACACCATTGCTGAATTGAAGGGGTTTGCAGAGAGCATCTCAGGCTGCAGGTATCCTCCCGGGTTCCCGCCGGCTGTTCCAGTTGACGATACGTCATAACTGTTGAACCAGGTTTCCGGAGCAAACTGAGGATGGGCAGAAATCCGGCCGGAAGAGTCTTCGGCCCTGATGTAGTAATCCACTGCTGATCCGTCCGGGTTTCCCGGGATATCACAAGTGTAATTATTGCTGCCTGAGGGGTTCATTGAAATCTCTGCAAACGACCCTGAGTTAACTCTGTAGAAAAGTTTTGCACTTGTCAGTGTGTTTGCAGGATTAGGTCTGATGAATGCCGTGACCGAAACAGATGATGGTGACTGTGTATCAGCTACCGGAGTATGAATTACCTCGAGCATGTATCTGTCTATAACATTCCTGCTTCTGCAGTGCAGTGCGTCTGTATTCTCAAAACTGGAATAGTAGATCGGTACAATATCATACCCGGGCAGAGCCTCCTGGAAGGAAATGGCTGCCGGGGAATCATTACCGGTGTTCCAGACAGGCATATAGTAGGTGTCGTTATGAAGAAGACCGTTAACATACCCCTCTGTCCCGCTTGAGTATACCCTGTAAACCTCCCAGGGATGCCCGTAAGGTGACTGTGAAGCGGCAATCAGATCAGCGGTGGCTTCAAGTGATGCATAATCACCGTGGGAAGGGGGAACCTGAAGAACCATTATCCGATCCGGACTGAGCATCTTTGCCCAGCAGTCAATATGATCTATGTAGCTGCCCTGAGGATCTTCAAAGGTGCTGTAGTTACTGACTCCCAGGTAGTCTTCCATCTGCTGATCAACCCATGCATTTGAATTAGGGTCCTCATCATAAACAAGATCAGTTGACATTGCCTCACCCAGCCCTCCGGACATGTAATTTCCACCGGTGTGAACAAGGTCCGAAATATAAACCGGTATACCCCACTGGTTTCCTATTACCTGGGGAACCAGGTCATCATCCTCTCTGGGTCTGTTGTAATCGTAATCAAAAATGCCCTGTGTACCGTCTGGCAGAATGATGAACCATGGACCATAGTCTCTTACCCAGATAGTATTTGTGGCAGCAACTATGAAATCGGTGTTTGACATGTTCACACCTGCAGAGGTAAGAGCCGACTGAGCAGAAGACTGCTGGCCGGAAGACACTATCACCCAGAGTTCAGTATTGTTGGAAACATCCACCAGAAAATCATAGGGAACGCCGAGAGGCCAGCGCACCATAACTCCTGTTGCCGGCTCGAATTCGCCAGGATTTCTCACTCCTGCCGGCGGAGGGCTTGTGGCATCCTGATATGTCCCGATCTCATGCAGTCTTGACATTTCCTCAGGAGTCAGACCTATGGGAATAAGCTGCTCTGTACCGCAGAGAGACATCTCTCCCGCAGAAGCTGATGCAATGGAAACGCTTACCAGAAGCAAAGTAAACAGAGTTCTCATGTTTTGTCCTTCTTCATATTCTGTTTCTGCGCGGGGAAACTATATTACTTAATCTTAAGTACTGATTGGAGTGGCATACATGCAGAAACATATCATGTTCAGTCTGGGAGCAACAGTACTCTGGGGGCTCTGGGCAATTCTCGTGAAACTTTCCACATCCAGAATAGGTCACTGGCAGTCAGCACTTGTGTATTCACTCTTTTCACTTGTAACAGTTGCAATTCTGTTCAGTTCCATGGGCCAGAACCTGAAAACTGCAAATCTGTCTGGACTTCTTCTCGCGGGAGCTGCAGGTATTCTCGGAGGGCTGGCACTGATTTTTTTTCAGAAGGCAGTGTCCTGCGGCCCGGTGAGTACATCAACGGCTCTGACAGCCCTGTACCCTGTTTTTGCAGTTATTTTTGGAATTTTCGTTCTCAGAGAAGAGCCTTCAACATCAAATCTCATAGGAATTTTTCTTGCAGTGGCAGGCGGTGTTCTTATCTCTATTTGAAAAATCCTCCAGCTGAATGTATTTTAGAATAAATGAATACAAGGAGTTCCCCATGAACAACACCGGAATTTCCGGCTTCACATTTGTTAGAGATGCAGTAAAACTGGATTATCCAATAAAGGAATCCATTCTATCCATTCTACCTGTGGTAGACCAGTTTGTGGTAAACCTGGGAGACTGTACAGACAACACGCAGGATGTGATTGAATCCATCGGCAGCCCCAAAATCGAGATAATACATACGAAATGGAATCCAGACAGATTTGTCAGAGGTGCCACAAACGCTGACCAGACCAATATTGCCCTGGATGCATGTTCGGGAAAATGGTGTTTCTACCTTCAGGCTGATGAAGTGGTTCACCAGGATGATCATCCCGCTGTATTGAAAGCGCTGGAAAAAGCCGGTGACCGAACCGATGTAGACGGTCTTCTCTTCAGATACAACCACTTCTGGGGAGATTACAGCAGGGTGCACCGAGGGCACAACTGGTACGACAGAGAGATAAGGGTAATAAGAAACAAATCCGGTATCAGATCAATAAAAAGCGCACAGAGCTTCCGGAAAAAACCGGACACAAAGCTCAGGGTAATTGATTCAGGGGCATGGATCTATCACTACGGATGGGTAAGACACCCGTCTGTCATGAGAAGAAAGACCATTGCTCTGGACTCACTACACCGGCCCAGGGAATGGGTAGAGAAAAGGCATCCCCAGCCATCAAGGCCCTGGGATTACGGTCCATTGGAAAACATTCCTCTGTTCTCCGGAACACATCCGGAGGTAATGCGGGAAAGAATAGAGAAAAAAGACTGGAATGCTGATGATTTCAGGGACAGTGAAAATCCCCCTGATCACAAGCATCTGAGAATATCCATCCGTCTTCTTTCCGCCTTTGAAAGGATCATAGGCAGAAAAGTTGGCGGATACAGCAACTGGATCCTTCTGAAGGACTGAAAGGCAGCATAAATGGCAGTTCCGTTTTTAGATCTGAAAGCACAGTACAGGCAGATAAAGGATGAAGTCAAACCTGAGATCGAAGATGTAATGGAAACCTGTTACTATGTTCTCGGCCCGAAAGTAAAGAACTTTGAAGAGAAATTTGCAGCTATCTGCGGCACAAAACACTGCATTGCACTCTCAAGCGGTACCGCTGCGGTACATGGAATGATATGGGCAGCAGATCTGCCTTCCGGAAGCGGTCTTATAGTACCTCCAAATACCTTTACAGCAACCGCGGAGGGTATTGTCTTTGCAGGTCATGTCCCTGTATTCGTAGATGCTGAACCTGTCACATGGAACCTCTCTCCGGAGAAAACAGAGGAATTCCTGAAGTCATGCTCAGGAACCGGCAAACCTGTGGACCCGAAAACAGGCACACAGATCAAAGGAATAGTAGGAGTTGACCTTTACGGACAGGCTGCTGATTACAAAGCACTTCAGAAGATTGCTGACAAATACGGCCTTTTCCTCTTTGAAGACGCCGCGCAATCCCATGACGGCTCAAGATTCGGCAGAGGAACAGGCAGTTTCGGAAATGCTGCAAGTTTCAGCTTCTACCCCGGGAAGAACATGGGAGCATACGGTGAAGGCGGTGCAGTCACAACAAATGATGATACTATTGCAGCAAGAATGCTAAGCCTGAGGGATCATGGCTCAAGCGAAAAGTACTACTACGACTACATCGGCCATAACTACAGAATGAGTGCTTTCCAGGGAGCTGTTCTCGGGGTGAAGACAAAGTACATCCATCAGTGGAACAGCCAGAGAATAGAAGCTGCTGCCAGGTATAACGAGCTTCTTGGTGATCTTCCTCTTACTCTGCCTGTTACTGCTGAAGATACAAGGCACGTGTTCCACCTTTACGCCCTTCACACCCCTCGTCGTGATGAACTCAGGCAGTTCCTGGCTGACAGAAAAATAGGAGCGGGTCTTCACTATCCGGAGCCTCTTCATACACAGAGGGCATACGAATACCTGGGATACAAAAAGGGAGACTTCCCTGTTTGTGAGAAAAACGCTTATGAAAATCTTACACTGCCCATGTTCCCTGAACTCAAAGCGGAACAGCAGATGGAAGTTGCTTCAGCAATAAGAGAGTTTTTCGAAAGGAACTGATTTGTTCACGAAAAGATCACTGTCTCTCAACAATAAGTACTATGCAGCAGGTGTAATCGCTGATGCAGTGATTGTAACTGCTGCACTTCTTACTGCGGTATTAATCAGATTCGGTGATCTCAAAGGATTTCCAGTCTCCGAATATCTGGGCACCGCGCTGTTCTTCTTCCTGGGATACTACATGACTTCAGTGGTTGAAAACCTCTATTCTCTCAGGACAACACTGAACCGGCCCATGCTTCTTTACAGAACAATGAGGATGGTGCTGATCGTTACCGGTGCTTTCATACTTCTTGTGTTCCTTTCCAAGGAAACAAGAAACATCTTCATAAACAGCCGGTTCGTCATTGTTCTTAACATGTTTGCATTTCTGTTCTATTCTCTTCTCACCCGTCTGCTTCTTCTGCCCGGCCTCTTCAGTCTCCTGTACAGCGGGAAACGGATCAACAGGTCCAATCTGCTCGTCGTCGGTAATCCTGACAGGAACCAGAGGGTAACAGAGCTTCTAAGAAAATCCAGAGTGTATTCAACCGGAGAAAGAATCCTTCCTTCACCTGAAGTTCTTCCTGAAACAGCCGCGGAGATAGCATCAGCTGTCAAGTCAAGGGTAGAAAAGGAAACCTGCAGCGGGGCGGTTGTTCTGTTCGACAGCAGGCACTCCATGGACTGTATCGCATCAACCTGCAAGATTCTCAACGATTCCGGAATCCCCATAGTGATATACGGGCCGGAGTTATTCAGCCTGGGCTACTTTGACCCATGGTTCAGCCTGCATGACTACGGTGCCATTGCATTCATAATGAGTGGGGGGAAACAATCATTTATCAAGCTGGACAGGATAACTGATGTTTTTCTGGCTGTTCTGGGAATTGTTGTTCTCTCACCGCTTCTTCTTGTTGTTGCACTGGCTGTAATGCTGTCCAGCAAGGGACCTGTCCTCTTCAAACAGGAAAGGGTTGGAAAAAATCAGAAAACCTTCCAGTTCCTGAAATTCAGATCAATGAAGGTTGGAGAGAGCAATGCAGAGGCTCACCGGAAGTATTTCAGTGACTATGCCCAGGGACGGAGTGCTGAAGAAGACAACGACACTTTCAAGCTGAAACAGCCGGCACGGATAACCGCAGTTGGAAGAATCATCAGGAAAACATCAATTGATGAACTCCCACAGCTGATCAATGTTCTCCGTGGTGAGATGACCATTGTGGGTCCCAGACCATGTATTCCATATGAACTGGAACATTACCACGGCTGGCAGAGAAGACGATTCCTGGTAAAGCCGGGCCTGACAGGTATCTGGCAGGTCTATGGAAGAAGCAGGCTGCCGTTTGACAAAGCTCAGTTCCTTGATTTCCTCTACATACTGGATGCGTCAGGATCTCTTGACTTCAGACTGATCATGAAAACTATCCCGGTTGTTCTTTTCGGCAAGGGTGGTCTATAGATCGTTTCGATCAACCCAGGTGTGCTCAAGTATCCATCCTGCAAGAACTGATTCATCAAGGCCCTGCTGCATTCTCTCCACTGCGTTGAATACATCCTCCTGGAAGAGAATTAGTGATGCTCCCGGTATATCAACCTGAAGCCCTACTACAGGCCATCCTGCCCCTATACTGTCAGCCAGAATGAAAAAAACGCCACCGTAGTGCTTAAGAAGGGAATCTCCCATTGCCAGGCTTCCATCCATCCCCACAGTGAGAATACCTTCTGAAAGAACAGCGGAATGCACTGGTATTCCACGAAAATTGCAATCCTCCACTATCCCGCATAGAGCCAGAGATGACAGAAGGAACAGAATAAGGAATTGTTTTTTCAAGAAACCTCCGGGATTGCTCAAGTCTGGTTTTGCAATGTACATAATACTAATACCGGGACAAAGTGTAAACGGTTTGGGATACAGCTCTGCTGTTGTATATTCACCGGATGAAAATGCAAACGATTTTTCTTCTGGTGATTTGTATGAAAGCAGTTGCCACTCCGGTTACTACTGAGAGCTTCTGTTCCCTTGACAGGGAGATAGCAGGCCTCATGGATGCCTGGACATGCCTCAGGGGTTCGGACACCGGCAGGGGGCTTCTTTCAGCACAGATGGCAATTCTTCGGGCAGAGGCGGCACTATCTTCAGCCCTGAACTGCGGGAGAGACAATCTGCCGGAAGAAGTAGACCTCTACTGGCAAATGTACATGAAAGCATCAGCAGACTGCATATTCAGCTGTCGGGAAGCTTTCCGTGAACCTGATGCGGAAGACCTGGCAGAATTTCTTACAGCTTCCTTCACCCGCTGGGAGACCAGTGGCGAGGAATTCCTTAATTCCGTTCAATCCACGAGGTAAAACAATGAGCTTTATTCGCGATGATGGTACCTGGAATGTGAAAACAGGCCACGCCCGTATGCTTAAGGGCGGAGTCATAATGGATGTTGTTAATGCAGAGCAGGCAGCAATTGCCGAAGAAGCCGGTGCTGTTGCAGTAATGGCCCTTGAAAGAGTCCCTGCTGATATACGGGCTCAGGGCGGAGTGGCCAGAATGTCTGATCCCGACATGATTCGGGGGATTCAAGAAGCAGTGACAATACCGGTAATGGCTAAATGCAGAATCGGTCATTTTGTTGAAGCACAGGTTCTTCAGGCTCTGGAAATCGATTTCATTGACGAGTCGGAGGTGCTTACACCTGCAGATGAAGCTCATCATGTAAACAAGTGGGATTTCAAGGTTCCCTTTGTCTGCGGAGCAACAGTTCTGGCTGAAGCCCTGAGAAGAATCGCAGAAGGCGCTGCCATGATCCGCACAAAAGGTGAAGCGGGAACCGGCAATGTGGTGGAAGCCGTCCGCCACGCGAGATCCGTTCTTGGAGAGATCAGAAAGCTTCAGGTGACTCCATTCGAGGAACTTATGTCGGTTGCCAAGATAATGGGTGCTCCATATGAGCTTGTAAAGTATGTCCACGAGAACGGCAGCCTGCCTGTTGTCAACTTCGCTGCCGGCGGTGTTGCAACACCTGCAGATGCTGCTCTCATGATGCAGCTTGGTGTTGACGGTGTCTTTGTAGGCAGCGGCATCTTCAAAAGCGGTAACCCTGCTCTCAGGGCAAAGGCCATAGTTGAAGCAGTGAGCCAGTTTGATAAGCCTGAAGTTATTGCCAGAGTCAGTACCGGCCTGGGTGAAGCCATGGTAGGCATCAACATTTCCACGATCCCTGAAGACCAGAGAATGGCTGACAGAGGCTGGTAATGAAACCTGTCATCGGAGTGCTTGCCCTTCAGGGCGGGGTAATAGAACATGTTACCATGCTTCAGAAGTCAGGCTGCCGCACGAAGCAGATAAGGTTGCCTGTAGACCTTTCAGCAATAAACGCCCTTGTGATTCCCGGCGGTGAGTCAACTGCTCTGATCCGTCTTCTGCAAAGATGGAACCTCCTGGACCCTATCAGGGAAAAAGCAGCAGAAGGCCTGCCTGTCTGGGGTACCTGTGCCGGATCCATCCTCCTGTCAAGCAGAATAACTGAAAGAGAGCATGCAGTAGATCAGCAGAGCCTCGGGCTTGCTCCTGTGAATGCTGAAAGAAACAGCTTCGGCAGACAGGTGTCAAGTTTCCAGGAAGAACTCACAATAGAGGGCCTGGAGGATCCATATCCGGGAGTGTTCATAAGAGCACCTCTGCTCACTCCTCTGGACCCTGAGGTTGAAATTCTTTCCTCAGTAAAAGAGGGACCTGTCTTTCTCAGGTACAGAAATATCTGGCTCAGCAGCTTCCATCCGGAGTTGACAGAAGACACCAGGGTCCACCGTCTTTTTCTGAAGGAATCCGGCCTTGGGACTTAAACCGGGAGAAGAGTGCTACCAGTGCTTCAGAAATGGATTTACCGACTACACACGGAGAGGTTCTCTGGGCAGTGAACACCTTTCCAGGTATCTGGAACTTATCTATGACAACCTGTCAAGGGAAATTCCACCCCCTTTAGCGGGAGCTGAAGCATGGGCACTGCTAAGAACTGATTCACTGAATGGTACAGATCTGTTCGCTGATGAAAAGAGCCTTTTTACAGGTAAAATGCTGTCAGTTTACCAGGATCTGAAAAACAGGTTCCTGGCTTCTGATAATCCGGCGGCAGAGGCTCTCTCTGCAGGAGCCTGGTGCAACCTTCTTGATGTCGGGCAGGGAAAACCCCTGCCTGAGATCAGTGATCTTGTAAAATTGTTCACCAAACCCCTTGCCTCCGATGAACGAAAGAATTTTCTGGAAAAGCTTGATAAAGCTGATACTCTCCTGATACTCGGAGACAATGCTGGAGAAACAGTGCTTGACAGGCTTTTTCTGGAACTCAGTGGTTTTTCCGGAAGGAGATACTACATGACACGGGAGAACCCTGTCATGAACGACGCTCTTATCAGTGATGCCATAGAGGCAGGCCTTCACCACGAAGCAAAGCTGATATCAAGCGGTACCGATCTTCCTTCAGTTATTCCGGAAATGCTTCAGGGCAATGCTTTGACCATTTACAACAAAGCAGATCTGATACTGGCGAAAGGCCAGGGAAATCTTGAAGGCCTCTTTGGACTGAATGACCCAAGAGTTTATCATTCATTTGTTGTGAAGTGCCCGGTTGTCTCCAGAGCTACCGGGGTAGAATCAGGAAACGGTGTCTTCCGCCGTTTTGTTCATGTGGAGGTTTAGATGCCTATTTATGAATACTACTGCAAAGGCTGCAACACCATCTACCAGTTTCTCATGAGAGGCAAGCGGCAGGAATCGGATCTGGAGTGCCCGGACTGCGGAAGAAAAGAACTCAGCAGGGTAATGAGCAGTTTTTCCACTGCATCGCCGAAAAAAACATCAGATGACGATCTGGCATCAGACCTGGCTGATGTGGATGAGAACGATCCCAGGTCCATGGCCAGGGCGGTAAGAAAGATGGCGGATGAAATGGGTGAGGATCTGGGACCTGAGCTGGAGCATGCACTCAACCGGCTGGAAGCCGGAGAAGATCCGGAGAAGATAGAGCAGGAACTTGAAGAAATGGGACTGGAAGAAAAGGCCCCTGGAACAGGAACCTCTTCCCCGGCCAGGGCTTCAGGTCTTTACTGACCTTGTTCTGCCACATTGACACCTGACAGAAGCATTCCTCCGAACACATGCGCATTCATACCACAGACAAACAGACCGGGAAACATCTCCCGGTGTGTTCTCAGCCGCAGTTCCAGAAGCACCCGGATATGGTAACGACGTTCAGCCTATTGCGCCTTCCATTATCAGTCTGGAAACAGCCTTCAGTTCATCAGCGAATTGTCTGTCTTTATCAAGAGGAGGAAATACCTCCGATACTGCATCAAATGTTCTTCTGGTACCGGTGCCCATTCTGCCCCTGGAAAGAAATCTGTGAGCCTGAACCGCCGAGGCCAGTTCAACAGCAAGAACACTGCAGCTGTTCCAGACTATTTCAAGAGCCTGTCTTGCTGCTGTGGTTCCCATACTCACATGATCTTCCTGAGCACCACTGACTGAAATGCTGTCAACACTTGCAGGGTGGGCAAGCACTTTGTTCTCACTGACCATGGAGGCAGCTGTATACTGAGCAATCATCAGACCGGAGTTCAGTCCGGGTGATGGTGCCAGAAAAGCAGGAAGTCCGCTTAAATCAGGATTGAGCAGCCTTTCTGTTCTGCGTTCGGAGATGTTTGCAAGCTCCGCTGCAGCTATCTTCAGGTGGTCTGCCGCAAGAGCTACCGGCTGACCGTGGAAGTTTCCGCCGCTGACGGCTCTTCCATCTTCCATAAGAAGGGGGTTGTCGGTAACCGATTTCAGCTCTCGCTCAAGTACCTGACCGATGTAGGTCAGAGCATCCCGGGAAGCTCCGTGTACCTGAGGTGTACACCTGAGTGAATAGGCATCCTGAACTTTTCCGCAGGAAGGATGGCTGTGCACTATCTCTGACCCTTCAAGATGCTCTCTTATTCTGGCAGCGGAAACAATTGCTCCTGGATGTGGTCTCAGCCCCACCAGCTCAGGATCAAGAGCGGCATCGGTTCCAAGAAGAGCCTCAAGGGTAATTGCCGCTGCAGCATCTGCTGCCTTCATAAGCCTCTGTGCCTTGATTAAAGCTGTTGCGGCAACAGCTGTCATCACCTGTGTCCCGTTTATCAGGGCAAGCCCCTCCTTTGCCTGAAGCTCTACTCTGGCTATCCCGGCCCTTTCAAGAGCTTCAGCACCTGATACGACTTTTCCATCCGGATCTGTGCACTGACCCTCGCCAAGGATTGGAAGGCACATGTGTGCAAGCGGGGCCAGATCTCCGGAAGCTCCCAGAGAACCCTTGCAGGGAACAACAGGAGTGTATCCGCTGTTTCCCAGTTTCACCAGGGCGTCAACGGTTTCCAGACGAATTCCGCTTCGGCCACGGGCAAGGGAAGCAACTCTGAGAAAGATCATCACCCTGACTGTCTCTGGAGAGAAAGGCTCTCCAGCAGCACATGCATGGCTCAGCAGCAGATTCTTCTGAAGAAGAGCAAGTTCACTCTCAGGTACAATGGTGCTTGCAAGCCTGCCGAAACCGGTATTCACTCCGTAAATCGGTTTGCCTGACTTCAGAAGAAGATCAATCTTCTTCCTGCCGTCTCTGAGGGCCTGTTCAGCTTCGGTGCCAAGTTTGAACCGACTGCCCTGAAAAACCTGTTCAACCTGTTCAAGGCATGTTCCGGATGCTTCGGTAATTACTTCTGACTTCATGGTAACCTCCGTTTATCTATACAACCGCCAACGGCTGGAATTGCTGTGAGACCGGAATATATAAAAGGAGTAAAGGACAAGGCATTCTCTATGCGTCAAACTGACCCACTGGCTGTCAACGATTCCATACCAGCCGGGACAGACATGCTGCACTCTCGATTCTTCTGGTTGCAATTCAAGATGTTACACAGGGAGTGAAGCATCGGTATTTTACTGGCATATTCCTTGCTTGTACAAATCATGTCGAATAATGACACAGAAATGGAAAGAATTTTGCCTTGAAAAATATTCCTCTTGAAAGGAGATCATAACATGGCAGAACTGAAAGTCAGGCCACTCTTCGACCGGATCATTGTCCGCAGAGAAGAGCCCAAAGAATTCGTGAAGGGCGGAATCGTTCTTCCCGACACGGCAAAAGAAAAGCCTCTTGAGGGTACCATTGTTGCCATAGGAACCGGAAAGCGTTCAGATTCCGGTGAATTCATGGCCCCTGTTGTAAAAGAGGGTGATAAGATCCTTATCGGCAAGTACTCCGGCACAGAAGTAAAAGTAAACGGTGAAGACCTGGTGATCATCCGCGAGGATGACATCCTCGCCGTCATAGAGTAAGGGAGAATTTCATTATGGCAGGCAAGGAACTTAAGTTCAATCAGGATGCAAGACACACGATTCTTTCAGGTGTTGAGCAGCTTTCAAGGGCCGTTAAAGTTACTCTGGGCCCTAAGGGCAGAAATGTTGTTATTGAGAAGAAGTGGGGCAGCCCCACCATCACCAAAGACGGCGTAACAGTTGCAAAGGAAATCGAGCTGCCGGATAAATTCGAGAACATAGGTGCTCAGCTTATCCGCGAAGTGGCCAGTAAAACAAGTGATGTTGCCGGAGACGGAACAACAACAGCTACTCTTCTTGCTGAATCCATCTACCGCGAAGGCCTCAAGAATGTCACTGCCGGGGCAAGCCCAATGGCTCTCAAGAGAGGTATTGATATTGCAGTTACCGCTGTAACTGAAGAGCTCAAGAAGCTCAGCATTGAAGTTCGCGGCAAAGATGAAATCATGCAGGTTGCAACCATCAGCGCCAATAACGACAGTGAAATAGGCAAGATCATCGCAGACGCCATGGACAAGGTTGGTAAAGACGGCACCATCAGTGTTGAGGAAGCCAAGTCCATGACAACTGATCTTGATGTTGTAGAAGGCATGCAGTTCGACCGCGGTTATCTCAGTCCCTACTTCGTAACAGATCCTGAGGGTATGGAAGTTGTGCTCGAGAAGCCTTACATCCTCATCTACGAAAAGAAGATCAGTAACGTTAAAGATCTTCTCCCTGTTCTTGAAAAGGTCGCCCAGATGGGCCGTCCTCTTCTCATTATTGCTGAGGATATCGAGGGTGAAGCACTTGCAACACTTGTTGTTAACAAGGTTCGCGGAATGCTTCAGGTCGCTGCTGTCAAGGCCCCTGGATACGGTGACAGACGCAAGGCCATGCTTGGTGACATCGCTATTCTCACAGGCGGTCGTTCAATCACGGAAGATCTTGGAATCAAACTCGAGAACATCACAATAGAAGACCTGGGTACCTGTGGTCTGGTCAAGATCGACAAAGACAACACAACCATCATTGAGGGCAGCGGTAACACCGATGACATCAAGGGCCGTGTTGGTCAGATCCGCAGACAGATCGAGGACACCACCAGCGACTACGACCGCGAGAAACTCCAGGAAAGACTTGCCAAGCTTGCCGGCGGCGTTGCAAGGATTAACGTCGGTGCCGCTACTGAAACCGAAATGAAGGAAAAGAAGGCAAGGGTTGAGGATGCTCTCCACGCAACCAGAGCTGCTGTGGAAGAGGGAATCGTACCCGGTGGTGGAACAGCACTTATCCGCTGTGAAGACGCTGTCAGGGACCTTGACCTCACAGGTGATGAGATGGTTGGAGCAAAGATAGTACTCCGCACTCTCTCAGCGCCTCTCCGTCAGCTTGTTCAGAACGCAGGTCTTGAAGGTGCAATCGTGGTGGAGAAGGTTCGCGGAATGGCCAAGACAGAGGGTCTCAACGTTGCAACAGGTGAGTACACCGACATGTTCAAGGCTGGCATCGTTGACCCTACAAAGGTCACAAGAAGCGCTCTTCAGAATGCTTGTTCCATAGCAGGACTGCTTCTTACTACAGAAGCGGTCATTGTAGAAATTCCTGAGCCTGAAAAGGCAATGCCCGGCGGCGACGGCGGCATGGGTGGAATGGGTGGAATGTACTAGAAGTACATCTCACAGAACGGAAAACACAGAGGGCCGCGGCAACTGCCGCGGCCCTCATCCACTCAAGCTTTCTTTCTCATCTGAGAACAGTGAACCTTACCGTTGCGGGGTTTCCTTCTGCAAAAGCAGCAAGTGTGTAGACTCCCATTGAAAGATCTTTCAGATCGATCCCGGTTGACACGTCATTCATCGTCCCGTTGGAAACCATACGGCCGGCAGTGTCATAAATGCTGTAGGATGTTCCAGGGGAAACATTAATAAGATTTACGGTTTCAGCTGCAGGGTTGGGATAAACATGCAACAGGCTTTGTTCCACCGGGGATACCCCCTGGGAAGAATCCTCAATCTCCACCAGGTAGACATCATAATCCCCGTCTTCTGTCTCTCTCTGGCCTGTAACCATGTAACTACCTGTTGCTGTTGGAGTTATCGCAGTGCCCCACTCATCTGTGAACTCCCCCCCGAACTCCTCTGTCCATACCTCTTCCCCGTTTTCATTCAGCTTCACCACAAAGAGATTATTGTCACAGGAGTACCTGTCCTT
Organism: uncultured bacterium; assembly: GCA_964386635.1. Classification (GTDB taxonomy): domain Bacteria; phylum Fermentibacterota; class Fermentibacteria; order Fermentibacterales; family JCC-6; genus Sabulitectum. The sequence goes on along the minus strand of CAYLRO010000004.1, from coordinate 55,193 downwards.
TGTTGCTCCAGCCAGGATAAATCCACCATCCGGTGTCTCAATGATATCGTTTGCATAATCGTAGAATATATTGCCATGGAACGTTTCAGTGATTTTCTCACCATTTCCGTCTGTAAGTATGAAGTACATGCCGCAGTTGTCAGGATCATTCGAGTCACCTGCTATGGCTATGTTACCTCCTGTGGTCTCCACAGCTGCATTAGCACGATCATAACCCCCATCGCCTCCCTGAGCTCCGTAGTACTGCTCCCAGATAATGTTGCCGTCAATATCTGTCAATATTGAATATGCATCACTGTTATCTGTGAATGATCCTGTAGAACCGGTTATCAGAATATTTCCACCTGATGTGATCTGTATCTGATCTGCGGTTTCAGGCCCTGATCCGCCATATCGCTTCTCCCAGAGATGGCTGCCTGAACCGTCGGACATTATCACAAGAACATCGCTTTCTCCTGCAGTATTCTCCGTTGTGTATCCGCAAATCAGAATTCTGCCGTCGGATGTTTCAGCAACCGACGTGGCGATATCAAGACTGTCACCGCCAAATGCTGTTTCAAAGACAGTGTTGCCATCAGTGTCTGTTCTTAGAAGGTAGAAATCTTCATTGCCGGCTGATGTTGTGTAACCACAGGCAATGTAATCTCCATTTGAAGCCTCAATTACTGAGTTCCCATATTCGAATCCCGCTGATCCGAAGGATTCTGACCAGATTGTATTCCCCTGTGAGTCCGCTTTTTGAAGAAGCAGATCGCTCCTGCATCCTGAATTACTGAAATCATAACCGGTAAGGATGAAGGAGTTGTCTGAAGTCAAAGTTATGTCGCGAGCTCCCTGGGAATAGTCTCCAGTACGGTTTTCTGATACGCATACTGTTCCGGCTGCAGCTGAGGCAGAGATTACCGCCTGACAATTCTCTCTCTGGTAATACTGACCCCTGCTTGTTGTGATAATGTTCTGGTGAATCACAGGCAGCAGACCCCATCCTATGTAGTTAGCTCCAGCAGCCTCATAGATATCCATGAAGCTGCTGTCAGGTCCGGCACGGCCCTGTATCGTTACCCCTGACAGAACATCTGCAGCTGCCAGTACCAGTGGACCGGCGCAGGTTGCCCAAACAGGAATTGAGCTGGAACAGGCTTCAGATATGATGGACAGAGCTTCAGGGCTTGTTATCAGATCGTTGTAAGGCTCCGGTACATTCACCCACCTGGATGGCATTACAGCCACCGCTTGGAACATTTCGATGTCCTGTATCCCGCTTATCAGGGTATCAGCAGTCAGTACTGGAATACCTGAGTTACAGGGAGTTACAGTTCCGTTGATCCCTGCAGTGGTTGTTATGAATCCCATTTGCTGAAAATGATCAATGTTGAAATTGTAATTAGCACCATAGCGATGCGGGACAAGAAGAAGGATATGCTGGTCTTCTGCTGTTGCCCGGGAAGCAAAAAGAAGAAGTCCGCAGAAAAGAACACTGCACTTTTTCATAACGCTCCTTTCATCAGGGCTCACGTACTATATATCGAAATGATACATTCGTCAATCATTATGAGTAATGCCGTGATTTCATCACGAACTTCAACGGCTGTGAAAGAATTGTATAGATGGATTTACCTGATTATCTGAGAGGCTGGCCATCCAGCCTCTCAAGGCAGGACATGCTCCATTCGATCATCATTCTTGTGTAGCGGTACCAGAAATCCAGCGTCATTCTTCTGGTTTCCAGTTGAAGAGACGGTTCAAGTCCGTCGATATGCTCCAGTCCTTCAAATAGTTCAGGCAACAGTCCCTTATGATGATCAAGATGTGCCTTCAGCAACTTCTCAAGGGCATCTTTCCCCAGTGGATATCCGAAACGGAGCTTCAAAAGCAGTTCGATCTTCACCGGCCGTTGTTCTGCAGGAAGTTTAAGCCAGTCTTCAACATGCTGTCGCCCACTGGGTGTAAGCTCATAAGTGATCCGCTTACGACCGGCTTTCCGGGATGGTGTTTTGGTGGTAAGACCTAGTCTGGTAAGATGACTCAGATTCGGGTAGATACTTCCGAAAGAGTCCCGCCAGAAAATCATTTCACTTGAATCAATCAGCTTTTTAAGCTCATAGCCGGTCATGGGTCTCTCACTGATAATTGCCATAAGAGCAAGAGCTGACACCCTGAGTTCAGGTACCGGATTGACCTCTGTCATTCAACAGGCTCCGGCAGAACAATTGCGAATGAGCATTTGTTGCCGCCTGAACACACTGTTTCGAGGATTTCCACACTGACAGGTTTTTCCAGGATAGTTTCCCATATCCATCGGTAGAATCCCGCCCCGCAATGGCAGTACTCCACCGGAATCGGAACACTGGCAGCAACTGCTCCACTGACTTGTGAACAATGGCAGTACAGCTCTCTCTGCCTTTCCTGGTCGTTTGCGCTCATGTATTTTCTCAGATTCCCGCTTTTAGGGATCTTTGTAACAAGAATTTTCCCGCCATCCCTTTTTCCCGCTACGCCCCATCCCCGGTCCAGAAGCCAGTCCACAATTTCCGGTTCAAAGAGCATGCCGTCTCGAAGTGTATTCTCAAGCTGCGATCTGAGTTCACTGACAGCGTCATCCACACATCCATTTTTCCGGTAAGCTGCTTTTGCTTTAAGAAGCTTTGCTGCAGGGTATCTGCATGCACAGTTGTAAAAAACTTCCACGGTTTGCTCAGAAGTCAGGTGCCTTTTCATTCTAGTGAGTAACTCCCGTACCCAGGAACCCTCCTCTCCAGTTTCAGCAGTTTCATATCGCTTCATGCCAGAGAGTACCGTTTCACGGATTTCCTCTCCTGCAACCTTATCAAGGCTGCAGAAAAGTTTTTCTTCCCAGTTACTGTCCACCCTGATCTCCTTTCATGAAAACTGAAATCAGCTGAATGAATGGTGACACTCAGTAGAATCTGATACTTCTTCGTGGGAAACAATAACCCCGGTACCATTACAGGTCAAAAGGTCTCTGCACCTGCGAAACGGGCCGCAGCTCTGCTGCGGCCCGTCAATCCTTTTGCTTTACCCTACTGAGGCGGTACCAGACTGAACGGAACTGTAACAGGCAGGTTGCCGGTCTGTTCCGGTGCCGGGCCGAAGTTCAGCGATGAAACTGCAGATGTTACTGTTCCCTGGAGACTTGAGAGTGCTCCGGGACAACTGACGGATACTCCTGTCACCGATCCGCCTGGTGTTATTGAAAAGTTGATTGTGATTGTGCCTGAAGCACCGGGGTTGGACCTGAGAAGACTTTCATAAGCGGTCTGCACCCTCATCTTTATCACATTGATCCTTCGTCTTATATCGCTCATGTTCCTGTAACCCAGGTCAATTGCCTCACCTGAAGCACTTGCGCTGAATGAAACCTGAGCAGCCTGGTGAGCAGCCTGCATGTCGCTGGAACTCACAGTTTCAGCTGATGCGGCTACGCCGCCTCCACCACCTGCAAGACCGGAGAGACCACCGGAACCGCCACCGCCTGCCCCTGCAATGATAGCATCACCTGTCTGGCCTGAAGCCAGTCCGGTTCCAGATGAGGCTGCACTTTGAAGATCACCGATAAAGCCTGCACCGCCACCGGCTGCACCTGTACCGTATGCGGCAAATCCAATACTGCTGAGAACATCTCCTGCGGCATCTGCACCTTCAGCGGCACCTCCACCTGCAGGTCCTTCTCCTCCACCAACACCGGTGCCCTCAATCTGGGCAACAGGCATGTCTCCTATGATCTCCTCACCCATTCCAGTTGCAACCGGAGGGGTTTCAGAAAGCTGAGCAACTCTGGCACTTGGAGCATTTCTCAGAATCTGGGATTTTGATTCCTTAACTACAGTGATCAATCTGTCTGTTACCGCTCCCATGAGAAGAGCGGCTGCAAGTCCGATACCCAGTATGATCTTGAATCTGTCGTTCTCGTTCTTGCTGATGTGATACGCAACTTTTTCATGCGGTCTGCATGCAAAGCTTTTCCAGTTGTAGAAAGCTGGTTTCGGTTTCTCTACAGGGATGAGGGGTTTCGGCTTCGGTTTCGGTTTAAGCAGTTCTGGAGGCGGTTCTGCAAAACCGAAAAACACCTCTGTACTACCGATCGTGAACACACCGGATACATTTCTGTCAAATACCCAGATGTACGGTTCTCCAGGTTTCTCCTGCTTCAGGAGATGTCTTTCAATAAGAGTGGCAAAAGGTATGACGCTGCCTTTGACCTCAACTCCGCCTTTTATCTCAGGAAGCAGTCTGAGTATGTACTTGTTTCCCTGCTCCGGTTCAAGAAGAGTATGTATCCTGGGCAGAGTTTCATCTTCAACTGATACTGTATTGTAATCGGCTTTTCCGATTGTCATGATGCCGGCGTTGGGATAGATTTCTCTTCTGTTGCCCGGTTCCTCAATAACAAGTTTCAGCATCCTTTTGTCGGCTACAAAGGGAACTTCTTCCTTTTTACCGGCAGGTTCAGCTTTCTTCTTCGGTTCCGGTTTCTTAACCTGCACTTTGGGAGGGTCTATGAATCCGAAGTGAATTGTGTAAGGTCCGGCATTCACCATTCCCTGGTCGCCGTAGTTCACCTTCAGAGCATAGTGACCATCAGAGTCGGTATTGAAAATACCAAGCCCCTTAAGGTCGCTGAACTTCAGTTTCGATCCGTTGGCAGAGGTTATCTGCGCATCCATGGAATCCGATAGCTTCAGCTCCCAGGACTCTCCGTCTTCAACTCCCCTGAGGAACACCAGACTCTCCGGTATCCCCGGACCCTCAACAGCAATGGTGTTGTTATAGCCGGAGCCCAGAGTGATGTCCTTGCCTCCAGGGAGAAGCTTGGTTACAACCTTGCCGTCACGCATGGCTGCAACAGCAAGTACTTTTCTTACCTCAGCTCCCATCAGACCTCACCACCTTCCACTGTTTCACTCTTGATAACAGCCAGGTTCTGTGAGGTGTATCCGGCTTCTGAACAACTCGCCATCACTCTCTGAAGAAGAATCGCCGGAATCCCTACATCACCCTGGATGTTGATCTTCATGTCGTCTTCAGTAAGTGTACCTCTGGTGAGCCTTGAATATTCCATATGGTCTCTGAGCCTCACCACAAGCTCAGGTATGGAATTGCCGGAAGAGAGAAGGTCCGGTGTGACAGAAACAATAGGGTCTCCGTCAACAACAATTACAGAATTGTTCACCTGAATTTCCAGTTTCAGTTCTACTCTCTGCTCCATGCGAGCCTTGGGTAGAATAAGCTGGTCGCTGACTGTAACTATCTGTCCGTCAGCAGAATAGCTTTTAAGAAGAAATACCAGAAGTATGGTGAACATATCAATCATTGAGGTAAGGTTCAGTGTTACTTTCTTATCTCCACCCCGTGCAATGGCTACGGATTTACCGAAACCCAGAAGAAGAGGTACACGTCTTTTGGATGGAGCACTCATCAGCTGCCACCTCCACCCATTGCGGAGTTCACAGAAGCACTGGGTGCAACCTGCAGACCAGGCTGATCGAAGCCTGCCTCACTTGCAACATCAATTGCAGAAATGATGTTCTCGTATCTCATCTCCTCAACTGTAAGAATAGTGATCTTATGGAAATCTATCTGCGGATAGCTCTCGTCGAGAAGATCGTAAACCTCTGTTATCTTTGTAGACAGTGAATCCCACGGGAATGTAATATGGGTTTCGTCTCCCATGGTTCTTTCCTGTGCGTAGCAAACATGCACTGTCCCGCTCACTGTGCCAATGAACAGCTCCTGTTCGGTCATGATTATCTTGGGCTGCAGTCTGTCTTCTTCAGAACGCATCAGGTTCGCGGTGGCCCCGGCACCGGAACTGCTGATACCTTCAGTCTGAGCCATCTCGATAACAACAACCTCGAGGAATGTAGCGCTGAACAGCAGGAACGGGATTATGCAGCAGAAGAGATTCATCACCGGAAGAAGATCTATTTCCGGAAGATGCTTACCTGTTCTGCTCCGCCCCGATGCCGCTTTTGCCATCAGCCGTTCCTTCTGGCCTGTGCGAGCATGTTCATGACCATAACGCTGTATCTATCCACATCATCAACAAGTGAATCCGATTTCGAAGTGAGCACGGAATGTATGATGAGGAGTGGAATTGCAGCGATAAGACCGAATGCAGTGGTATTCATTGCCTGTGATATACCATTTGCAAGTAGAACACTCTTCTGTTCCGGATCCGCTGCAGCAACAGCTGCGAATGCTGCAATAAGACCAAAGATGGTTCCCAGCAGACCAACCATTGTAGACACATTTGCCAGCATGGCAAGGAAACCGATTCTTGCGTTGATCCTTGGAAGCTCTGCAAGAGCCATTTCATCCACAGCGTTCTGTATATCTCTTTCAGTGCCCTTGTAGTTCCTCAGGGCTGCCTCGATAATTCTGGCCAGTGGTGCCTTCTCCTCGCTGACAGCAGCGATTGCACCTTCAATACTGCCTTTTCTGATGAGAGAGGCTATTTTCGCCATAAGCTTCTCAGGATGAGCCTGAGCAATGCCGAAGAGAAAAATCAACCGCTCAATGGTAATGATGATACCAACACCGAAGAAGAGAAGAATCGCCCACATTGCCGGTCCGCCCTGACGGAAGAATGTGGCAAGATCGCTGAAAAATCCACTTTCTATCTCTTCTTCTGCTGCTTCTTCAGTACCTTCATCCATAGCCTCTGTGTCAGCAGCAGTTTCCTCAGGAGTAACTTCCTCTGCTACAGCTGTGGAATCAACGGCTGTGGAATCAACAGCTGTGGAATCATCCAGGAGGGCATCAGGAGTTGCGGAATCAACCTCCTCAGTCTGAGCAGAGGAAACTGCAGGCACAAGACAGAGAACAAACAGCATAATCAGTGGAAACAAGTTTCTAGGCATTCAGGGGCTCCTCTCTAGTAGCTCTGAACTTTTATTGACCTACAAGGTCATACAGTAAATTTCCTAAAACATCCAGGCCTGCCATTACAGCAAAAACCGTTCCGACTTTTTCGTCCCCCTCGGAGAATTTCCATGCGCTGAGACCGCCAAGTATCGCGACAGATCCATATCTAATGTAGACCGGCAGAGCATTTGACTGCCGGGCTGCAATTGTGAAACTGGTTTCGGAACCAAAAGCACCTGGATAGATTGGGCGAATCACATCTTCCAGAAAGCTTCTTTCAAGGAGAACATTGCTGAGATTTGGAGTGCTCTTCAGCATGAGAAAAAGAGCCTGCGGAGTCCTCAGCTCTCCCTGAATGGTTATTTCCTCCAGAATCAGCCTGCCGCCCTCCAGGGTTGCCTGCTGAGCGAACACGGTACCGTATGCAAGCAGAATAAGAAAAATGCTGAAAAGCTTTTTCATTCACCTGCTCCCTCTCCAGAATTCTGGTTCACAAATCCGTCCTGTTCCACATCCTGCGCTTCTTCCACACCCTCCTGAGGAACAACTCCCCCTTCTGTCTCTGGTGTAACGGTATCCTGGGGGATCTCCGGCTCAATTTCATAACCAGGCAGACCAAGAGAAGAAACAGTACCTGGAGCAAGAAGCTCAAGATTCCCGGCAGCCTTTTCCACCCACTCGTTGGTTACATCAGCGGAAACAGCCTTCTCAAGAGCGGTGACATAAATATCAATAGCCCTCTGCATCTGGGGCTCATAGAACTGTATATAAAGCTGGTTGTAGAATTCATCAATGGCCTCATCTGTCATTCCGGAAGGCGGATCCATGAATGCAACCGCATTGGCAAAGTTCTCGTAAAGCTCTCCAGCCCTTACACAGGATGCCATGAACCAGACATCCACATTGTAAGTAATGGATTTTCCGTACCAGCTCTCGACTTCAGTTTTTATCTGAGCTTTCTGCTCAACTGTTTCAGTATTCACAGTAATCATGTCGTAGTCCTGACGATATATCTCTCCCACTCTGAATGCAGCCCTTGCTGCATGATTGGCAGGACCCTCTCTGTACATATCGTAAGAGTCAACACAATCCATATAGGTTTCTCTTGCACCGAAGAAGTCTCTTCTGTCGTACTGGTAATCTCCGTATTTGCCCAGAGCAATCACCATTGTCTGCGGAGAGGCAGCCTGTTCCTGAATGATTCTCTGATAAACTGTCATGGCAAGACCTTCAGCACCGCCCTCTTCGTATGCAACTGCAGCACTGTAGAGAGATGCGTACATACCTTCCACATTCGGGAATCTGTTGTATGCATCAAGATATGTGTCTCCTGCTGCGATGAAATGCTCAGCTTCCATGGCCAGGAACGCTGCTCTCTGCATTCCCTCAGGTGCCAGCTGTGATTCAGGATAAGTATTGGCGAGTTCCTTGAAGACCCTGATGGCACTGGTTATGTCACCGGCCTTTCCGTAGGTCTCACCTGCATCAAACAGGGATACTGGAGCAACATCTGTTCCAGGGTGTGCTCTGGCTGACTCCTCAAATCTTGCTGCTGCTGCCAGCAGTGACTCTACATCCTCGGACTGGGCAAGAGTTTCTGCGTCTCTGTATGCAACAGCTGCAGCAAGCTGTTCAACGTCTTCACCAAGATCCTCGCCGGTTACAGCAGCTGCATCGGCAGCCCTGCCGTACCAGAGCTCAGCATCAGAGTACATCTGTTCAGCTTCATATGCCGCTGCAAGAAAACGCGCCGATCTGGCTGTATATTCCGAATTTGGATACTGATTGTATACCCGTTTGTAAGATTCCCTTGAAACAGCATAGTCATTGGCATTGTAGTGAGTACCTGCATCGGCAAAGAGGAATTGAGCAGCAAATTCTCCAGCAGGGTAATTGTCGGCGTAGTAGATCGCCACTTCGTGCATTTTCGCCCGGAGGGAAAGACTGTCAGCTGAAGGCTGCGAGTAAGCTTCGTAGAAAGAACTGAACGCATTGCCAACAGCATTCTCTCTCTGCTGGGCAGATGTGCTGTCGTAAACAACCTGGAGATAAACATCACCTGCACTGGCAAACTGACCGGTATTGTAATACGAGTCTCCCAGAAGGAATCTGAAGTCGTAAGCCTGCCTTGAATCCCCATACTCACCCAGGTAAAGTTCCACCTTTTCGATCAGGCCGCTGTATAGAGGTGTTGTAATCTGCGGGTCACCAGCTGCTTCAGATATCTGCTGGGCATGATAACCAATGGAGTGTTCAAGGGAGGAAGCCCTCAGGGAATCAACCATTCCAAAAATAGTTGAGTCTTCTGACATTGCTGCCCATTCGCTTTCCATTCCGTAATTATCCACAATACTCTCGCGAGCTCTGGCAGCACTGCTGAAATCGCCGGCACCCTCGTAGGCGGAAGCAATCCTGGACTGGATAAACGGTGCCTGAGGATTGTACGGATCTCTCTCAAGAAGAGCCTGATATGATTCTATCGCTTCCATCCAGAAACCCTGCTGTATATAGAAGTCTCCCATCTGAGTCAGGACATCCACAGTAACCTGCTGATCCTCAAAGAAATCCAGAAAATTAGTGGCCAGCTGGACTGGAGGACCGGTTTTCTGCTCCATGAAATCATGCGCCAGATACTCAATTGCCTCGCTGACCATATCTGTGGTGCGTCTCAGGCCCAGCTCATCCAGTCTGTAACTGTCTCTGATAAGGTAGCCGAACAGTGCTATTGAATGCTCATACTCATTAAGCAGATACGCTGTCCAGCCCAGCTTGTACACACCGAACTGGTACACTGTGGAAGTGGTTCCCGGGTAATCAAGCACTGAATTGTAGAATACAAAGGCACTGTCAAACTCGAAAGAGTCAAAATAAAAGTCTCCGGCCCTTACATAGGTCTCAGCAGCAAGAGGACTATCCGGGAAATCTCTCAGAAGGCTGCGGTAGCTGGATATAGCTGCTTCAGGATCACCGATTTCATTAAGGGCATATCCCAGTGAGTAGAGAGCGATATCCTCAACTTCGCTGCCCGGATACTGGTTGAGAACCCTCTCATAAAGCTCGATAGTCCTTGAATAATCCGCAGGAATGAATTCTCCTCCGGAAGCAGCAATTCTATCCAGATAATTGTTCTTGTCTATCTCGTAATACAGTTGAGCAAGTCTCACCAGAATGTCCGGAGTGAATCGACTTTCAGGATACCGTGCCAGATACTCCTCAAAGTAACTTGCACACTCTATGGCTGAATCATCAATGCGTCCCTGAAGAGCAACGGTCTCAAACTGTCTCTGCTCAACAAGTGATAACGCAAGGACGCTGTCCCCCTGGGAGTAGCTCTCTTCTATTCTGCCTGTATAGTAAGCGCCAAGGTAGTTGAGAGAGTCTCTCTTCAGTTCGCGTTCCATGAAAGTGGCAATGGCAATACCGTACTGCGTCTCCTGCATCCAGTCGTGGTCACCAGCCATTCCGCTATCCATTTTACTGGCAAGATCCTGCAGAGCAAGCCGTATCCTGGAAACCTCCTGCTCCAGATCCATGAGTGACTGTCGATCAGATTCAGTACCGTAGATATCTGCCGTTTCATTAGTGCTTTCGATCTCAATGGCAAGACCTTCAGCACTGGCCCTTGAAGAGGCTATAAGCCTGTTCAACTCCTGCTGCATGGTTTCTGCGTCCATATCAACAGGCATGGAAAGCGTTGCTTCGAACTGTGATATATCAACGAAAAGATCTCTCAGCATAGCTTCTTCGTCTTCAATCATAGCAACAAGTTCCATGTCGCCCTGCATGTAAGCTTCCTCTTTGAGTTCCGTGAGACCAAGCCTGATCCTGTCGAGTCTTTCACGCTCTGAATCATACTGTTCGGATACATCATCTCCTGAGAGGAAAATATCGTAGAAGTTATCTGTTGTGCGGTATTCATCCATCAGTTCACGATACATGGTAATAGCGATTTCTATGTCCTGAGCTCCCAGAGCACAGTTTGCCATGGCAAGTTCAAACTCGCTGTAGAGATCTGTTCCCGGCAGTTCAACCAGAACCTGTTCTGCGAGATTATAGGCGTCCTGGTAACGCTCCTGGCGCATATAGGTCCAGGTTAGACCCAGCATTGATACATCGTAGTAGGCACTGAAAGGAGACACCTTGCCATACTGCTCAATGGCCTGTTCCAGCATTCCCTGGTTAACATAGATCTCGGCAATTGCTATTCTTGCTCTGTCAGCAATACCGCTCTCGTTACGCCTTGCATTGTCTATCACTCGCTGGAGGTTGGAAATGGCAGAATCAAAATCTTCCTCAGCCACATAGGTTACTGCAGTAAGGTACTCAGCCAGGGCAACGTGATCTCCTGAAGGATTGACGTTGCGTATTTCGTTTCTGGCTTCGGAAAACTGCCCCATGTTATACATGGCAAGACCACCGACTATTATCGCAATATCAGAATGGATAAATCCAGGAGATGCCTGCATGAGAGTTCGGTAATGATCCACAGTACCCTGGTAATCCTGCAACTCGAATGCAATCAATTCAAGTCTGAATACCGCTTCTTCAAAGTACTCGGAATCGGGAAAATTGTCCAGAATGGATTGAAAGGCATCCCTGGCCCATACGATGGAACCTGAATTGTAAAGTTCCTCGCCAAGTTCGAAAGCGGACTGTGCGCTTGAAAGAATGGAGTGCTGCCTGCGAAGCTGTGTCAGCTGAGCTTCGATCCTTGCCAGCCGGTCCTCTTCCCGCATGATCTGATCTTCAAGATCTACAAGCTCCTCCTGAGCCCGGACAAGTATGGCACCTGGATCTTCACTTTCAGGAGAATCCTGAGAAAGAGCAGGGACAGCTGCCCAGAGACAGACAATGATAAAGATCTTCATGTATCTGCAGGGAAAAAGCATGAGACTTACCTGCGATCGTCGAGAAGGTCTCGAAGTCTCTGCAGCTCGGACTCGGCGGACCTTCTCCGTGCCTCAAGCTCTTCAAGCCTCTGACGGGCTCTTTCGATCCTCTGCTGCTCTCTTTCAAGTTCAAGACGACTGGCTCCCCAGAGAGGACCGAATCGGGTTGACAGGGCAATAGTTACCTTTGCATTCTGCTGTATATCCTGCTTGTTCTGACCTTCCGGAGGAAAAGCCATCATCTCGAATTCTGCCCAGGCAAGATGCAGTTCCACATTCTTGTTCACTGCGTAGTCCAGGCCCAGGTTGAAGTCTCTTCCATCCATTTCAATAGCCAGAGCCACAGACTCGCTGGGTTCCCAGACCAGTGAACCGAACAGACCATTGGCAATTGCACTTCCCATACCCAGCGCACCGCCTTCTCCTATAATACCCACATATCGGCCAATACCGATACCCAGGTTCAGAGTGAGGGGAGCGCCGATAAGGTAGCGCAAATCCTTTGAAGCCACACCGAAAACCGACCAGTTCTGTGCATGGCTGTAGTTATACATGCCTTCCTCGTCCCAGAGGGAGTTGATCTCTCCAGTGGAGTCCGGTACACCGGCAGGTCCCGAGAAACAGTCAACGTGTTCCTTGCCGAAACCGTTCTGTACTCCCAGTGTAAAAGCAGGAACAACTATACCTTCCTTGAGAATGGCTATTTTGGCATTCATGACAAGACCGCCATCGGCAAGATATGAAGCCCCTATTTCTCCGTAACTGAGTATTCCGAAATTAAGGTACCCTGTGAGCTTCACGTCACTCTCAGAGGCACCTGTTGAATCTTCATATGTGAAAGCACTTGCTGCTATTCCAATTTCTATTTCAGTGTGCTCGAGAACATATGCATCTGGTGAATTAACTACTCCGCCGTAAGCATATGGAAGAGAGCCGGCATATACCGCAACGGTAAAAATGAATAGAAATATACTGACCAGTTTCATTTGGCTCCTCCCGGTCATTCCGACCTGTTACCTCTTCTACCGCTATACGGCAATCCTTGAAGGCTTAATATCTCAATGGCTCTTTCCCCGGTCAACCTTCGCTTTATATATATATCTTCTGTTGACCCAATGCTACTGTGCCGGTATTTTCATTGTGCAAATACTTTTATTGCTTTTTTTATATACAGCTAATCAAGCCGGAGGTTCCACCTGATAACAAGAAGCATTTTTCTGCTGGTTGTGCTGGCACAGAGTCAGTGGCAGTTTCAGCTGGACTCCACTCCCAGAGGAGAAAGCCATGTAATTGACTCCGGCGGTCAGGGACAAGTCCTTCTGATACCTCTGGGCAGTACAGGCCTCGGTGCATGGACCGGAGGAGGCACTCCTCTTCCCGGGTTTCCCGTTGCCGGTGAGGCTGGTGTAATACTGCGCCCGGCAGCTGTGACAATGGCTTCGCAAACATACATAGCCTTTGCTGACAACAGCGTAAGAGTTCACCTTATTGATCTCAACGGCACTGAATCCCCGGGATGGCCTGTGGAGAACAGCTGCAACGTTGTTACCGGGATTACCGTAACTGACCTGAATGATGACGGCGAGCCTGAGATCTCATTCGGTACAGGCGACGGTAATGTTCAAATGCTGGATTCAAGAGGAAGAACACTTCCCGGATTCCCTGTAAACCTGAACTCAAGACTTCAATGCCAGCCAACCCAGGTTAGTCTTGGAGGAGGGCGTGGATTCGGCCTTGTGTGCACCACAAACAACGGGAAGATCACTGTCCTGCACCATGATGGATCTGTTCTTCCGGGATGGCCTGTTCAACTTTCATTCCCTGCTGGAACTACACCTGTATCCGGCGACGTGAACGGAGATGGCCAGGCAGATCTGATCTTTGCTTCGCAGGATGGAAAGATACATCTGTTGAATCTTCTTGGAGAAGAGCAGGATGGGTGGCCTTTTCATATGGATGCAAGGCCTGTTGCCGGCGCCCCGGCAATGGGGATGCTTGATCCCGATCAGGGCACCCCTCAGATAGCAATTGCCTCAGTCGACAGCCTTGTTTACCTGTTGAATGGCGACGGCACTCTGGCAGGTTCCTGGAGATGGCCGAATAAAACAGATTCAAGACCCTACCAGCCGATCATATCTCTTACAGAACAGGGACCTGCTGTGGTGGCATCATCCAGTAATGGAACCCTGTACGCCTGGGACCGCAACGGGAGAAGAATGGACGGATTCCCAGTGGAATATCCTGTTGGAACCATCTTTGCCCCTGTGGCCGCTGATCTGAACGGAGACGGACAGATAGAACTGATCTCAGTAACACCGTCCGGGCTGGTCCGGGCAGTAGAACTTTCATCAGGACAGTCAATTCACTGCAACTGGCCTCAGGCACTCGGGGATCAATACAACACCGGATCTTTCGGTACAGGCTCTCTGCCGGTGGCTACGGTTGAGCAGGTATCAGGAGAGTTCAGCGGACCGGTTTCAATCCAGTATTCCATATCATGCTCGGACTATTCAGGGATTTCAGTAAGTTACTCAACTGATACCGGATATACATGGCATGAAACTGAAAACTACACAGACACAGGAAGCAGCGTTACCTGGAATACTCATCTTGATCTTCCAGACATGGATATCAGGAACTGCATTTTGAGAATCACACCTGTCTCAGTCCTGGGTCTGGGCGAAAGCGGAACCTCAGACCTTCTTCACATAGACAACAATGACCCGCCTGTTATCAGGCTTGAATCACCTGTAAAACTCGATGATGACACGTACCGGCTGGGGTATGCTCTTCAGGACAAAGAAGGCGATATTGTTCATCTTCAGGCTCAGTATTCAACTGACGGCGGCAATACATGGAATCTCATGCATCTTTCAGGAAGCAGTGTTGAGATAGAGTCATGGTTCTATGGTGAACCTGTTATATGGAATACCAGCGAGGATCTGGGAGAAACCCCGCCTGAGAATGTCAATTTCAGGATACGCGCTTCAGATGCAGACCCGGGACCCTGGTTCAGATTTGACGGGCTTGCAGTTTCTTCCTCGAGTCTGCCCACCCCTCAGATAATCGTACCCTCTGTAGAAACAGCAGGAGATGTTGAATTCGGAGTCAGGCTTACCAATCCTGATCAGGATCCAATGAATTTCATATACCAGTACAGTATCGATCAGGGTACCAGATGGCATGAAGCAACTGTTTCAAACTGTGAACTTGTCAGGGCTGGAAATTACGATTACAACATCACCTGGAACTCATCAGAGGATCTTCCAAGCTTTGATGGAGATACTGTAGAACTCCGGGCTCTTCCTCCCCTGGGCGGTACCGGCGTATCCGTTCCATCCACCGGCTTCCATCTTGACAACAACAAACCGCCTTACTGCAGTATCAGTTCTCCAGAAAGATACGATCTTTTCAGAGGATTGGTCCCAGTGGATTTCACCGTTGTCGATTCCGAATGGGACGAAATTCACCTGGATCTGCAGTACAGACTTCACGAGAGAAATGACACATGGCATTCTGCCGCAGGTCTCATGAACTCTTCCATAATTGATGCATCCAGATACAGCACAACTCTCAGGTGGAACAGTTCAGTTGACCTGCCTGAAACTCCCAGAGTAGAGATAGATATCAGGCTGCTTGCTGCTGACAGGGATTCAGCGTACTCCCAGGAAATAGGGCCGATAACTCTCTCGAATTCCAATCTCCCGGAGGTTGTTAGTACTTCTGTCTCTGAGATAAGTACTCTGAGAAGAATCGCAGAGATATCTTTTGAAGTTGCAGACGACGAAAACCGCTCATTGACACTTGCTGTTGACTACAGCATTAACGGTGGAAAAACCTGGGAACCTGCATCGCTTTCAGGCTCTACAACCGGACTGGTTCCAGGGAATTACATTGGAAGTTTCACCTGGCGCTACGGTCAGGACGATGTTGCCAATGAGGAAGAAGCAATTCTGAGATTGACACCGTTATTCGATGTCACAAAGCCCGGTAAACCCAGATTCATTCAACAGGTTTTCCGGTAACTCTCTCCCAGTCGGATTTTCCGCAGGTCAATCTTGTAGTCAGCGGGGCTCTCTTTCTCACCTGCTGAACCATTTCCGCTGCAATCGCCCTGATATCCCACTGAGCGTGTTCATCCTCCCGGAGTCTGCTGAAATGGTTCAGTTCCCTGCCATTCATACAGATCCTGACCTGCCTCCTGTGAGCATTAGTCAGCAGGTACTCTCCCACTCTTCCCATATGAGCAGCTGCTGCTTCAGCCCTGGATACTGCTTCCAAAAACAGATCCCCCAGACCGGCTTCCAGCAAACTGGGTGGAACCGTTACTCCCAGAGAAGGATCATATGATGTTACCAGCTGTGTGCTCATTCTGTGTCTCTTCAGCTGGGCATAGGCAGTTGCAGAAACAGTTATCAAAAAATCAGCTCTGAACAGCTCCCAGAATCTGGGGAGAGAATCATGAATTCCAAGCTCATCATACACCATGTCAAAATCCCGGGTTCCATATAATCGCCTGAGCCAGTCCCCTACTCTGCTGTCTGAGTCGCATTCCAGAAGAGAAACCTCTGTGTCTGATGGTTCAGCAGCCGGCTGTTCATGGGCTATCCGGTCCATCCCTGAGGAGTCAGTGAAGAGCATCAGAGATGGCGCCACCGGCATTACTGCATTGTACAAAGCCCGGGAGAGTTCCCTGACTTCCTGAAGTGGATGTGCTGAAAGTCTTCTGATGATGTGCTCAAGTTCTCTGGCATTCACTGTCATGCCCATCTGAGAGGTAACTGCAAGTGGAAGAATGTATCTGGCATCTTCTTTCGCCCCTGTTCTGGACACACCTCTGTCAGCAAGTGCCTTAAGAAGAGTGGTGTAACAGGAAAACAGCTCTTTCACTACAGGAACGGATTGATCCATCTCTGATGGAAGGTGCCAGTCCTCACCTATCCGAATGTATCTCTGGGATTTTTCCGTAAAGCTGGTAAGCCTGAAACTCTGCAAAGCTTCCACAGCAAGCCGGGAAATGCCGAGAATATCAAAATTGAACACTGCATGTTCTGCAATGGAGCCGTGACCGTACTTGTAAACGATGGTTCTGTTGGACTTCCTGGCGTCTTCAATCTCAATGGAGGCCCTTTTTCTCAGTTCATTCACCGGGGCCGGATCACGGCTTATCCGGGCGTAAGCCGCTGAAATTGTCTCAGGGGTAGTGGAACCGTTCTCCACATCGGTGTTGTATCCGGCGAGAATAACTCTCAATTGATCCTCCTCAGTGCTTCCTTGCGGCAAGTGCCGCCAGCGGGTTCTCATAAGGCAGTCGAACATTCATAAGATAACTC
Source organism: uncultured bacterium (assembly GCA_964386635.1). GTDB lineage: Bacteria > Fermentibacterota > Fermentibacteria > Fermentibacterales > JCC-6 > Sabulitectum. The sequence continues at coordinate 38,086 of CAYLRO010000004.1, read as the reverse complement.
AGCGTTTCCGCAGGGTCACTGGAGAGCAGTGCTTTTTTCAGGATAGAAAGGGTTCTGTACAGATCCCGGGCTACTGGCAGCAATTCCCAGCCCCCTTCTATCAGTGGAAGCCCCTGGATGAAACTCTCCATGTCCCTGACTGCAGGTTCCAGCCACGCAACTGCATCAGACACTCGATGCCCCTGAAGAGCATCCTCAAGCCGTGCAATGATCTCACCGCCTGTTTCCCCTGCCCGCCATGGAGTGTAATGAAACTCCTGCATCAGCTCCCATCCGCGACTGTGTTCTCCCAGAAGAAGAGGCCACTCTCTGGGCAGTCCCGCTGCAGCTTTTAGTTCCATTACACAATGAAGTGCAGCAGGAAATATGTCTGACGGATTAAGGAACCAGGAAAAGTTCTGCGGAATTCTATCAGAAAGACCAGGCAGATATATCCTGCGAAGACAGTAGTCTGTAGCAGGGAGATTATCCCATACAGCAGGTCTCCCGCCCAGCAGGTTCTCAGCGGATTCCAGATCGGACAGGTGTTCTGAAACAACCTGTGGACCTGTCCAGAAAGATGTCCATTTCCCGGGGATATTGTTTCTCCATGTTTCCAGATAGTCATTCCCCCCTGAAAACCGTTCCCTGAACTCACCGCAGTACACTGATGGACAAAGTATTACCGGAAGCTCAGTATCTGCCAGGGCTTTCCCGGCAAATTCCAGCTGCCTTTCAGCCAGTTCCCCACCGGATTCCTCAGGGACATCATCAAAAAGTATTCCAAGCCCGGCTGCTCCGGAATCCTGGGCGATAAGAAGCTTTTCTCTGGCCATTCTCCACTCATGGTCCTGAAACATCCATGGACTTATAGAGAAGAAAAATGCTGTGGAGCCGCCCATGCAGGCTGCTATGGAATTCCACCTGCTCTCAGGGTACCGTTCTCTCCAGAGAAGCCTGTGCCAGGGGTCATCTTTCGGTGCGTAGAAATATGCTGCCGAATCAAGCTGTGAAAGCTCCTCAAGGAGAATCTTTCGCTGTCTGTCCGGGAAAGGCTTCCCGTAGAATCCTTCGACTATTCCCTGGTACACTGGACCTCCAACCCTATTATGTTAGACCACTGTTCACCGATTCACCATTATACAAGAAATCTTCTCTCAGAAAAGAGGACGATTGGTATGGCAAAGCGCATAGTTGAATGTGTACCAAACATTTCTGAAGGCAGGAATACAGAAGTAATTGATGCTGTGGTAAAGGCTGCTTCATCTGTCAGCGGAGCTCAGGTTCTTGACGTTGACCCCGGTGCCGCCACAAACAGAACCGTTATCACAATCGCCGGGGAACCTGATGCTGTTCTTGAATCGGCATTCATGGTTATCAAGAGTGCCGGCGAGCTGATCGACATGCGAGTGCAGCACGGTGCACATCCCAGACACGGCGCTACAGATGTGTGTCCATTCGTTCCGGTAAGCGGAATAACCATGGAAGAGTGCGCGGAGCTGGCAAGAAAACTGGGAGAAAAGGTGGGCAGAGAGCTTGAGATACCTGTTTACCTTTATGAATTTGCTGCCTCCAAACCTGAATGGAGAAAGCTTCCGAACATCAGGGAAGGCGAATACGAGGCTCTCCCGAACAAACTGGGTAAAACAGAATGGAAGCCGGACTTCGGTCCCAATCGGTGGGATGACGCAGTGGCAAAAACAGGAGTCTGTACCATTGGAGCCAGAAACTTCCTCATTGCCTATAATGTGAATCTTAACACTACAGACACCTCCATGGCGAAGGAAATAGCCCTGAACATCAGAGATACCGGCAGAACTCAGAGGAACTCCGACTGGAAATTCGCACGGGACGAACAGGGTAAAAAGATAAAGCAGGAAGGCAGGCTCCGGAACTGTAAGGCCACCGGCTGGTTTATTGAAGAGTACAACACCGCTCAGGTTACCATGAACCTTACGGACATCGGGGTTACCCCGCTTCATGTGGGATTCGATGTAACAAAAGAGGAAGCTGAAAAACTGGGGCTTTCAGTTACAGGCAGCGAGGTTGTAGGGCTTGTTCCCCTCAGTGCAATGGTTGATGCCGGAAAATATTTCCTTGAAAAGCAGAACAGAGCTCTTATGGCTCTGGGCAAGCAGGCAAAAACCACAGGAGCTCCTGAGCGAGAACTTGTAAGCATAGCGATCAAATCAATGGGACTAAGCGATGTGGCGGAATTCAACCCGGAAAAGAAGATAATCGAGTACATGATAGCCGACAGATCCGTGAATCTTTCCGGAATGACCTGCAGAGACTTCTGCGATGAACTGTCCATTGACAGCCCGGCTCCTGGAGGCGGCAGTGCAGCGGCTCTCATGGGAGCTGTAGGTGCCGGTCTTACCAGCATGGTTTCCAATCTTACTGTTAAGAACAGGGACTGCAGATCAGACTGGCAGGAAATGCTTGAACTTGCTCCTGAAGCCCAGAACATCAAGGAATTCCTTGTGAACGCAATTGACGAGGACACCAGGGCATTCAACATCTGGATGGAAACTGCAAGGGCAAAAGGAGATGTTCAGTCTGCCATCAGGTACGCGGTGGAAGTTCCCCTCAGCGTTCTTGCCAGATCACCCAAAGTGGCGGAGATGAGCCTGGCTCTGGTTGAAAGAGGTATGCAGAGCAGCCTCTCAGACGCAGGTGTTGCCGCTGCCGCTGCTCTTGCCTGCGCCACAGGAGCTTACTACAACGTTCTTATCAACCTCCCGGACATAGAAGATGAAAACTACAAAAAGCAGACAGCTGAGAAAGCAGAAGCGCTTCTGCAGGACACCAGACGAATTGCAGCCGCTGTTCAGGAAAAGGTAGTGGCAAAACTAAAGAGCGGAGACTGAGCTTTGATTATAGAAAGAACAGAATTCCAGCTTCCGGCATTGCCCGGAGAAGCCGAAGAACTGCTGAAAAAGCTCTGTCACTCTGCCCGTGCCAACATTCTCCGGATGACCACTCTTGCAGGAAACGGGCACCCCGGCGGATCCATGAGCAGCCTTGAGATCTACGCCATGCTCTGGAGCCAGGCAAAAATCGATCCTTCCCGCCCTGACATGGAAGGCAGAGACAGAATTGTTGTCAGCCACGGTCACACCTCACCGGGAGTTTACTCGGTTCTGGGAGGTCTGGGCTTCTTCGATATCCGATGTGCAGTAACAGGATTCAGGCTCGCAGGAAGCGATTTCGAGGGGCACATCGAGAGACATCTGCCAGGCATTGAACTCACAACAGGCAACCTGGGGCAGGGTCTCAGTGCTGCTGTGGGCATGGCGCTTGCAGACAGGAACAGGGGTATCGAGAATCACATCTGGGTTGTTTCCGGAGACGGAGAAAACCAGAAGGGTCAGATTACAGAGGCCAGAAGGTTTGCTTCCAGATTCCATCTCCACAACCTCACGTACATTGTAGACCTTAACCGGCTTCAGATCTCCGGGGACACTGAAGAGATCATGCCTGTTGACCTGGAAGCTGAATTCCTCGCTTCCGGGTGGGAAGTAGTAAGGGCAGAAGGTCACGACCTGCAGTCTCTGTACATAGCACTGAAACCGGAAGATCAGAAAAAGCCCAGGCTTGTTCTTGCTGAAACAGTTATGGGAAAAGGTGTTTCCTTCATGGAGAACAGGGCCGGGTTCCACGGCAAAGCTCTCACGGAAGAAGAACTTGGAACTGCTTTGAAAGAGCTGGGAGCAGTCAACGATCTTCACGAGCTTCGAGCTGAGAGAAAAGAGTACCTGCAGAAACATGGCAGGATGTTCACAGAAAAAACATCAGACCCGGGAATCCGCAACACCGGTAAGCCAAGAAATTACAGTGCTGATCACTTCGGAGACAACAGAAGCGCATGGGGAAAAGCGCTTCTGGACATAGCCGATGCAAACCCGGAAAATCCTCCTCTGGTATTCGACTGCGATCTTGCCGGAAGCGTGAAAACTGCGGAATTCGCCGACAGATATCCGAACAGTTTCTTCCAGACAGGTATCATGGAACACCACGCAGCAGCAATGTCAGGCGGGGCATCTCTTGCAGGCAAACTTGTATTCTGGAGCGATTTCGGTGTTTTCGCAGCAGATGAGACATTCAATCAGCATCGGCTGAATGACATAAATCATACCAATCTCAAAGTAGTAGCCACTCACTGCGGTCTGGATGTGGGCCCTGACGGGAAAACACATCACTGCATCAAATACGCAGGGCTGATGCGGGCTCTGCCCAACTGCAGAACAATTGTACCGGCAGACCCGAATCAGACAGACCGGGTTATTAAGTATGCAGCTTCCACTCCCGGCAACTTCTTCATCGCTATGGGAAGGTCGAAGCTTCCTGTAATCACTGGACCAGACGGACTGCCTGTATTCTCAGGCAACTACAGTTTTTCCTTTGGACAGATTGACAGACTCACATCGGGCAAAGACATTGCAGCTCTTGCCATGGGTCCAATGTGCGCCAAAGCTCTCCAGCTTGAACAGATACTTTCCGTTGGAGGGATTTCCACAGCAGTCATGTGTGTAAGCTGCCCCAATGCATTACCTGAAGACCTGACCCGGGAGCTCAGCTCCTTCAACCGTATCATTACCTACGAGGACCACGATGTGGAAACAGGCCTGGGGGCCTCACTGGCTCTGAAACTCTCAGAAAAAAGAAACACTCCTCCTCTGACCCGATTCGGTGTTCGGGGATATGGAATGAGCGGTGACTCTGAAGAGCTGTACACAATTCAAGGTCTGCAGCCGGAACAGGTAGCGGAAGTTATCCTGAATACACTGTAATGTCTTCACTGCTGATCCTCCTTTCAATACTCTCTGTGTGGCCGGATACAATACCGGTTCTTCACCTTGAATTCGATCCGGATCAGTGGGAGTATGCCTGTGAAAATTACTGGGAGGACATCTACCTTCCTGCTGAACTTTCCTGCAACGGGAGCACCATCAGCTGTCAATTCAGGATCAGAGGAGCAACAAGCCGGTCATATCTGAAGAAATCCATAAAGATAGAGCCCGCCACCGGATTTACTCTGTTCGGATCGGATGAGCTGAATCTGAACGCGGAATTCCTTGACAAAACAAGGCTCAGGGAGCTTCTTTCCTATCTCTTCTATGCTGAAACAGGGCAGACGGTCCCTGAGGTTCATATTGTAGAAGTTCTTTTCAATGGTGAAACACAGGGTGCCTACATCTCTGTGGAGGATGTGGACAGCGACTTTCTGCTGAACACCGAACTGCCGGATCAGGGAGTTATCTACAAATGCTCCGACAGATACACCACTCTTGACAGAGCGGACAACCTTGAACCCTACAGCAAGAAGACAGAGGAACAGCAGCCCTGGGATGACCTTGTACTGCTGATCTACTGGCTTCAGCTCTGCCCGGATGAGATATTCAGAGAACAGCTTCAGCAGAGGTTTCACTATCAGGATCTTGTCTCCTGCATAGCCACCAATGTTCTTCTGGGCCACGGCAGCACTTACTACCACAATTATCATCTTCTTCTTGATGAAACCGGAGCTGAAGGCAGATGGAGGTACATTGCCTGGGACATGGACCGCACCTGGGGAAAGTACGGACCTGAATTCCCCTATTTCAGGAACTCAAGCAGTAACCACCACAGGAGGAACACCCTGATCTGGCGGATGTGGTGCAATCCTGAAATAAGAGAAGAGCTGATCTCAGAGATTCATTATCAGTATCCTGTTCTTGCAGATTTTGCTCAGAATGACATCATAGACTCTCTGGCAGTTCTCATTGCCCCTCTGGTGGAGAAAGACCCTTTCAGAGATTACACTATGGATGCATTCTGGACTGCCATAGAAGCAGTTCAGAACTGGCCCGAGGCCAGGTATGACAATCTTCAGACACAGTTTTCACAGTGGCCCCTTCCATTCAGGATATATCCTGCCATGGAAACAGGCTCAGACATTCTGATCTCCTGGCAGGATGCAGGCAGTCAGTGCACCTGGAGGGTGACAGTCTCCCCTGACAGCGAATTCTCCGATCCCGGGGATATTCTTTATGAGACTTTTTTAACCGACACCTTCCTGGTCATCCCAGGCCAGTACACAGGCGAAGATCTATGGTTGCAGGTATACTGCACAAGAAACGGGATTGAGCAAAGATCAGGTAACGGACCTGTTCCGCCAGTCCCGGAATCTTCATTTGATATAACCGGCTCTGTTGTGATCTCGGAGATAAACTACCTGAGTTCTACTGTGTTCAATCCGGGAGACTGGCTCGAACTTTACAACAGCGGAGAGAGTCAGATCAGCCTTGCCGGCTGGTCAATTCGAGACGGCAATCCACAGAACCTTACTACCATTGGGAATCTGATTCTCCAGCCGGGAGAGTGTGCTGTTTTTGCTTCCGATTCGATTCTGTTCACTGATGTGTTCCAGAATAGTCTTCATCCGGATCAGGAATTGAATTTCAATCTTATGGACAATGGTGAAAAGCTCATGATTTCAGATCCTGCCGGAAAGACCATGGACAGCCTGAACTACTCCCCTGATCCGCCCTGGCCTGGAAACACATCAGGCACCGGCTTTACACTGCTTCGTCCGCATATATGCCAGCATTTCCTCCACTGGATTGCCGGGCCATTCGGCGGAACACCTTTCATCTTTGGAGAAGGAAATACCCAGTGGACAGCCCGAGGTGCAGTAAGCATCAGACCTGTGGGACCCTTCCCTGTATCCGGCAATGCATCTGTTATTCTTACTGCAATAACTTCTGTTCAGGCTGAAGTCACCCTGTTTGACCTGACGGGAAGATCCGTGCTGGCTCCTGAGGTACTTGACCTTGAGACTGGAGAATATTCCCTTACACTTCAGACTGGAAATCTTCCCCCGGGGCTTTACTTCATCAATCTCAGAAACATGGGATTTTCGGAATCTGTAAAGATCGTGGTAACAGAATGACAAGATCGCTGATCTCTCTGCTGATTCTCTCCTGCACTGCTCTTGGAATAAAGGTAACAGTTGTCCCGGGAGACGCACTTAACGACTCTCTTACCCTTCTGGGAGCAGGAGACACTCTCTATCTCACACCTGGTCTGTACACCAGCAGTATTCCAGAGCCCATGTTATTCTGCAGCGAGTCTCAAGGGGGAGTAACTATCCTCTCGGACCCTCTTAACAGAGCTGTACTGGATGGCGAGGATATTGAAAGATCCGTTCTGGTTTTCTCCGGTCCGTTCACATACCCGGTTTATGTGGAAAACCTGGTGATCACAGGCGGTAATGCCACAAACAGCGAGAGTTTCATCGGCGGAGGAGTTTACTGCAATGAGAGTGTTTCATCCCTGAGCAACTGTCTTATCACAGAAAATTCAGCACTGATAGGCGGTGGAATTGGAGCAGAAGGCAGTTCTCTTTCCCTGTTCCACTGTACATTCACTGAGAACCAGTCACAGGTTACAGGAGGAGGACTGGATCTCTACGCATCTGATCTCACAGGATTCATGCTCAGATTCGAGAATAACAGCTCTTCTGATGATGGAGGAGGTCTGAACAGTTATCAGTCATCAATTCTTCTTTCAAACGCACTTTTCACCGGAAACTACTCCGGGGACGACGGTGGCGGTATGACAATCCTCCAGGGAACCGCGGACATGGAATACATCACCATGAACGGGAATGAAGCTTCAGACGATGGCGGCGGTATGCGGGTTCACACCATCGACTCGCTGTCTCTTCGGTCTTCAATCATTACCTCCAACCTGGGCAAGGGAGGTATAAACGTTATCAGCACCACAGCGCCCGAGGTAACGAACACCTGCTGCTGGAACAATGAATTCGCCAATTACCACGGTATGGAAGACCCATCGGGAACCCAGGGCAATCTTTCTCTAGATCCGCTCTTTGCAGACTCTCAGCTGAATCTCTCCCAGGTGGCAGCGGGACAGCTGTGGAACAGCCCGGCGGTTGACGCCGGTCATGAACAGTGCCGGGAAAGCTCCATCAGCCTGCTGAGCACAAGAACTGACAGCATTCCTGATACAGATACAACTGACATGGGTTTCCATCACCTCAACCTGGATCAGACCGGTACTCAAGAAAGTAACCTGGTGCAGCAAAAGTTCATATCAGTGTCTCCCTCACCAAATTCCGGAAGCGGAACAGTATACATGCAGGGTACAGGGGGACAGGCAGCGGAGGTTACTTTCCATGACCTTGCAGGAAGGATACTGGGATACGCCCTGGTTCCTGCTTCAGCTGTAAATGAAGCTCCTGTCCATCTTCCCTCACTGCCGGGAGGGGTGGTTCTTGTAAGAGCTGTCTGGGAAACGGGAGAAGCATCAGGAAGGTTCGTGGTGATAAGGTGACAGCCCTGATTCTTCTTCTTACCGGACTGATAATTCCAGTGGAACAGGGAGAAAGTATTCAGAATGCCCTGGACAGTGCAGCAGCCGGGGACACGGTTCTTGTGCTTCCGGGAGAACATTCCAGCCCTGTACAGATCACCGGCAGGCACAACGGTGTTGTGCTTCTGGGAGACCCTTCGGCTCCGTGGACTGTAACCCTTTCAGGTGAGAACCTTACAGAGAGCATTGTGATAATAGACGGCCAGATAAACGGCTCTGTTGATTCAAGTACTGTGATTTCCGGTTTCACCTTCATGAATGGAACAGCAGCACCGGAACCCTTCGGCGGAGGGGTTCACACCAGACACGCCTCTGCAGTAATAGAGTACTCGATTTTCAACGGCTGCAAAGCTGACAACGGCGGAGCAATCTATGCCTGGAAAGGCGCCCCTTCTCTGAGATACTGTGTATTCCAGAATAACGAGTGTGAATCTGCAGGGGGAGCAGTGTATCTCTATTCCTCCGACGCTGTTATCGAGCATTGCAGATTTCTTGACAACACCTCCCGGGACGACGGGGGAGGGATTTTCTGCTATCACTCCTCCCCTGTGATCTTCAACTGTCTCTTCAAGGGAGGTTATGCTCACGATGACGGCGGCGGGATCTACTGCTATGCATTCTCAGATCCGGTTATCTCATTCTCCACGTTCACCGAGAATTTCGCACTTTACACAGGAAGCGCAGTCTATTTCAGGGTAAACAGCTCTCCGGAGATTCACCACTGCATTGCCACTGGAAATGAGGCTCCGGCTTTCTACATACAGGACGGAGGTTCTCCATCATTCTCATTCAACTGCGTCTGGGGGAATCCGGATGGAAACTACGGCAACCTTCCCGATCCCACCGGTACCGGAGGGAACATCTCCCAGAACCCGCTTCTGACAGGAGACATGTACCTGAGCCAGACCGCGGCAGGTCAGCCTCTGAACAGTCCCTGCGTTGATGCCGGAAGTGGAATCCCCGTTGATTACGGGCTGGAACTCACCTGGACCAGAACAGACAGCATACCGGACTCATCCACAGTGGACATGGGATATCACCATGGTTTCGACACCTTCATGAGCCTCTATCCGCAGCAGACAGACAAGCCGGAACTGCTTGTCTATCCTAATCCTGCATCCAGCTCGTTCTCTGTTGCATTACCCGTCCAGTATGACTGGTACACCGTAAGACTCCTTGATCTTGCAGGAAGAACTCTGCAAACTGTTGAAGCTGAGGACAATGTGTGCATTGTGAATACCTCTCAGCTGCAACGAACCGGGCTGTACATTGTTCACGCTTCCGGTAACGGCATAATTCTTTCAAAACCTGTTACTGTTATCAGGTGATCCCTATAAACCTATACCGATCTCACCTGATATAAGGCTGGAGTCTCCAAGTTTCTCCACTGAAACAAGAAAGTGCATGGAATCCAACACAGGAATGCCGTCTACAGGGAACCTGGTGCCAGCTCCTGCAGTAAAGAGAACTTCTGTTTCCGACTCTGTATGAATGGTGTCCCACTCCTCACCCTGAACGCAGTAATCGTGCAGCAGATAACCCACACCGGCAGATGCACGAAGGAAGAAGAATCTGCTGAATGGAGTGTAATCTACACCGGTTTCCAGCGACCATATCCTGCCATGGGTATCGAAAACAGCTTCTGGAGGCAGTCCAGGTTCTGTAATCTCCACATCTCCCGATCCGTATTCACCCTTAACAAATAGAACAACTCTCTCATGAAGATCAAATCTTGAAGCTGCTCCAAAACTGAAATACCGGGAAGGTACAAACTCACCCTGGTCCTGGCTGTTTTCAACCCTTGATACGGAAATGTCAATGCCGCCGGCGAATCCGCTTCCTGCCAGAGTGAACAGAAGCAATACCCGGATTAGTGTTTTATTCATTCCATCCCCCCAGCAGTCCAGTGAAGCTGATCCCGGTTGACAGCGTGAAATTCCACTCTGAATCAAAATATCTTGTTCCGGCAGCAAGGAATCCCGCCCTGCCCGCTGGAATGGAAGCAGAAAACGAGCCTGTAAAATCACTGGACTGGAAATCGGGAGTCATGTACATATCAAAGTCGGGACCGGAATACTTTCTCTTGAAATCTCTGTCGATCATCCCGGCCTGCAGCTGGAGAGAGGCAAATCCTGCCTGCCGTCTTACTCCTGCCATGTAGCAGACTGATCTCTCCTCATAGGACGTGTTATACATGAAAGACCAGTCAGAAAACCCTCCGGTGTAATCGGGAAAAGTAGAATCACCGGGATCGTAATCGGATATTTTCCATAAGGGCATGGAGATCACTGCGTCCCATCCCGGAGCGATGGATAAAACAACACCGGGTTCAAAAAAAACAGCAGGACCGTTGCATGTTGTTGCGGAAGGGCATACCAGGCCTGTGGACAGTTCCATATCCGCAGAGAACATTGTCAGAATAACAATAAGTGAAATCATCTCTTCTCCTTTCCTGTTGTATGAACACTATAGGAAAGAAGTCTGCTGCAGGAAAGTGCGTGTAGTTAACCCTATTTGCGTATAATGCTGTAGTCAGCGGTTCCTGATATGATGCTCCAGTACCTTGAATACCATTTGTTACTTTTTTTTAGCGCATTCATGGCAACAGGTCTGAAGGGTTTACTGTACAGGAGTTTTCTGTATCTGAGAGACTGTTTCACAAGTTTCACGCATCTTGCGTCTCTGGTCCATGTTTCTCTACCCTGAATAATGGCCCCGGCAGCAGCCATTCCGCTTTCCAGAGCAGCAGAGATCCCCTCTCCGGAAACCCTGTCGCACAGTCCGGCAGCATCACCTGCAAGAAGAATTCTTCCCTTGCCTGGAGTTACCGGCTGCTCACCGGCTGGAAGCACGGCACCGGTTAATGAGCCTGAGGTACCAAGACCTGTGTGAACAAGAAGCCTGCTCATCAATCCCTGAATGTCCCGGTGAGGTTCTCTGAATGATGCTACCCCTACGGTTACATCGTCCCGTCTCGGAAAAAGCCAGCCGTAACCGTAGAGATCATTGAAAAAATAAATCTGAAGCCCCTTTTTAGTGAAGGGTTCCACAGCTCTTGGAGAGAGTTGAACAACGGCACTGAGAGCAGGACTCTGTCTGATAACACCCTTTTTCACAGCGAAACGCCTGACTCTGCTTACCGCTCCGTCTGCTCCCACCATCCTTGAAAATGACAGTTTCTTCCCTGAAGTGAACACGGCATCTTCCCCTGATACCATGGAAAAACGGTCTTTAAGCGTTTCCGCTCCATTTTCAATGGCTCTTCTTCGAAGAAATCCGTCGAACTCTCTCCTGTCAACAAGACGCACAGAAGGGTTCAAGTCTTCTGAAGTTCTCAGTTCCTGATAATTACTGGTTACAGTCATGGTTGTATGAGTGGACAAGGTAAGGTCATCAAGTTCTGTACTGGAGAGCATTCCGGATTCAGTCAACACTTCTTCTGCCCTGTTTGAAAGGGCACCGCCGCATACCTTCGATCTGGGGAATTCGGCCTGGTCTGCAAGAATGCAGCTGATTCCCTCTTCAGCAAGTTTCCATGCACATGCTGACCCTGCAGGTCCCGCTCCAATTACAAGAATTCTATTCATACCGCGAAAATAAGAACTGACACCCGAATGGAAAAGTGGTAGATTTTCATCCTTACCTGGAAAGAGGTGACATGAATTCTTCAGGGCTGTCTTCAGCATACTACAGAGCCATCTCAACAATGGTGAATACTCTGCGCTCCCCAAAGTCTGTAGAGAATGTTTCCAGTCTGCTGTCTGACTTGAGAAGAACTGTTTCTTCCAGCAGGAATGCCTTGTATACAGCACATCTGAAAAGAGTTTTTCCAGGCAGGGCTGAAGACTGGTACAGGGATGTTCTAAAGAAAAACTGGAAGGTTCACGAGAGGAATCTGTTCTCTCCCTTTTACATGATGAGAAGCGATTCCTCAAGAGTTCTCAGCAGTACCAAATGGTCCGCACGGGGGTTGCTGGACCGTGAACTGGCTCATGGAAAAGGCGTGCTCCTCCTGGTGCCCCATTTTGGAGACGAGAGAAGCCTTCATCTTCTTCTGGGAATGGCAGGCTACCCTGTCCATGTCATGACCAGCAGATACCTTGACCTCCCTGCTTTTGCAGCGGAAGCAAGACTTGCTCCCGGAAACAAGTGGAACACCCTGCATTTCCCGGACGAGAATCCGCGATGGATGTACAGAACGCTTCAGGAAGGCGGAATTGTTCATTATGCATCTACTGCATACGGAGGACCGGGAGGTACATGGATCACCAGTTTCGGTGTGCCTGTTCTGGTACCTTCCGCCCCATGGAAACTGAAGAGAAGAACCGGCTGCAGTGTTCTTCTTGCATCCTGTGCTCATCTTCCCTCTATGGGATTCCATATTGAATTCAGGAAAATGGATCTTCCCTCTGACGAACAGGGTTTTGCAGGGGCTGTAGGTGCTGCCACTGAAAAACTGGCATCAGAATATCCCGGTCAGTATGAGTGGAAGAACCTTGCCATCCGCCACAGGGAAACAAATACCATTGTCAGGCTTGGAAAGATACCGTCAGATGAAAGGGAGCTGGAGCTGGCTGCTGTACCCCGGGATAACGACCCTGCTGTTATTCACCCAGAAGAAGCATGCTGAAAGCCATAACTGCCATACCCGTCACAACTCCGTAAATACAGTAGTGATGTTTTCCATAGGTCTCTGCTGTTGGCAGAAGTTCATCCAGCGATATAAAAACCATTATTCCTGCAACGCCGGCAAAGGCAATACCGAAAACCGCCGGGGTGAAGAAAGTACGCAGCAGGAAATAACCGGCGATAGCACCCAGAGGTTCAGAAACGCCGGATAATGCCGACCATATGAATGCTTTTTTCCTGCTTCCAGTTGCACAGTAGATAGGCATGGAAACAGAGATACCTTCCGGTATGTTGTGAATTGCTATTGCAATGGCAATAGGAATTCCCATAACCGGGCTCTGCATTGCAGCAAGAAATGTTGCAAAGCCCTCAGGAAAGTTGTGAATACCAATAGCCAGTGCCGTGGTAAGGCCAACCCGCATAAGCCTGCGATCACAGCTGTTGTGAATCTCGTGGGGGTTCTCTGCCTCAGGCACCAGCCTGTCGATTATTCCCACAAGCAGAATACCTGCAAAAAAGGAACCAACTGTAACCCAGGCTGCCGGCCCGGCTCCCATGGCAGACTCCAGGGACTCTCTGGCTGTGCCGAGAATATCTACAAAGGAAACGTAAAGCATCACACCGGCGGAAAAACCCAGTGAAAATCCCAGAGCTGACGGATCCCTTCTTCCTGAGATAAATGCGATAAGGCTTCCTATTGCAGTGGAAAGCCCGGCGAAACAGACAAGAAGAATTGCCGGCAGAAAATTGGCATTGTTCATGTTAAGTGCAGCACCCTCCGGTTGTTCTCCGGAGGGTGCCTGATTCCAATCTAGAAGCTGTCAGCGCAGTCTGTGATCTTCACATCGTCAACAAGTATCCAGGACGGAATGGAAACCGCTGATGGGTCCCTTCTTCCGTATGTATGGGACCTGTTGGAGCTTACTGCTCTGGATGATATTGCAAGTATTTTACCGAAAACAGTCTGGAACTGGTCGGTGATCCTGCTTGAGAAAATCGGGCTGACTATCTTTCCCTTTTCCACAATTACAGCACTGAACCGACTGCTTCCTGTGAATATTCCCTTGCTCATGTTGGGAAGATTCATGTAGTGGATTGCAGGTATGTAGAGAACTCTATCCAATTCTTTAACAGCCTCCAGAAAATCCTCCGGTCCCTTGCCTGTCTTCATGGTAAGACAACCGGCATTGGCTGTGGCCTCCTTGCCGTACTTGGAAGCAGTATTCCTGTCATAAAGCATTGCAGCCAGTTTCCCGTTTTCGATCATGGGGATAACCCTGGTAGGGGCTCCGGAATCACTCACAGGATCAGAGAAAACGTTGGGATCAGTGGGATCATCCAGAACGGTCACCTTTTCGTGAAGAATGGTATCACCGATCTGGTTATCCGCTGTCCAGCCCATTTTCATCTCCCAGGTTCGCCCGGCACAACCGGTCCAGACAGCCATTGGCAGAAGATCTCCGATAGCTTCAGGGCCGAAGACAACCTTGTAGTGCCCGGGTTCAACTTTGAAACCGCCGGTATTCTCGTAAACCGGAAGAAGTTTTTTAAATTCCCGGATAGTGTTTTCAGCTGTAACATCTTCTGCTTTCCAGCCAGTCTGCCAGTCAGCAAGCTCCCAGAGCTTTTCAGGATGCTTCAGTACACAGGTGAACTGCTGATCCGTAAGAATTCTTCTGGCAGTTTTTCTGGAAGCTGTTGTTGCAAGGAAAGTTTCCGTGCTGCCGCTGGACCAGGATCCGGAGAAATTGTATTTCTCGCCACAGCTCTTAATGATGCCTGTGTAAACCTGTTCTTTCACAGACGGATCAAGACTCTCAAGAGAAGGATCGTACTGGGAACTGAGATCAATGTCCTCAGTAATGTCAGCCAGTACCGGCTGATAATCCATCTCACTGGAGTTCTCAGCCTTCTCAGCAACCTTGAGGACAAGTTCAAACACCTTCTCTGCTGAATCAATCTCGCCAAGATGTGTATGAGTACCCTTTTTCTTCCCGGAGATTACCTCGATATCAAGTCTGGTGAGTTCTTCGCTGGTATTCAGGCTTACTGAATTGTTTCCAATCCGCATGAGATGACTGTTCTCCTGATGCAGATGAATGGAGGCACTTATACCGCGGTCTGCTGCTGAATCCCTGGCACCTGTCACTGCATTCTTCATTTTTTCGCTCAGCATGACCTACCCCCTCTCTCCTGTAATAACATCATCGAATTTCACTACTGGAACGCCGTGTCCCAGCTCCATCACCTGGTTGGGCTCACCCTTGCCGCAGTTCTCAACCTGCTCAACTACCCATGTGGACTTGTCACCCACAGCAGTAAGGTTGTTATAGAACTCTACGGTATGTCCCTGATAGGAAGGATTCCTGAGAACCCTGGTAATCTCTCCTTTTTTAACTTCCCAGGCGATCTCGCAACCGAAATGGAAGTGTTCTCTGTTGGATCCTATGGACCAGCTGGTAGGGTTATCCACTACAATACCGTCTTCGGTTCCCTTGATTATGTCTTCCAGTGTGCCGTCTTCGCCTGGAAGGATATTCACATTCGTCATTCTGTCAATTGGTGCTCTGTAGAAAGCTGTAGACCTGCTTGCGCCGCCGCTTTCATTGAATACATCCCTGCCGGCTCGCTGATTCGCCTCGCTGATCATTGCCCGGGAAGTAAGACAGTTCACCAGTATTCCCCTGTCAATGAGAAGATAGTCTCTCTCAGGAGTTCCCTCATCATCGAAACCGAAAGAACCAGGGCTGTTGATTATGGATCCGTAGGAACTCACATTCAGTTTCTCAGAACCGTACTTCAGTTTCCCGAAGGAATCAAGATTCACAAAGCTTCCACCGGCGAATGACAGCTCATAGCCGAGAATTCTGTCCAGTTCAAGGGGATGACCTATGGTCTCATGGACCTGAAGGTGCCCCTGGCCCGGGAGAAGGATTACGGACCTTTTTCCATACTCAAGCTCAGGAGCTGAAAGAATCTGCTTAAGCTCATCCTTAACCTTGCCTGAATATCCACTCCACAGATCAGGATCCACCAGCATTTCCCAGCCCCTTGTGCCGGATGAATTGCAGAAAAGGGTTTTTGTTCTTCTCTGCATCTGCCTGTCTGTATCGAGAGCCATGGCGGTCATGTGAGCAAAGGTGTTAACAAGAGTTCTTTTTGTGTAGGTGCCTTCGCTGCTCCAGAAATGTATGATCATTCTCTGAATCTGAACCCTGACCATTCTTCTGAGAATCCAGTCCTCTTTCAGAGAGTCATCCACACCCTTGAGAAAATCAATCTTTTCCTTCAGCGGAACATCAATGGGATCCACGGTGTAAGGAGATGTGTATTCACCTCTGTGGCCGGGCATTTGACCCATATCAAGTCGAACCTTAACCAGCTTGGAAGCTGATACGGCATTGGCCATGGCTTTGTCAAAACAGATATCGATATTGCCCAGACGGCTTGTTGCTGCAAAACCCCAGGCTCCTCCGTACAATACACGAACACCCAGACCACTCTCAACGGTGGTATCGTTTGCTTCCAGGTTTCCATCAAGTATCACAAATTGCTCATTGCTGTCATCCTGATACCAGCGTCCGTCACAGTACTGGGCTCCGGAATTCATCAACCTCTGGATATTGTCAGTGACAGCTCTCTGTACATCGGCAAGTATGAACATGTAACCTTCTTTCAATCAATCAGGGTGTATCTTCAATTTTCAACAGCTCAAGTATATCACCCCGGTGCAAGTGTCCCGGTTCCAGCACCCTGCAGAACACGCCTCTTACCGGCATAATACATTTGCCCACTTTGCTGAATATTGTACAGTCGTCTCCGTGGCATTCCTTGCCGACCTGAGTTACCTCAAGCAGAAGAGAATCTGATCCCCTGAGATGTGATCCCGGGGTTAGAAGGGTTATGTCTATCCCTTCAGTGGTAATATTCTCTCCGAAATCTCCCGGGGATATCTCAAGTCCTGTATTCTCTGCAAACTGTCTGATACTTTCGTTGTCAAGCAGGCTTATCTGCCTGTGCCAGTTACCGGAATGAGCATCTTCAACCATACCTTGATCTGTTACTTCAACAGACTCCACAGGTTTTTTCTCTGTGCCTTTTTTCGGTGATATGTTGATTGATAATACTGTGAATTTCATGTCTTTCCTGTCTTTTTTTCTTTACTGAGTGTATTAAGAAAACCACTGTCTCTCTTCAGGGTACCAATGACTGCTGCAAATCCTACAGCTGCCGGTATGAACAGTATGAACATTCTTCCCAGCAGTGTGAAAAGCGGAAGAAACCCTCCCGGTATCATAGGTGAAAGGAGTATTCCAGTGGCAATCTCTGCCACTCCTCCTGCTCCAGGGCTCGGTGCAAAATAAGAAATAAATGTTATCAGGTACAGAGAAGCAAACATGGAACCCCAGGAAGCCTCAAGACCCATACCCCTTGCCACAAGCCAGAAAATGGTAAACTTGTTGAGATAGAGAAGAACTGTCAGAATAACCGAGATGATCACTGTGCCCGGATACCTCACAAGAAATTTCAAACACCAATCATGGTAATCATCAATTTTCTTCGCAAACAGTTCTTCGAATCCGGACAACCGTTCTTTATCAATCCTGAAAAGCCGCCGGGCCACAAAAGCAAGCCCCTTGAAGGATTTTTTCAAAAGAGAAGGTTTTGTCAGTGCTGCAGCAAGCATCAGAAATGCTAAAAAGAAGAGCCCGGCACAGCCCCAGAGGATGGAAACTATTGTATCGGACACGATCCAGCTGTGAAACAGGATCAGAGCCGCGGAAACACCTGCGCCGAAAAAGAGAATGGTTCCTATGAAATTCAGTACAGAAACCGAAACAGCCGCTCCGATGGGAATTCCTCCAAGTTTGAGAACAGCAAGCTGTGCAGGCCCGCCCAGCCCCTGGGAAGGTGTGATTGCTCCCATGAACATGTTCGCTACATTTGCCCTGAAACTAAGGGAAAAACCGGTCCCGGGTTTGATCTTCTTAACAAAAATGTGATTACGAAGCGCTCCAAGGTAAAGATCCAGAGCAACCAGCACCAGACATCCCATCATATACAGGGGTTTCAGTACATAGAATGCTTCCAGTGAATCAGCTCCCCCTGCATTTGCAACAAGTACCCCGATTCCGCAGAAAGAGAAGAGGAACAGCAGAGCTATTCCTCTCTTTACCGGCGGGGAGAGCTTAATCCTCTGCTGTGACATCAGGTTTGTAGGGTGATGCGTTCAGTGCAGGGACAAGAAGCTTTGTGTAAACTATTCTCCATAGAAGACCCATGAATATCACAAACCCGAGCCCTCCAAGGACATCCTCCATACTCAGCCAGTTGAACAGCCCATGTGCAACCATGCCAAGCAAAAGACCTGCAGCAGTTACAAGTATGGGTTTTGCACCCTTTTTCCCTGCAGCATAACCAAGAGCAGCTCCCCAGAAGGATGAAAAAAGAGCATGCCCGGGAACACTGAATACTGACCTGGCCAGCAATGTAAACACACCGGTTCCCGCTCCTGCACCGCTCCATCCTGCCACAACATAGAAGGCATTCTCACAGGCAGCGAAACCGAGAGCTGCTGAAGCTGCATACACTATGCCGTCAAAGGGTTCGTTGAAGTTTCTGTTCCTGAATACTGTCCAGAACACTATAAGAAACTTGCCTGTCTCCTCCACAAGGGGAGCCCATATAACAGCGGCATATTTTGCCGGTCCCCAGGGATAAGGCAGACCGCTGAAAGAGGTACCAAGAGCAACAGCGAAGAGAACACCAAGGAAAAATGTCCTGAATACAAGCTTTGTGGGTTCAGGCTCGTACCTGTCAGCTTTGTGGAAATACCAGAGCCACCCCAATCCCGGGAGAACTGATACAATTACTACAGCGAGATAAAGCATAATCCTCCCTGGTTCCGGTTACCTGGCCATCTGCGACGCCACAAACCTGCCAAAAGCTGTTGGATCTTCAGGTTTCAACCCTGAAAGTACTCTGGCAAGTTCAAGAAGCATATTGACCTGTGTCTTGAATTCTTCACCCTGGTCATCCGATGCCTGAAGAGACTCCAGAACGGAAATCAATGGATGCGCAGGGTTGAGTTCGAGAACCTTCTTTGACTGAGGCTGATCCTGATTCATTGCCCTCATCATCATGCGCATCATCTCACCTGGATCATCCTGAGAGGAAACGAGCAGGCAGGGAGTTTCCCTGAGTCTGGGTGAGAATCTGACTCCCGATACCCTTTCTCCGAGGACACTTTTCACAGCCTCAATCAGGCTGGAATGGTCCTTCTCTGCCTGTTCTCTTGCATCTTTCATCTCCTGTGACATGTTCTTCTCAGCTGATTCGCTGGCCAGGCTGACAAGCTTTCTGCCTTTGTACTCTCCAAGGGATTCCAGAGCAAGAAGGTCTACAGGACCGTGAAGGAGAAGAACATGATCCTGATCAGAAGCTTCAAGATAGGGTGAACTCTTCAGCTCCTCCAGAGATGCTCCTGCAAGGTAATGAATCACACCATCCTCAGGAGTCTTCTCGCATATTGAATCCAGAGACATCTCATGGTCTGAACCGGTGGCATTGAAAAGAAGGAGAGCAGCAAGCTCTTCTTTTCTTTCAAAATCGGAGTAGACTCCTTCTTTTATGAAATCACCGTACTGAGAAAAGAATTTCCCGTATTTCTCAGTGTCATCCTCCATCATTTCACCCAGGTGATCAAGCAATTTACGGGTAAGGACCTTGCTGACAGTTCTGAGAACTCTGTCCTGCTGCAGCATCTCACGGGAAACATTCAGGGAAACATCAGGGCTCTCCACAACGCCTCTGAAGAAGTGGAGGTACTGAGGCAGTATCTGATCCGCTCTCTCCATGATCATTACTCTTCTGGCGTAAAGGCTGAGACCAGGTCTTCTGTCAGGGATCATCATATCCATCCCTTTTGAAGCCGGTGTAAAGATCAGGGCATGGAATTCAGTGGTTCCCTCTCCGTGATACCAGAATCTGTCCATTGGCTCTGAGTGATCATGTGTAAGATGTGAATAGAAGGCATTGTACTCGCTCTTCTCCACATCGTCAGGGTTCCGGAGCCATACAGGTGTTCCTCTGTTAACCTGTTCTCTGGTTTCCTCCCCTGATTCCTCATCCTTCTTAACCAGGAAAACAGGATTGCTTACAAAATCAGAGTAATGGGTTATAAGGGATTCGATCTTCCAGTTATCAAGATACTCAAGTGCGTCCTCCTTCAGGTGCAGGGAGACTGTTGTGCCTGTCTCAAGCCCCTGGGTTTCCTCAACGGTATACTCTTCAGATCCATCACTCTGCCAGGTCCAGCCGCTGGTCTCACCGGCTTTTCTGCTGGTCACTGTTACAGAATCAGCAACCATGAAAGCAGAATAGAATCCTACTCCGAACTGCCCGATAAGCTCAGGTCTCACAGCATTTGCCGAAGCTTCTTCCAGGAATTTCAGTGTACCGGAGGAAGCCACTGTGCCCAGACAGGTCTGGAGATCTTCAGAATTCATGCCAACGCCGTTATCGGTAACTTTAAGAATTCCAGCTTCCCTGTCTGTGCGTATCACAATTTCCGGAGAATAACCGTCCATTATGAGATCCGGGTCGTCAAGAGCGAGATATCTCAATCTGTCAATAGCATCGGAAGAGTTGGATACAAGCTCTCTGAGAAAGATGTCCCTGTTTGAATAAAGGCTGTTTATGACCAGGTCGAGAACCCTTCGGGTCTCGGCTCTGAATTTCATGGTTTTCTGATCTGACATTATCTGAGTTCTCCTTATCGAATCTTTCCCTCAAGGAAAGGTACCTGAAATACTTTCTCGGAGAAGATGGGACCGTGACCGAAATACCCTTCCTCACCGAAAAGCTCTCCGTGATCTGCTGTAACTGTTATCCATGTATTTTCCGGAACCAGATCAAACAGTTTCTCGAAGACCCGGTCGAGATACTGCACAGTATCCACCTGTCTTGCCCGGAGCATATCCATTTCCTTCTGATCAAAGAATCTGCTGCCCTGCGTACTCTCCTGAACACAGCCATCGATCAGATTGTCATCCAGATGTTTGAAAACTCCGTGCACACCGCTGATCCGGGGCCATTCATTCTCTGCTTCAGTTGGCCTGGCGTAGGGGTAGTGGGTCTCTCCGACATTCAACATATAAAAGCTTGGTCTCTCCTGTGGGAATGTCATCAGCTCCAGCATTGCATTCATGTCATTGTGCCTGTCCATTAGCCTGAATGTATCAAAGCCCCTGTTCACCGGAGTCATACTGTTCAGCACAGGAAGAGAGACCATTGCGTGGGTTCTGTATCCCATGGTATCCCTTAGAAAATCAGGCAGCCACAACCTGGGGACAAGGCTCTTGAACTCGATGTCTCTTGCACCAAGCCGCTCATTGTACTTAACGAAATCGTGCTTGTAATACTCGCTGGCAAAAACGCCGGAAGGGCTTGTATGGGGCATGAGACCCATAAGAAGATTGTAATGAGACGGTGCAGTCCAGCTTGCATAGCTGTACCTTGCTTCGGTACTGCCCAGTTTCATTATTGTTTTCGGTGCGGCCTGCATGAAAGTGTCATACCTGCAGCTGTCAAGAATCACTACAATGAAGTTATTCATGTTGTCGAAAGGCGGCTGGATCCTTGCAGGTCGCCTGGAACCGGCAGGCTTCTTCTTTTTTCTAAAAAGGTTCAAATCAATCTCCCTCTGCAGAATTAAAGGATGTTCAGGAAATCAGAACGCACATCCTCTGACCAGGTTGAACTGAGGACAGACAGCTGGCGGGAGAGTTCTTCAAATCCGGAGGACGGCATTCTTCTCTCATATCTGTAATTTTTCTGAAACAGCATCACTGCACCTCTGTCGCTGAAAAGGGTAACATCAACATCAAAAACAGCTATCCAGGTGATACTGTCAACCTGAGTTGCTCCAAATTCCCTCACATACCCCTCTACTGTAAGCATGTCGTTAACAGTAACTGCTGTTCTGAATACTGCAGGAAAAGAACCCTCGGCCATGATATCTCTTGCCAGCATCTCGCTGAGCATGGCACCGGGCCTTGTTACCCACCTGTTGTCGGAACTCTCTGATACTGTACCGTCTGCATGTCTGACAACCATTCCCGACAGCTGATAACTCCCGCCGGCTTCAAGATCCTTAACCCTTATAGAACTGCTGACAACAGGTATCCGCATTGCTTCAGGAGGGTCCCAGAGAAGCATCCACTGAAAAGAAGGATCTGTCTCGCCGCCTCCAAGGGGAACATTCACTGTTATACAGCCTGCGAACAGCAGCATGGTCGAAACGGATACAAGTATTGCCTTTTTCATTGCCAGACATCCTCTCCACTGGAACTTCCTGAGAATCCCTGCAGCACTCTGCTTACCTGGGGCAGAAGCTCTCTGAGCTGCTGAAGGACTACATTGGTATTGTTAAATGAGTCATTAAGATCATACACCATATTCTGGAGTTGCAAAGTGATTTCATCCAGCCTGCCGGTAAACTCCTGAATATCCGCAACAATGGGATCCGCATCCAGTTTCAGTACTCTCACGGTTTCGGTAAGCTCGATTCCCAGTTGATTGTAAGTAACCAGAAGCTGGTCAAGATGATCAAGTGTGCAGAATAGTCTGCCATTTACGGAATCCGCTTCCACACTGTCAAGAAATGTGTTTATTCTGCTCAGAGCAAGAATTGTCTGATCATTCAATTCTTTCATGTCGATTTGATCAATCATCTCAAATATCCTGTTCAGTCCTGATGTCATGGATTGAACTGTACCTGTGCGAACAGGTATTACTTCCATGTCGGATTCGAAAGAAAGTTGATTCGCTCCCCAGGATCTGGGCACTGAGTCCGGTAAGCTTTCAAGATTTATGTCTCGCAATCCCGTAATACCGGTAATGAAAAGAGAAGCAACTATTGTGTCATCCACCACGAACTTGTCATCTTCCAGGAGAAGCACAACCTTAACAAGCCTGCCGTCAGGAGCAATTTCTATTGATGTTACAGATCCAACAGGAACACCGTTGTATTCCACCGTACTGCCAACATTCAAACCGCCGACGCTCCAGCCGAAGTAACAGGCGTAACTGGTAGTTACCGGCCTTGAGAGACCTCCTGCCAGCCAGACGATTGCGAAAAAGAATGCTCCCATGATCAAAACGAAAAAGATTCCCAGGCGAATTCTGTTTGCTCTCAGTGCCATATTCAGTCCTCTGTCTTTCTACCGAAAAAGTCCAGCACTCTGGGATCGTGTGATTTGCCGGCAAGATCCACTGCTTTGCCCACAGCAATAATGCCCTTTTTTTCAGGGTCAAGCATTACAACCCTGTCTGAAATGGCAAAGATGCTGGCAAGCTCATGTGTTACAATAATAATCGTTGTGCCCAGACTTCTGTTCACAGAAAGTATGGTTTTGTCCAATTCGGCACTGGTGACAGGATCAAGGCCGGCTGAGGGCTCGTCAAAAAAAAGCACCTCAGGATCAAGGGCCATTGCCCTTGCAAGAGCAACTCTTTTCTGCATGCCCCCTGAAATCTCCAGAGGGTTATCATATGCTGCAGAAAGCATACCCACCATCTCAAGTTTGCTCATGGCAACATCGGTCATTTCATGCCTTGTGAGCCTGGTGAATTCCGCCATTGGAAGCATGACATTCTCAAGCACTGTCAGATTACCGAGAAGCGCACCTGACTGGAAGAGCACGCCCCATCTTCTTCTTGAAGATTCCAGTATCTCCAAACTTTCATGAATGTTATTTCCATCAAAAAGTATCTGACCTTCAACAGGTTGCATCAGTCCTATGAGATACCGCATGATGGTGGATTTGCCGCAACCGCTCTTTCCGACAATTACAAGGACTTCACCCCTGAAGACGTCCATTGATACATTCTCAAGAACGATCTGCTCATCGTAACCTCCTGAAAGCCCTTTCACCTGAATTATTTCATTGCTCACAGCTGCAGCCCCGGTCTCAGATGAATGAATACCAGTGAAAGCAGTGCATCCACAAGAATAACAAGGAAAATACTTACAACAACTGCAGATGTGGTGGCTTTGCCTACAGCAGCAGCTCCGCCTCTCACCCGCATACCCATATAAGCCCCGGTAACGGCGACTATTGCTGAATAGAACAGGCTCTTGATAATACCCCAGTACAGGTCAAAAGGTATCAGTGCTTTCCTTGCTTCTGCAATGTACACATCCGCAGGCATGTCAAGGAACAATCCCCCT
This sequence comes from uncultured bacterium, assembly GCA_964386635.1. Classification (GTDB taxonomy): domain Bacteria; phylum Fermentibacterota; class Fermentibacteria; order Fermentibacterales; family JCC-6; genus Sabulitectum. The sequence goes on along the minus strand of CAYLRO010000004.1, from coordinate 13,866 downwards.
GCAGCAAGTCCGCCGGCCATTCCGGCAAAATTCGCAATTGAAACAAGCAGCGGCATAACAACAAACAGAGCAATGAGTTTCGGCGTAACCACATAACCGTAGAGATTAAACCCCATTACTTCCAGGGCATCAATCTCCTGTCGAATCTTCATTGTTCCGATCTCTGCCGCAAATGCAGAACCTGACCTTCCTGCAACAAGAACTGCCGTCATCATAGGGCCGATTTCCCAGCATATACTGTATGCAAGCAGAGCCGGCATGAAGAGCTCTGCTCCGAACTGGCTCATCTGATAGCCGGCCTGATATCCCAGAACAACACCCATGAGCCAGTTGAGAGTAACCACTATAGGAATAGCCATGACGCCTGTCTGCTCCATGTAGTAACCTGTCATGGAACTGCGTACCTTCCCTGAAAACAGTGCTTTGAAGGCCTCTCCAGTAAAAGAGACAAGCCCGCTTACCAGTTTCCAGGATTCATAAACATTCTCGCCTATGTCGTTAAAGTGATATTTGAGGTTCTTCCGGGAGACGAACTTCTGCGGTGGAGTTCTGTCTATTTCCCTGAACCTCTCAAAGATATCTTCCAGGTCTTTATTGGGATGTTTGATATAGATCTTTCGGCCTCTGCGTTTTCTGTTCTCGTAGAAAGACCAGACTCTTGCCGCTACACCGGTATCCATGCTTTCACACTCAGACAGTTCCACAACAACATCATTGTTCGGCAGCTTGTCAAGAACTGCAGAAATTGCCGACAGATCTGAAACTGTAAACTTGCCTTTGAAGACCAGTTTGTTGCCGGAGGCATTCAATCTGCCGTTCAAGTTTCAGATACCATCCTTCCGGATCCAGGAGATAGCTTGTCTTCCAGAGAATTGAGTGTTAATATAATGTAATCAGATTGCTGTACAGCAGAACAATTGCCTGAGGAGGTGGGTCATGGGAACCATAGTGTTCATAATCCTGAGATTCGTATTCAATGTCAATAACTACGGAGATGGCCAGACACTTGCTACACTTGTTTCTCTGGATACTATTGCGCTACTCCTGTTCCTTCACTTGAGAAAGGGAAGATAGACAGGGATCAACCAGTTCCTCAAAGGTTCTTCTTATGGACAGAAGAAGCTCTGTGAAAGGGTTGGACAGTCTGTTCCTTGGCCAGCTGAGATTTACTGTTTCATCTCTTGCAATGAAACCGGGCCGTTGCCCCATCACAACGATTCTGTCTGCAAGATAAACAGCTTCATCTATATTGTGGGTAACAAAAACAACTGTAGTGGACAGTTTCTTACACAATTCTCTTACAGTATCCTGAAGTATCATTGCCGTTCTTTCGTCCAGAGAAGCAAATGGTTCATCCAGAAGCAGTATGTGCGGTTCTGTAACCAGACCTCTGGCAAGAGCGGTTCTCTGCTGCATCCCCCCTGACAGCTCATGGGGAAAGCTTCCTGCAAATTCAAGCAGTCCAACCATTCCAAGCATCTTCCGGCATCTCTCTGATGCCTCCTTTTTAGACATACCTCGAGCTCTCAGAGGAAACATCACATTGGATTCAACAGACAGCCAGGGGAAAAGTGCTCCCTGCTGAAAAACATATCCCAGCCTGGAATCGCCTAAATCCAGAGACCCGCTGTCAGCCTTTTCAAGACCGGAAAGTATTCTCAGCAGTGTTGTTTTTCCACACCCGGTTGGCCCCAGAAGGCATAGAAACTGACCCTTCTCCACTTTGAGATCGATTGTGTCCAGCACATTGATTATCTGGCCACCGGGTGTTCTGTAGCTTTTTCTTATTCCACTGAAGGTAAATGCCATGTCAGCGCTCCCTTGTTCTCAGCCTGAGCCACTTCTCGCCGGCATACTCAAGTCCTCTTGAGAAAACAAGGCCGATTACTGCAATGACGAAAATACATGCGAGCATGATATCCAGCCTGGACAGCTGATATGAGAACCTGAGCAGGTAACCGATGCCGGAATTAGTGCCCGGCAGCATCTCAGCGGCAATAATGACCATCCAGCACCTGCCTACAGCCATTCTGTAACCTGTGAAAATATCAGGAAGAGATGCTGGAAGAAGAACATGCCTGAATGTGAAGAGTCTCCCTGCACCCAGTACTCTTGCAGCTTCGAGATGAACCCGGCGAACACTCCTCACTCCGTGCATTGTCTCCAGAATAACAGGAAACACGCCTCCCCATGCCAGTATGAACACCATGCCAACCTGAAGCTCATTCATGATGTTTCTGGTGTATTTGAGGTTTCCCAGATCGAATACCTCTGTGAACGAGGTGTCCCTGAAAACGATTATGGAAAGTGGCAGAAGAGCCAGTGGAGAGAGAGGCCTTGCAAGCTCCGTTATAGCAGAGGTGTACTTCCTGAATCTTTCGCTTGCCCCCATGAGGAATCCTGCAGGAGTACCTATGATCACCGCAAAAAACAGCCCCAGCAGAACCCTGATCAGGCTTACACCTGTGTTCCAGCTCAGTGAGCCGCAGCTGAGAAGATCGTTACCAGGATGGCTGAGAACGGCGAATACCTTCCCTGGAGGAGGGATGACCAGTGACCCTGCAAACAGAAACCACAAAAGAACAATAAGAGCGGGCAGCATAAGCCCCGGAAGGTGTGTTGACACCTTCCGGAACTTTTCTGCGGAACATTCAGAGAACATCATGATCGCCTGATTACATTCTTCCTACCTGTATTCCTCTGGAAGCAGATTGAAATCCGTTATGAGATCGATCTCCTCTGCCCTGTCTGCATCGGTGAGAGGGCCACTGAAGGCTCCAAGATTTCTCATATGATCCAGAATAAGGCTCATATTACTACTCCAGTCAGCAGTTACATGCATATCGTAAAGACTGGTGGCCATGGAGATCTGCTCAACCTCAACAGGGGTTCCGATCCACTCAGCAGCCGCAGCAGCAGCTTCTTCAGGATTTTCATTAATGAACTCTGTTGAATAAGCAAACAGCTCAAGAGCTGCTGCTACTTCGTGGGGTTTGTCGATCAATACCTGATCTGTTGCAGCAATTGCACAGCAGGGATGGTTCTCAAAATCTCCCGGAGGAAGAAGCGAGAGTTCAGCTACACATTTGCCGATTCCGCTGTGTTCAGCCATTGCACATTCGGGATTATTTGAGACATACGCATCAATCATACCCTCAGTCAGTGCAGGATTCAGGTTGGGCTGACCCTGAGCATTGTAGAGTATTACATCAGCGCCCTGAGTTTCTCCCCCTGCCATTGCATAGGAAAAACCTGCCTCAACAAGAGCACTCTGGAAAATGATAAGTGCAACAGCCTTGGGGCTCTTGAACCCTACAGTAACAGGCTCTTCTGAACTCATGAGCCACTCTGTAAAGCTTTCCCAGTCTGATACTGCTTCGTTGTCTGCCGCAACCACAAGCATGTCTCCCCGCTGGTGAAGCGGAGCCACAATGCTGATTGGATTACCCTGGTCGATACTGGCAACGAATGGAACAACTCCACCGAAGCCCAGCTCGAATAGCCCTGCCTGCATGTTGTTAGGCACATTGATGGCACCCTGGGACTGTATGAATTCTATCTCGGCAATTTTCTCGTTGTTCTTTATCAGAGCGTAGAAGTTCTCCCCTAAAGGAACCAGGTAAACCGGATACTGCTCATGCATCATCTCATGCCTGAGAGCAGCAACAAACACTGCTGAATGATGGTCCTGCTTTACAAAACCTATTTTAAGCGGGGTTGCTTCTGCATAGATATCAATTTCTTCAATGGGAATATTACCGGTTTCCCGGGAAACATCCGTAGCCTCATCCAGCTGTTCATCCACCGCAGGTGCAGGTTCTTCACCGCCGCATGATACCAGAACAACAGCAGTCAGCAGAAATGCCGCCAGCGCTTTTCTCATGATCCCTCCGCGTTTTTTCAAAGAAACATCCTGTACAGTTCATGCTAGACCATGATCTGCTGTGCCGATTCACAAATGACAGTGGAAAAAGCTAGAACCATTTACCACCGCAGAAAAACTACAGCGTTTCATGAACCAAGTCAACAATGCGATTTTCAACAATTTCAACTGAATCTCTGAAATTCATAATTTCATGTTTACGCATACAGCATCAGAGTTGTTAACTCATCTTTTTTAAAAATTTGTGGTGCGCTGTCCAGTAAGGACTGTTATATTCGCCTCATGATTATCAAAAATAGGGAAAAACTGCTGAATTCTGAACTGTGGATCTTTGATGCAGACGACACTCTCTGGGAGAGTGCCGTTTATTTCCAGCGGGCCGAAGCAGATTTTCTTGCACTGATGCACAGCCTGGGTTTCAACCCGGAAACAGTTAGAGCTGAAGTACACAGGAGGGATATCGACAGACTTTCCGAAACAGGATACGGTGCCAGACCCTACATGGATACTCTCAGATCAATCCTGAGAGAACATATAAAGGAGTTGCCGCCTTATGTTGTTGACAGCATTGATTATATAGCTGAATGTCTTCTGCATCATCCCCTTGTTCTTCTGCCATCAGTTCTGAATACTCTTAGCAGAATGCATCAGGCCGGCAAGAGAATGCTTGTATACACCATGGGTGAGGAAGATCATCAGAGAGACAAGTTTTCCCGTTCCGGTATTGCTGAATTCTTCGATAACATTGTAATAGTTCCTGTTAAAAATGAAGATACTATGAAACAATTGCTGGCTGTCTCAGGAGTTTCTCCCGGGAAAGCATGCATGATTGGAAACAGCCCGAGGTCCGACATAAACCCAGCCATCGCATGTGGTGTTAACGCGCTCTATGTAAAGCGTTCAATCACATGGCAGGCTGAGCAGACTGACTTTGCCGAACCGGGACTTGTTACAACTGTAACCTGCATTTCAGAGATCCTGCCTTTTGCAGGAATTGAATAACAGGTTGCTGTGTCCTTTGCAAAGGGCGCGTTGACAAATCTGGAGGATATGAAATGACACTTTCCGACATCCTTTCCACCAGGACAATTTCGGTGAAGAAGAGAGTTAAGAATTCCAGGGAACTTTTTTCAGAAATCGCCGAACTTTCAGGCAACTCTGCCGGTCTTGACAGGGATACCAAAGAGAAGATCGCAGCTTCACTTGCACAGCGGGAGAGTCTGGCAACCACTGCCCTTGGAGGTGGAACAGCTCTTCCTCACTGCAGGGTTCCCGGACTGCCCTGTTTCATTGCTGGAATAGTTACAACTGAGAAACCCCTGGAATACAATGCAATGGACAATAACAAGGTAGATATCTTTCCCTTCATAATTGCACCGGAGGATAAGCCGAAAGAGCATCTGAAAGTGCTTTCCGGTATGGCTCGACTGCTCAGGAATAAGGAAACAAGGCAGACCATAAGAAAAATGAGCACCAGTGAAGAACTTCTGGCGTTTCTGATGGGAGTTATTGGAGAAACTTCAGAAGTCCCGCACCTTGCTGTAAAGGGCATGCGCATGCTTCATGTTTTTGTCAGGGAAGAAGAAATCTTCAACGATATTCTCCAGGTGTTTGCTTCCGGTGAAACAATCGGCGCAATGGTTATGGAAGCTCATGAATCAACCGAATATCTGTCCAGCATGCCTGTATTCGCAGGGTTCTGGAACAGTGAGCTGAATACGTTCAACAGAATCATTGCGGCTGTGGTGAAGGAATCACTTCTTAATCAGACATTGCGCAGCATTGAGTATGTCTGTGGCGATCTCTCTAAACAGCAGGATGTGATGGTTACAGTTACCGACCTCCATCATGTTCTGGGTTCACTGGACCTTTAGGAGAAGCCATGACATCTCTGCCGCTTATAGCCCTTCTGGGAACAGCTGTTATTGTTTCACTCTATTTTGGCAGGCTGGCCAGAAAGATTCACCTCCCTTCTCTTGTGGGTTACATGACTCTGGGAGTAGTTTTCGGAGCATCAGTTCTGGGGCTTATCTCAAGAGAAAATGCTTTGTCTCTGGGTTTTCTTACTGAAATAGCTCTTGGTTTTGTTGCGCTTACCATTGGAAGTGAACTGAATTTAAGGGAGCTCTCCAGGCTGGGAAAAGGTATCATTTACATTATCCTGGCAGAATCCTTTGCGGCATTCCTTGTGGTTACCGGTGCTGTCTGGCTTGTCACAAAAAGCCTTCCAACTGCACTTGTTTTCGGAGCGCTTGCCCCTGCCAGCGCCCCGGCAGGCACAGTGGCTGTAATACAGGAATACAAAGCAAAGGGCAAACTTACCAGAGCTCTCTATGCTGTTGTAGGTTTTGATGATGGTCTGGCAATTATAATCTTCGGATTTGCCAGCGCTGCAGCATTGAAGATGCTGGCTCCCGGAAGTTCTTCATCTCTAACCCAGTCCATACTTCAGCCGACTCTGGAGATAGGCGGCAGTCTTCTTGTGGGAGGTATTCTCGGAGCAATCTTCACTTTCCTTGTTAGAAGGCTCAAACCTAAAACCGATATCCCTGCTCTTATATTCGGATTCACAGCTCTTTGTATAGGTATTGCAGAGTGGTTGCACCTTTCACTGATCCTGACCTGCATGATGCTTGGATTTGTTCTTACGAATACCACACCATCCGCAACGGTAAAGTCGATCCTGGGTCAACTTAAAACCTGGATGCCCTTTCTCTTCATCCCTTTCTTCTTCCTTGCCGGAGCCCATCTGGACTTCTCGGTTCTGCCATCCCTTGGTCTTCTGGGAGCAGTTTACATTGCAGCAAGAACGGCAGGTCTCATGGGAGGCGCCAGGCTGGGAGCTGTTATTGGGAAATCTGAACCGAATATCAAAAAGTATCTTGGCTTCGGAATACTCTCACAAGCTGGAGTTGCAATCGGTTTGTCCATGCTTGTTCTCAGAGACTTCACGGCTCTGGGCACAGAAGAAGCTCTTTCCATAGCATCTGCTGTGATCACAACCATAACCGCCACATGTATCTTTTTCGAGATCATAGGACCTCTGGGAGCCAAGTATGCTCTGACTAAAGCCGGAGAGATCGGGTTGAACAAATGAAGTTTGAATTCACACTTCTGGCTCTGGTGGGTTTCGCAGTTACCGCAGGTCTTTTCGCCGGAAGACTTTCCCGAAAGATCGGGCTTCCTTCTATAATCGGGTACATGCTTCTCGGAACAATAATGGGCGTATCTGTTCTGGAAGTATTCCATCATGGGCATCTCTCTCAACTCGCTTTTATCACAGATATAGCTCTTGGCTTCGTAGCCTTCAGCATCGGCAGCGAGTTAAAGATCTCCACACTCAAATCACTGGGCAAATCCATTGGCCTTATCATTATTCTCGAGTCCTTTGCCGCCCTTACGGTGGTTGCTCTACTTGTCTATGCAGTCACAGGAGACATAGTAACAGCGCTGATCTTCGGAGCTCTTGCTCCTGCAACAGCCCCGGCAGGTACAGTTGCTGTAATAAAGGAATACAAGGCGAAGGGAAAACTGTCGTCTTCACTTTATGCAGTGGCCGGTTTTGATGACGGAGTGGCAATACTTCTCTTCGGATTCACAGCGGCAATCGCCAAACAGATACTTCTTTCAAATGCAGGAGTGGCATCAGGCAGTCTGCTGACTGCTCTTCTGAAACCCACTGCAGAACTACTCATCAGTCTGATTCTGGGAGGTCTTCTCGGGATGCTCTATTCCTGGCTTATCCGGAAGCTGGATTCGAAGAGCAACATCCCGGCACTTACCTTTGGTTTCATTCTAATGGGAGCAGGCCTTGCATCCATGTTCCACCTCTCTCTGATTCTCGTTAACATGGGTATAGGATTCGTGCTGGCCAACACGTCAAAGCACAGTCTGGTTGTCAGTGTAAATGAACAGCTGCGCTCTCTCATGCCTCTTCTCTTTATTCTCTTCTTCTTCCTTGCAGGCGCACACCTGAACTTTGCAGCGATCCCCTCCCTGGGGGCAATAGGCATTGCATACATCATCGGAAGATCTGGCGGTAAGATCGGCGGAGCATGGCTCGGGGCATGGCTGGGCAAGGCAGACCCTGTGATCAGAAAGAACCTCGGACTTGGTCTTCTGTCTCAGGCAGGGGTGGCTATCGGTCTGGCGCTTCTTGTCTCACAGGAATTTGCCGAGATACAGAGTGAGCAGGCCCAGGTACTGGCGGCATCAGTTGTTACCACCATTACTGCCACATGCATTCTCTTTGAAATAGTCGGTCCGATAACAGCAAGAATTGCACTGAGGAACGCCGGTGAGATTCCTTCAGAACAGCAGGGGAGCTGACTTGTCAGCTCCCCTGCAACTGATAACCTGTCTTATCTGATGTGAACCAGTTTAAGTTCGTCAAATGATGACTCACCAGTAAGTCTTACAATGTACACACCTGAAGGAACGCTTTCGGTACTCCAGACATAATCTCCAGTTTCAACTGCAGAACTATGAACTGTTCTTCCGCTCATGTCGTGCACAGTGAGAACCGCAGCCCCCGGAGCTGATACAGTGAACACAGCAACAGATGCTGCAGGATTTGCACCTGAATTGACCAGAGAAACAGCTGAAACACCGGTGGCCTCTTCACTGATTCCCTCTGGATCAGGGGTGGAAGCTCTCAGGTCCCACTGAAGATCTTCACCTCTGGCACCGTAAACAAGCCAGATATCTCCACTGGGGCTTACTGCTATTTTGCCATCGTCCACAGCATCCGCTGAGGCAGCTGTGAAAACTCCGCCCCAGGAGGAGCCGTTCCACTCATTGTATCTGATTGAGTTCATGGATGCAGTCCATGACACCATAATGTTACCATCGGCAAGGGTTGTTACTGAAGGGCGGAGACCGTAATCGCCCTGGGATACAACCTGAGGAGCACTCCATGTGCCACCCTGTCTCAGAGAGAACATTATCTCACCGCTGGAACTCTGCCAGGCAGCTGCGAATCCACCGGAAACACCTGTAATGCAAGGGTATCTGCTTTCGATTCCTGGAGAGGAAATAACTTCCTCTGAGCCAAAAGATCCGCTGTCAGGAGCATCTCTGAAGCATATCTGCCAGCCGTCATCGGTTTTCCTGTGGTAGGCAAGCCCGTATTCAGTGCCGTTCCAGGCAACATCCGGATATCTCTCAGGAGAGTCTGAACCGGCTATGGTCACCTCTGTTGTCCACTGGGCACCTGTCCACATTCTTCCCACAATATCAGGATTGCCGCCATCCCACTTCTGCCACACCAGCCAGGTGTGTCCTGCTCCGCCGGACATTGCCGGCTCAACATCAAAGGGATCGCCTGTTGTGAGAGTTTCAGAAGAGCCCCATGATGACCCGCTCCATTTGGAAAGATAAATGTCATAACCCTCATGGTTATCTCTCATGGACTGCCAGGCAACCCAGACATTTCCAACTCCGTCTCCTCCCACTGTAGGATGCCAGTCCCAGTATTCGTGCTCACAGACGATAACCGGGGTTGCCCATGAATCACCGTCGGAGCATGTGGCAAGTATGTTTGCTCGTACCGGATCAGATGATCCTGAAACTGCAAAGAGCATACCTGTGGAGGGATCGGAATACATATCCACTCTGCCCTGTGTATGGAGACCGTCTGTGACAGGATAGTCAAGCCATCCGTCAACTGTCGGAACAAATCCGCTGCCCTCTACGCCGGAGAATGAAGCTGAGGAGGTTCTTGGTTTCAGGGTAGGGTCCCCGAAAAGCACAGCCCCGTCCTCGTAACCCATGTTGCTTCCAAGCCATACTCTGTAGGCATCACCAAGGTTTGAGCCCTGTGAGAGCTGCTGGTAATACTCAGTGAAGTAGTTGGTATAGTCCACCTTGGCCTGAGCAAGACATGCCAGTCCATATGAATCAGTCCAGATATAACTGTTGGCCAGGTTGTCTATCTCTGTCCATCTTCCGTTGCTGCAGCAGTTGCATACATAGAAGATTGCATGGGGGTCCAGAGGTGGCACTTCAAGATTATTCAGAGTGCCGGCTCCTTCAGGAGGAGCACCTGTGTGGAAACTGCTTCCCCAGGGGCTTGAATGGGAGATAAGATGTACCCATTCGTAGCCGTATAGAAGTTCCTGTTTGAAGTCATCGGCATTTGTACTCACAGGATCATCACGTCTTGTTACATCGGGATACAGATTATCCAGAGCACCTGTCAGCCCGGTAAAAGCTTCTTCGTATGCAAGGGCCCTGTCAGGCAGAAACAGTGTGCCAGTTCTGTAAGAGTGGTTCTTCTGGAAATAGGAGTTAAGAAGCTCAACGGAAGAACCGAATGTGAGAAATGTGGGAGTAAGTCTGCCCAGCCATATTTCCGGTGCTCCTGAAGAGTATGAATTGAAAAGACCGTCATTGTCTGAATCGGTCCAGGTACCGTTCATATCCATCAGATACATGTCAATTGGATACTCGCCGTAGCCGTTCTCAATCCATCCTGACGGGATGTCGCCTATGGCCACAGCACCTACGAGACTGCCTGATGAATACTGGCTCTGGAGATCACTCCTGATGTCTGTTGCAGAGCCTCCGCTTATCTGCCATACAGCAACTGTGTATCCCTCGGACTCAAGGTCACTCTGATAAACAGAGAGGGCTGTTGAAATACCGGAATAAACCTCTTCGTCTACCAGCAGTACAACCAGATCAGCATCTGTGCCTGCATTCATGGGAGCGCACATCACATCTCTTGAGTAGACGCCCCTGTGAGCCTGGACAGAATTCATTGTGGAAGCAGGCTGCCGGCCATGGCTGTCCATGTACTGAATTGGGATCCCCTCAGGCACTGCCAGTGAGACAAAAGCCAGGAGAAGTAGAATTACAACGCTTTTCATATCAAATCACCTCTTCCAGAGAGCCAACGGTTTTTTCAACTTCATCAAGTATCTCACCGGATCGGACCACTTCCGACATCCTGTTGTGATCAGGATACAAAGGTCTGTCCTCTCCCAGATGTTCAACGTGTTTTCTAACTACTGAGTGGGCAGTTTGAACACCTCTGCCGCATTTGTGTCCTCTGAAATCAATTGCCTGGGCAGCTGCAATAAGCTCGATTCCAAGCACTCCACAGGCATTCTCCAGTATCTGACAGTTTTTCAGAGCTGTATTCATTCCCATGCTTACGAAATCTTCCTGATCTGCAGCAGCTGGAATAGACGCAACAGCGGCAGGACTTGAAAGTATTCTCTGCTCGGCAATGAGCATACCCGCTGTGTACTGACTGAGCATGTGTCCGCTGTAAAGACCGGGTTTTTCCGCCAGGAATGGAGGAAGACCAACGGAGAGTGCCGGGTTCAGCAGCCGGTTCAGCCTTCTTTCGCTGAGCACTGACACCATGGTAATGGATACTCCTGCCATTTCCATGGGAAGTGAAACAGGTGTTCCCTGGAAATTTGCTCCTGTAAGAACAAGATCTTCTTCAGGGAAAAACAGAGGGTTGTCCCCCACGCCGTTCAATTCGATCTCCACCTGGCTTCTGGCATAGGCTACTGCATCATGAGCAGCACCTATAACCTGAGGTGTTGATCGCATTGAATAGGCATCCTGCACCTTCTGAGGCGTTTTTCCCGTTGTAAGGTCACTGCCTTCAATGCATCTGCGGATAGCTCTTGCACTTCGGAGTGAACCTATAAATCCCCGTACTGTGTGTACCTTGTCCTCGTATGGCTTCATGTTGGCATAAAGGGCTTCAAGGCTCATTGCAGCTGCTATCTCAGCCTGTTTCAGCCATCTGTTCATGTCATACAGATTCAGCGCAGAAATTGCAGTAAGAAGATTGGAACCGTTGATAAGTGCAAGACCGTCTCTTGCCTGAAGCTCAAGCGGTTCGAGACCGGCACGGTTGAGGGCTTCAGTTCCAGGATAACGGTTGCCTTCAAACCAGGCCTCTCCCTCACCCATCACAACAAGAGCTATCATGCTCATAGGAGCAAGATCACCGCATGCCCCAACGGAACCCTTTTCGCACACAACCGGCGTAACACCGGCATTGAGCATGTTCACAAGCATCCGTGTCATTTCAAGACGAACGGCACTGTGACCGTTGCAATGAACATTGGCCCGGCCCAGCATTGCTCCACGGACATGCTCGATGGGAGCAGGTTTACCAATACCGGCTGAATGGTTGTAGATCAGGTACTTCTGAAAAGACAGAACCTCGTCATCCTTCAGTTTTGTCTCAGAGAACTCGCCGATCCCGGTGTTGATCCCATACATGGTCTCACCGGCAGCGATCTTCACCTCAACCATTTTCCTGCAACGGAGAATTCTCTCTTCCGCCTGGGGATCAAGAGTAACCTTCTCACCGTTTCTGGCAACTGCCACAACCTTTTCGATGGTAAGGCTGTTACCGTTCAGAACAACTGACATATCTTCCTCCGGATCTTATTGGATTTCATCGTGCAAGGATTATGGATAATACTAAAGAACATGCCCTGCCGTAAGTAAGATGAAGAAACTGAAACGCTTCATCTATATTTTCCACCGCAGTACGGACAGGCATGATTCTTCTCCTCCTCTGCGAATCTGTCTTACTAAAACGGACTTTAGCGTATTGTTTCCTTTCTGCTTCTGATGTTATTATCCATTAAGCTGCAACAGAATCCAGAGGGGGTAGTCAATGCTTCTGACTTTAGCTGCTTTAATACTTTTTCAACAAGCGCTCTCGATATCTGCCGCCGGTGAATCTGACAGCTGTCAGATACTTGAAGGGGACTGGGAAGTTTTCGACGGCTACTTTGGGGACAGCAATCTGCATTATGTGCACATCGGAACACTGAGCATCACCGGCTCAGAGTACCTGTTCACTCCTGAAATGGATGCATTCATATCTCCGGAGATGAGTGAGAGATTCGGGTTCATTGAAACAACAAAAGGTATCCTGTGGTTTGAATACAGAGAAGGAGTGGAAAACACCCTCTCTTATGAAACGGATACTATTCTGGGAACAATAAGCTTCAACGGCGGGGAAGGTTATCTGATAAGAACCGATCTTGAGAATGGCAAGCTATGTCTCACTTCAGCAGTATCGGAAATTGAAATGTTCCGAATATTCAAACCTCTCATCACGGAAAATACTCTGAACACTTCAGAATAGTCACACTCCTCTGCAGGCTGAAACAAATCTCGGTTTCAACTATTTAAAGGCACCCCGTAGCGTTCCAGGCCACTCGGCGGCCCCACATCAAAAAGTAACTGAGGCTACCTGCTTGGAAGCTGATTCCGACATAAATAATATATATGCATCTCTTTACAGAGCAACATGTTAAGATTTTGTTACTTGGAAGTGGACACTTATCGAACCACACCGGGATTGACAGACGGTCTACCCCTTTAGGTAGTTATCCTGGTCTCTGTAGTAGTTTTCGTGAGGACCAAGCATGATTAATTCCAGAACCTGCTTATCGCACCGGTAAGCAAAAAGAAAATGAATAGAATAGATTTTGAATTTATGCACGAAAACACCTTTAAGTGTTCCCCGCTTCTCCTGGCCAATGTTTGGATTAGTGATGATCTTCCGGATCTCATCATCAAGAATTGTCTTTTCTTGAACAGACAGCTTTTTAACTTTCCTGGCGAACAACCGAGTCTGAATTACTCTCATGATAAATCAGCCAAACTTGTACTCAGATAATTCACCATGCTCAAGCTCCTCAAGACCAAGAAGAATTTCCTTAATCAGATTGTATGTCAGATCTGGATTCTCTTCAGCACACTTACCAATCTTGGCCCAATACTCAATCTGACCCGTAACCGATCTATTCTCAACGGAACTTACAAGCCTGGCTTCCTTGAGAAGTAGATCGGAAATCCTTACAGCAGTAGCCATGTTTCACCTCCTTTGCACATTCAATATATGTCATTGCGTTGCATAATGCAATGTTTTGTGCGCAACTTGAGCAGTGCCAGAAATTGAGGAGTTCGATAATCCTGTTTGGCACCCCGTAGCG
>CAYLRO010000003.1:0-106962 GCA_964386635.1 uncultured bacterium | reverse complement strand
TGCAGATGGGAAATGTCTGCAGAGTATACACCTGGAGATACCAGTTCAAAATTCACATGCATCCGTCTTCCGCTAAGATCGTACAGCATGAGATCCACTGGATCATTCACTGAAACATGAACCGTAAGTGTCCCGGACACCGGATTCCGGTTCACGGAGATGGTCCCCATGCCGTATTCATCATCCTGTATGCCCTCAGGATCATGATTCGGGTAGATATCATCCCACTGTATCCATTGTGGAGGACTGCTGTATGGAGCAGTTCCTGAAGAGGCAAATGCCAGACCGGCAGTTCTCTCTTCCGGAAGGAAGATCATGGTCTGGAGAGTTCCTCCAAGACCCGGCACAGGAGCCTCTCCAACAGCGCTCATGAAGTTCCACAGCCTTTCAAGTGTCACATCCGGATCCGCTTCAAGAGAGTCAAGCATCCTGGCATATCTGTAACATGAGACTGGTGGGTAAAGAACCCTGTGATGGTTAGTCAGAAGGAGATGACCAGGATAAACAGAGGGTTCATCAGAGGAATATCTGAAGTCAAAACCCATGTGGTTGTTCACTTCCGCCACAACTGCAGGGTCTCCCCCTGCTGAGAGAGATACAGGTGATGTGATGTGGATGTCGTAAGAGTTGGACCTGTTCCAGAATGTTGCCGCTGCGGTGAGGTCACTTATGTCGCAACTCCCGCTTTCGTCAAAGTCCGCCCTGGATAAACCAAGAGTCAGCGCCAGACAGATGGGAATGAAAACCGGACTGGTCTGAGATGTACCGGAATAGTTGCCCATGTTAAGTGTTGCATTCAAACCGGATTCATTCATCCCGGAAAGGCTCCCCATGAAGCCTGGGAAGGAAACGGATATCCAGTCCTGACCATCAGCCGGATCGAAAACAAAGAGCATGCTTTTGTCCAGAATGCTCTCATCAGTATCCACATAGTAATCCAGGTTCCTTGAAACCGCCGGTGCCCCCTGCAGCAACGGATCAGACATAGTTGCATCACCCCAGGCTGATGCGCTTGAACAGAGCAGCATGGGAAAATCCACAACTGAGGAAAGGTCAGGGACAGCACTGGTGATGAAGATATCCAGTGTATCAATATTCCTGTTGTATACCTGTGACCAGAGAGAAAGTGTATCTTCTGCACCCTGAATTATTCCTGCTGCGTACTGGCTGAATTCAGGAGGGATGTCAAAATACATGGGGAAGTAAGATCTGAGAAGCTCGACATTTGCAGTTCCTCCAGCCAGCTCAAGAAAATAGCCTTCATACATTTCTATAAGGTCAGGTCCAAGAAGATAGCCGTGTGCATATCCCATCTCAGACCAGGTGCCCCACAGGTTCACAACTTTGATCTCGCCAATACTCTCAACTGATCCGTTAACTGTTGAAGCCAAAGCCGGAAAGACAAGTGCAAATACTAAAATGAAGTTTCTCATAAAGTGTTTCCTTTCAATATCCAGAGTATAGAAAATGCAGTTCTCACCTACAAGTCATTTCTCTTTTCTCCATGGTATCTTATGTTGCAGGCAAGGAGGCGCATTTGAAAAAGGCAATAGTTATCGTACTTGACGGAGTGGGTATAGGTGAAATGCCTGACGCAGACCTGTACGGAGACTGCGGAAGCAATACACTGGGAAATACCGCTGAAGCTGTAGGCGGGTTGTCCCTCCCCAGTCTTCAGAAGATGGGGCTGGGCAACATTTACCCAGTAAAAGGGGTGGAACAGGAAAGCGCACCTTCTGCCTGCTGGGGGAAAATGAGTGAAGCCTCCGCAGGCAAGGATTCAACAACAGGACACTGGGAAATGATGGGCCTTGTGTCTCATATCCCAATGCCAACATTCCCTGATGGATTTCCTGAAGAAATCGTGAGTGAGTTTTCAAGACTTACCGGCCGAACCATTCTTGGCAACGAAGTGGCCTCGGGAACAGAGATCGTAAGTCGTCTGGGAAAACTGCAGATGGATACAGCCGGTCTTATCGTATACACTTCTGCAGACAGCGTTTTCCAGATTGCAGCTCACGAAGATGTGATTCCTGTTGAGAAACTTTACCAGTACTGCACCATGGCCAGAGAGATGCTTCAACCTCCGGATCTGGGAGTAGGCAGAGTTATAGCAAGACCGTTCACCGGAAGTGCAGGAGATTTCACAAGAACCTCCCGAAGAAAAGACTTTTCCCTGGAGCCCCCGGGTAACACTCTCATTGATTCTCTGGCTGAAGCTTCAATTCCTGTTAACGGGGTTGGAAAAATAGATGATTTGTTCTGTCACCGTAATATCAGCACGACACATGCCGGTTCAAACCGTGAGGAAATGGCAATTCTGGAAAACATGGTGAAAGGCTCTGCAGGAGGATTCATCTTCGCAAACCTCTGTGACTTCGATATGAAGTGGGGGCACAGAAACGACTTCAGAGGATTTGCCCGAGGCCTTGAAGAGTTCGACAGCTGGCTTCCATCCTTTACCTCCATTCTGAACCCGGGAGACCTGCTTCTCATCACCGCTGATCACGGCAACGATCCCACCACTCCAAGCACGGACCATTCAAGAGAATTCGTTCCGCTGCTTGCATACACACCGGAATCAAGTGGTTTCGGCATCGGGATTAGAAAGACATTCAGCGATATAGCATGCACTTTGTGCAACTTCTTCGGCATAGGGAACAGCTTCCCGGGAGAAGCAATCCAATGGAGGGAACCGTGACAGTTGAATACATGCTGGAAGAAGCAAAACACCTGATATCAAATTCGTACGCTCCGTACTCATCGTTCCGGGTGGCAGCTGTTCTGGAAGATTCCCGGGGAAGTCTGCATGCCGGGGTTAATGTGGAAAACTCGTCCTATGGAATGACCATGTGCGCTGAAAGATCCGCTGTTTTCGCTGCAGTAGCAGCTGGAAGCAGAGAGTTCAAATCCATTTTGATATACTCACCTGATGGCCCGCCTGTACCATGTGGTGCCTGCAGACAGGTTCTCTGGGAATTCTGCGACAGCGATTTCAGGATAACGGTGGCGTCAGATGGGGTTCCCCCCAGAGAATTCCGCCTTGGAGATCTTCTTCCGGAAGCATTTCAGCTCTAGCTGAGAATTCTTTCACTCTCAACACAAGATCACTGGCTCGAAATCCTTCCGGGAAATGCACGCAGCCATCCGGGACGCTTCTGCCACCGATCTGAATGATCTTCACCCCTGGCAGACTGGAAACCATTTCCTCCACAGAGAATTCTGCCATTGAGTCGGATACTATGAGTATGCCGGAACCGCTTCCGGCAAATCTTCTTCTAATCTCGTCAGCATTACTTTCAATTGCCACAGAATATCCAACATTCCTCAGTGCAGCATACAACCTTGCAGAATCCACGCTGCCTGGAAGGGCAATGAGTATTGTAGCAGATTCGTCGCTCATACCAGCCCGTGGAAATCTCAGATTGAACAGAACCTTGTTATCCCTTGAGCTGTACCTCACCCTGCCGCCTGAAGAGCGGACCATTGCATAAACAGAAGCCAGCCCGGGGACAGGTCCATTCAAAGGAATGAAGCTCCGTTCCAGCTCATTCTGTATGCCTTCCCGGCCATGAAGAGTAATGAGCAGACCGGAATCCCTGGCACCGGATTCAGTTTTAAGAGAAACCTTATTCACAAGTTCTGTGTCTCTCACAACAAGAAGAAGTCTTACCACAATATTTTCCAGGAAAGTGGGATCAATAAGGCCGAATGAGTTTTCCGTGGAATCAATCTCTACAGAAACCACCGGCTGAAGCAACTGCTTAAACATTCCGGCATTTACCTCAAGGAAAGAATCGAATCGCACTTTTTCAGGAAAGGCGGATTGTCCTGTGAGAAATGAGAATTCAGATGTGAGAGTTCGGATGGTTCTTGAAGCCACCTCAGGCTTATCGGCTTCCAGAGCTTCTCTGGTTTTCACAAGTTTTCTGTAAACGGATTCCGTCATCTTGCAGTAGGTGTCCATCACTGCCGATTCACTCCCCAGCCCGGCAAGACCGGCTCCGGAAAGCGGATAACAGATTCCGGATGTGCAATCCTTTTCAACTCGCGCCCAGACTGCCCGGTGGTAAACGAATCCTTTATCGGTTCTCAATCTGAATTCCAGTGTTCCCTCTGTCTCAGATTTCACCGCAGTGGCAAAAACACTTCTGTCCTCTCTGTGGATCTTTCCAAAGAACACATCCTCCGCAGGACCCGGGATAAAGATATCATTGCCACCTATCAGGGGTCTGAAAAAACCTGATGAATCCAGCATCCAGATCAGATATCCTGCTGCTGAAGCAGCTTTACCTGCAAGACGCTGATCCTTCATGAGAGCTGAACTGAGAGCCCTTTTACTGGAAACATTCTTTGCAACCATGGCAGCAAGACCTGTCTTGTCGGTTTTCATGAGATCTACGGAGATCTCCACAGGGTACAGATCACCACTGCTGTCCCGGTGCTCAGATTCGAACTGAAGAGATCCCTTTTTCAGCAGTGAACTCCAGAGAGTGCTCCACCAGTCTTCATCCGCCAGGGGATTCAGCCGGGAAATATGAATCCCGGGGAGCTGTTTTCTGGACACGCCCAGTCTCTCTGCAGTCTCTCTGTTCCCCATGACAAATCTTCCTGAACTATCCAGAATATAAATTTCATCAGAAGTGGAGTTGGTGAAATTTTCCAGGAAGTCGATCTTTTCCTGATACTTCTTCTGTTTTGTAAGATCTGAGAGAAGAGCTACGAAAACACCTTTCTCCGGCGAGAAACAGAGCAGCTTGAAGTGCATTCCGAAAATAGGCGAAAGAAACTCTTTTTCAATGGGATCCCCGGTAATGGCTACTTTGGCGAATATTTCTATGTCCGTGGTTGTGGAGGAAATGGAGAACAGCCCTGCTATTCGCCTGCCGCAAACCTTATCAGCTGAAAGCCCTGTAATTACGGTAAAGGCATGATTTACATCCTTTACCACATAGTCCATAGGTTCGCCCTTGCCGTTAACCAGGACCTCTCCTGTAATGTACGCACAGGGGAGAGCACCTATTATCTGCTTGAATCTGAGCCTGCATCTTTCGACGTCGTTCAATCAGGTACCTCCAGCTTCCAGGGAGAATATATATCCACCGGGCAGAGCGGAATACCCTTGACAGAGAACCGATACAGTCAGTACACTACCCATCAACTTTAAAGGAGAGATAAATGGAGAAGCAGATAGCCCAGCTGGAAAAAGGCGAGGATGTAGTCAGAGTTGCTCTGACAGAATTCCGCAACCGGCAGTACATTGAGATACGGACATACTACATGGCAGATGACGGTGAGTGGAAACCGACAAGAAAAGGCATCACCCTGAATCCTGACCTTATGAGCGAGGTCCACGATGCTCTGGGGGCAGCACTGGTTGAACTTGAAAATGCGAAAGAGGAAGAAACAGAGTAGTCCGGACTAACCGCACTCCGAGTAACCGCACTCCAGCGCACAGGAAACACAGCCGGACTCGTATTTCAGAGGTCCGCCGCAGAATGGACATGCACCGGCCAGATTACCCATTGCTGAGGATGAGCTGCTATGGTCAGCGTTGATAACTGAGGCATCGATAACACTTTTCTTATCCTGGTCGTCATCTTTCTGTTCAGCACCTTCATGCCACTCGAGAGCTTTGCCCAGTGCATCAGCACAGGAGAGAATTCTGTTCCCGTTCTGCCATGCCAGCCGGTGGCAACTGATACCTTTGAGCTCGTTAACTATCTCGCCTACAGGGACATGACTCTTCAAAGCAAGAGAAACCATTCGACTTAAAGCCTCGCTCTGACTTGCTGCACAACCTCCTGCTTTACCCATCTGGCAGAAGACTTCCACAGGCCCCTGTTCATCTTCGTTAATTGTTACGTACAGATTTCCGCAACCGGTTCTTATTCTTCTGGTTACACCCGTAGTCAGTTCGGGACGGGCTCTTGGTCCAACTTTTGCAGCTTCTTCCAGTTCCACCGGTTTCTCGGTGTTAAGATTCAGCACCTGCCTGTCTCTGCTGCCATCCCTGTAAACAGTAACACCTTTGCAGCCAAGCTGTCTTGCCAGTCTGAAAACCTGTGCAACATCTTCTGCAGTTGCCCCCGCTGGCAGATTAACGGTCTTTGAAACAGCGTTGTCCGTGTACTTCTGAAATGCCGCCTGCATTCTCACATGGTATGAAGGGCTCACATCGTGGGCAGTAACGAATACCCTCCTTATCTCCTCAGGAACCTCTGTAATCCTGCTGCAGGATCCTTTTTCCGCTATCTGTTCCACCAGTTCAGGTGAGTGAAATCCTTTTTCCATGGCAACCCTGGAAAACTCAGGCACCACCTCGTGAAGCTCATCGCCCTGATCAAGGAGATTTCTTCTGGTGTATGCAAGGGCAAAGACCGGCTCAATACCACTTGAACACCCTGCAAGTATGCTGATGGAACCTGTAGGGGCAATTGTGGTTACCGTTGCATTCCGCATCCCGGGAAGATTTCTGGAGTCAAACAGACTGCCCTTGAAATTAGGAAAAACTCCCCGCTCTCTGGCCAGTTCAGTACTTGCCTGCCTTCCTTTATCCGCTATGAAACTCATAAGCTCTTCTGCAAATGCCAGGGCTTTTTCGCTGTCATATGGTATTCCCAGTTTAAACAGAAGATCAGCGAATCCCATTACACCAAGACCTATCTTCCTGTTTCCGGACACCATTTCCGTTATTTCTTCAAGGGGATATCTGTTTACTTCAATAACATCATCAAGAAACCTCACAGCATTCCTTATTGTCTTTTCAAGTCTTGTCCATGCCACCTCAGGCATGCCGTTCCCACTCCTTCTCACCATGAGAGAAAGGTTGATGGATCCCAGATTGCACGCTTCGTAGGGAAGAAGAGGCTGCTCACCGCACGGATTGGTAGCCTCAATCTGGCCTATATGCGGTGTGGGATTGGCATCGTTCATCCGGTCAATGAAAATCAGGCCCGGTTCACCACTGGCCCATGCAGAACTTACAATCTTTTCAAAGATGACTTTCGCAGGAAGCCTGGATATCTCTTTCTTTGTCCTGGGATTTATCAGAGAATAGTCCTCGCCCCTTTCAACTGCATTCATGAATGGCTCGGTTACGGCAATTGACAGGTTAAAGTTATTCAGAAGACTCATGTCCTGCTTAACAGTGATAAATTCCTCTATATCCGGATGATCCACTCTGAGAACAGCCATGTTGGCTCCTCTGCGGACACCACCCTGCTTAACAGTCTCAGTGGCATGATCAAATACTGTCATGAAGGATACCGGACCGCTTGAGATTCCTTTTGTGGAGTGAACGTAGTCATTTGCCGGCCGGATCCTGGAGAATGAAAAACCTGTTCCTCCACCACTTTTATGAATAAGAGCAGTATTTTTTACAGCACTGAATATGCTGTCCATACTGTCTTCCACAGGAAGTACAAAACAGGCGGAAAGCTGACCCAGTTCTCTGCCGGCATTCATAAGAGTTGGAGAATTCGGCAGAAACTCTTTTCTTGCCATCATGTTATAGAAAACCGGTGCCCACTGCTTTTCATCGCCATCCCAGCCAGTTTCTGCCGAGGCTACACTGGAAGCAACTCTCCAGAGGAGTTCTGACGGTGTTTCCAGTATTTCACCCTCGCTGTCCCGTCTCAGATATCTCTTCTGTAGAACCATCAGGGCATTGGGAGTGAAAGATGGAGTTACAAGGTTCTCCTGAACAGGCTGAACCCGTTCTTCCTTTCTCTCCTCTTCCTGGAAAAATCCGTCAAACAGATCTGTGCTCTTCAATGGGCTGTTCCTTTCTTTTGCAGCTACCGGAAATTATCAATATTTTGTGGATTGTGCAACCCCGGCATACAACAGATAGTGTTTTTTCTCTGACATGACAGACATATAGCATCAGGTGAATGGGAGGAATGCACTTGCAAATCGGAAACGGTTTCGCAATGTTCTGCCAGCGGAGGATGTATGCAAAGCAAATCAGAAAAAAGACTTCAGTTTGAAAAAGAAATAATGGCAAACCTGGACAGTCTCTACAGGTACGCACTCCATCTGGCAAGAAACAGTGAAGATGCTTCCGATCTTGTTCAGGAGACATGCGCCAGATCTCTGCGGGCAGCAGACAGATTCAAAGAAGGAACTAATGCCAGGGCATGGTTGTTCGCAATAATGAAAAACATTTTTCTTAACGAGCGCAGGGCAAAAAGGGTTGGAGAGATCCCCAGCGACTGGACAGACGAAGTTGAATCAGGAGACCAGCGATTTTCAGGAAGCGTCTGGCCTCAGCCTTTTGAATTGTTTCTAAGAGAGTTAATGCAGGAGGATATTGAGAAAGCCATGAATAAACTGAGTGAAAATTTTAAAAGTGTGTTTGTTCTGTGTGACATTGAGGGGTTTTCCTATGCAGAAGCTGCCGTGCTTCTTGATGTGCCTGTTGGTACAGTAAGATCAAGGCTCCACAGGGCAAGAAGTTCACTGCAGAAAGCACTGAGTCAGTGGTACAGTGAGGGGGCAGCAGACTGATGGGACCTGAATGCGAATTCGTGCTTGAGCACTACAATGATTACATATCAGGAGAACTTGATCCGGCTGGATCGCAAAGGATTGAAGAACATGTGGAAGTCTGTCCCAGGTGCGAGACATTTCTGGGACGGTATACCGCCCTTCATCTTAAAGCCGTAAGACTTCTTCGGATCTCAGCCCCGAACACCCTTCGGGAATCCATCTCTGAAATGATGGCCAAGGTCTGATATTGAAGAAACAGACTGTTCTCATCCTTCTGGTTCTTTCTATAGCCCTGTTGCCATTTGTATTCAGGAAACCTGCATCAACAATACGCTCAGGAAACGATTTGACAGCACTATCCTGGATGCTGGCAGTGCACAGAGGTTCCGGCTCCAGCTCTCTCTATCCTTTAACCTTTAATATCTCCACTGACAGCGAAGGAACTCTTTCAATTGTGGAAGGCTGTGCATCAACCAGGCCTCCTTCGGAAGACCTGCCGGAAAACATACCATTCCCCAGACAGTACTCCGTCAATGGGACAACTGTTCTTATCAGATTCAGTGAGGTACCTGAAAATGCACTTTAGATTAATCTTTTTTCTTCTGACAATGCTTGTTTTTTTGGGATGCAGTGAACAGGAAAGAGATGTTTCTCAAACAGACTCACTGCCGCCAGCCCCAGTTCTCAGCATTCCAGGGACCATTCTGATGCCGTCTGAAACAGGCATGTCGGAATTCGATGAAGAAGAACACCAGAAGGTTCTCCTTTACTGCTGGATACCTATGGGACAGTATGCTGAAAGCGAAGCTGACCTTCTCTTTCTGGCCTCTCTGGGTAACAGAGGGATAACTGCAGTACCGATTCAGTTCACTTCTGAAGTCAGGAATGCAGCTCAGAATCAGATGAACACTCTGGGAATTCCAGTTGCCGTGGCAATCGGAGACGACTCTCTGAAGCAGTTCATGCGCCTGGACGTTCTTCCGGCAGCGGTTATGGTTCAGAGCAATGGAGAAATGTTTTTCCAGACTGGCTTCGGATGCGCTGAAAGAGCCGTCAGGAGTCTTAATTGACAGACTATTTCTTAAGTGACATACACCTCTATCCTCAGTGGAAACAACACCCGGGCAGAAAACCTTTTCACAGTTTCCTGGCACTTCTTCTTCAGAAAGACCCCGGCAGACTCTGGATACTGGGAGATCTTTTCGATTACTGGTTCGAGTATCACACTGTTATTCCGGCTGGTTTTACGGAAACCCTCTGCAGCCTGAGAGCCCTGAGATATTCAGGCTGGGAGTTGAATTTCATCCCTGGTAATCATGACTGGTGGTGTGGAGAAAAACTCCAGGCAGCAACCGGAATGAGAATTCTGAAAACCTCCACTCACAGAGAAAAAATACACGGGAAAAAGTGCATTCTTGCCCATGGAGACGG
The DNA here is from genome assembly GCA_964386635.1 of uncultured bacterium. GTDB lineage: Bacteria > Fermentibacterota > Fermentibacteria > Fermentibacterales > JCC-6 > Sabulitectum. The sequence continues at coordinate 97,038 of CAYLRO010000003.1, read as the reverse complement.
CCTTGGAACAGGCGACACCGGCTACAGACTAATGAAACCTGTGATCAGATCACGCCTGTGTGTAAAGCTTTTCTCTATACTGCACCCAACCCTGGCGGAGTTGCTCGCAGGAACATTCTCCAACACAAGCAGACGAATTCTGCGCACCCAGGTTGACTCTATTCCGGATTACCTTACCCGCTGGGTGCAGGAACAGAAGAAGAACGGTTTTCAGGTAGTAATTACAGGTCACACTCACTGTCCTTCCCTGACCACAACCAATGGGATCACACACGCATCTCTTGGCGACTGGATATCTCACTTCACATACTTGACCATCTGTGAAGAGGAGATAAAACTGAATGAATACAGATACTGACAGAACAATTTCCGTTGTAATTCCTGTTTACAATGAGGCTGAAAGCCTGAAAGAGCTGTTGAAAGAACTTGATTCTGCTCTCGCAGGAACAAAGTGGAACGCCATCATCGTAGACGACGGAAGTAATGATTCCACCTGGAAAACAACAGTTGAACTCAGCACGAAATATCCAGTTACCGGACTCCGGCTGGGAACCAATACAGGCAAAGCCGCTGCTTTGTCAGCAGGTTTCGAAGAAGCATCAGGCGACTACATCGCCACCATGGACGGTGACCTGCAGGATGATCCTGAAGAAATACCTGCCATGATCGAGCTCATGGACCGTGAAGGTTATGATCTTGTCAGCGGATGGAAAAAAGTTCGTCATGACCCACTTGGAAAAACCCTTCCGTCAAGGATTTTCAACGGCGTAGTCAGTTTGACTACAGGCATTCACCTTCATGACTTCAACTGCGGTTTAAAAGTTTACTCCGGAAGGGCCGCCAAGTCCCTGGATCTCTACGGAGAGATGCACAGATACACTCCGGTTCTTGCAAAAAGGAATGGTTTCTCCGCAGGGGAAAAAATAGTGCATCACAGACCCAGGAGATACGGACACAGCAAGTACGGAATTGCCAGATTTTTCCGCGGTTACAGTGATCTCCTCACTGTTCTCTTCCTTACAAAGTACTCTTTCAGACCTCTTCATTTCTTTGGAGGAATCGGGTCTTTACTGGCTCTGGCAGGCTTTGCAGTAAATATCTATTTGTCAATTCTGTGGTTCGGCGGTGAATCGATAGGCAGAAGGCCGCTGCTTCTTATGGGAGTTTTCCTGATGCTGGCAGGATTCCAGTTCATTTCCATGGGACTTCTCGGCGAAATGATTCTCAGATTCAATCCCGGAAGACCATATCTAATAACCGACAGAACAGAATGAAGATCCTTCTTCTCAGTCCGCTTCCTCCCTGGCGGGGAGGCATCGCTCAATTCGGGAGGAAACTTCTTCACACTCTGAAAAAAGTTAATCAGAACACTGAAGGCGTGAATTTCATGCGACTGTACCCTCCTCCCCTTTTTCCCGGGAAAACACAGCTGGAAGAGAAATGCGGATATCCACAGGGAATTCTCCATGGATATGATCCGGTAAGATGGGCGGTTGCCAGACGGAAAATAAAAGCCATGTCCCCTGACCTGGTGATCACTCAGTGGTGGCATCCTTTTTTTGCGCCATGTCTTTCTGCAAGTGTACCTGACCAGGTGAAGAAAACAGCAATCTGCCACAATGTCATACCTCATGAAAGTTTCCCCCTTTCCGGAAACTTTGCACGGTGTTTTTTTGAGAAACAGGATCTTCTGGCGGTACACTCGGAGGAATCACTGCATGAGGCAGCAGCCTTCTCTCCCAAAAAGGTCAGACTCTTTCACCCGGTATATGACCAGTATCTTGGAACAGGCCTGGACAGGGTTTCAGCCAGAGCAGAACTGGGGCTTGAAAGTCACCATACAGCTCTTCTGTTCTTCGGTCTGATCAGAGACTACAAGGGATTTGATCTCCTGATTGATGCATGTGAAATGCTCCCGGAAAGTTACAGAGTGATTGCTGCCGGGGAGAATTACACAGGCAAAAACTACAAATCAGAGAGATTAACATGGAACAACTCGTTTATTCCTGACAGAGAAGTTGGTACCTGGTTCAATGCAGCTGATATTGTTGTTCTTCCATACAGGTCTGCAACCCAGAGCGGTATAGCACAAATTGCACTGGCATTCGGAAAACCACTGGTGGTTACACCTGCAGGGGGTCTCCCGGAAACAGTAGAGAACGGAATCACCGGATTCATATCGGAGGATGTGTCTTCTGAATCTCTTGCAGATGCCATTCTCCGGTGCAGAGAGATTGCAGGCAGAAAAGAAACCGTCAGCGCAATTGCAGAAAAAGCCGATAGTTTTTCCTGGGAAACCTATGGAAAGCTGCTTCTGGAGGCTTCATCGTGAAAGTGTTTCTCACAGGTGCCGGAGGATTCATAGGAAAACACATTCAGGCAGCTCTTGAAAAAAACGGACATCTTGTTACCTGTCACAGTCTCTCTGTGAATGGCCCGTTCAGAAAGCTTCCCCAGGACATTGATGTGGTTGTTAACAGCGCCGGGAAGCTGGGTGGAGACGGATTCTCCACAGAGGAAATCACCGATGCAAATTTGAATATTGTCAGGCGATTATGCAGCAGCTGCGTACACCGTAAGGTCCATCTTGTTCACTTGAGCACCCCGGGGGTCTGCGGAACAACAGCAAACGGAAAAGAATCAGATCCTTTCAGCCCGGAAGGCACGTACGAGTTTACAAAGTCAGAAGCGGAAAAGCACATTTCCCTGCATCTCCCTGAAGCATCCATCCTGAGACCGGATTTTGTTTTCGGAGAAGGAGACATGCACAAGTTTCCTCTCTTTCGCCAGACAGCAAAAGGATGGTTCCCCCTTGTGGGAAACGGCTCTGCCAGAACACGACCAACCGATGTGAAAGATGTATGCAGTGCGGTTCTGGATGCTTTTCCCGGTAGACCTCTTCAGAAGGGCACATGGAACATCGGTGGTCCTGATGTTCTCACAATAAGGGAACTGATAAAAACAATCGGCTCGGTTTTGAATACCCGTGTGATAACGGTACCGGTTCCCAGAGTTCTGTTCAGGATCATTCTGAAACTGGGACCGCTCCGTCCCGGGGCTCTTTCAGAAAGCAGATTCAGGCTTTTCGGAACTGACAGATTCAGCTGCAGCCGCAAAACCCTTGCTGCCGGGTTTTCTCCGGAATACAGTTTCAGGCAAACAGCAGAGAGAGCTGTGGAATGGTACAGGAAAAGGGGTCTGCTCTGAAAAGGAAACACCTGCAATACACAATTAAAATTCTGCTGGGCCTGCTGATTGTCATAGCTTTCTATACTTTATTCCGTAACGGAGCCAGCTGGCTTGAAGATTTCAACCGGCACAACTGGGAATTCAATCTGATATTTCTTTCCGCATCTGCAGTTCTCCTTATTGCCTCTCTTGTACTGGCTCCGGCAGGGTGGGTCATGGTTTCCAGATCAATGGGAAGTAAATCTTCAGCCGGTGACTTATTTGCTGCCTGGTATGCAAGCCAGTTAGGCAGATACATTCCCGGTAAGGTCTGGCTCTTTGCAGGAAGAGCAGGGTTTCTCAAGTCCAGAGGCATGAAAACCGGCAGAGCTGCCGCCACAACAGCCTATGAGCTGTTCTTCAATGTAGCTTCTGTGGGATTGATTGCTCTTGCAGGATCTCTTCTGGTCCAGGGAATCCAGTTCACAGGAACCGGGAAAACAGCTGTGATGGCTGCAGGTTCCGCTCTTCTTCTGATACCGCTTCTCCATCCTGTTCAACGGTTTCTCTGCAGAAAAAAAGGGATTCCGTATGACTCGCTGCCCTCTCCTGCAGTATCAGTTAGAATGATACTGATATTCACAGTTCTGTGGCTTCTCCGGGGGATATCTCTCTATCTTCTTCTTCTGGGAACCGGTATAACTCAAACCAGTATAGCCAGATCAGTAATCGCTGCTCCGCTTTCGTGGTTTGCCGGGTATATTGTAGTAATAGTTCCCGGAGGAATAGGTATCCGTGAAGCTGCTGCAGCGGTACTCTCAGCTCCCATGGCAATTGTTCCCGCTACTGCGGTAATCGCAGGTCAGCGGATATTCATGGCACTGATCGAGGTTATTCTTGCACTGATCAGTTCAAAGCGCATCACCACTCCATGGAAGGAGGATGAATGTCTGTGAAGAATGAACGCTCTTTTCTCTGGGTTTCTCTAATCGCTCTGGCAGTTCTTACATACTGGCCTGTATTCTCATCCCGGCGGCTTCCAGGAGGTTCCATGAGCGATACTGTGGCGCAGGGATACCCATTCTTCGCCTACACTGCAGAAAGGCTTTCCCAGGGCGACCTGCCATTGTGGAATCCCTATATCATGTGCGGAACTCCTTTCTACGAATCTTTCAGTGCTCCGGTTTTCTATCCCCTCAGAGGCCTGCCTATGGTTTTGTTCGGCGCGGAAACAGCAATCCGGTTTCTCTTCCCTTTACACTTAATTCTTGCAGGTTTTTTCGCGTGGCTGTTTCTCAAGGCTGCAGGTGTGAGCCAATGGGGTTCATGGACAGGAGCCATGGCCTACTCCACTGGAGCATGGGCTAACACTCTCTTCTACGCCGGTCACGGAAGTAAAATAATCTGCTGGGCTTGGCTTCCTCTGATACTCTGGGCAGTCTTGAAGCTTTCAAGAACAGGAAAACTGAAGTATCTCAGTCTGGGAGGACTGGCAGTTGGAATGCAGGGATTGTCCAGTCACCCTCAAATGATGCTTTATTCAGCAGGAGCAGCCTTCATGCTCTCCATGTTCCTTCTGAAAAAACCCCTGAAGAAGGCAATTATAAGGGGACCTCTGGGACTGGCAGCAATTCTGGTTCTAGGTGCCTCGCTGGCTGCAGTGCAGCTCTATCCCGGATATCTCTTCTCTCAGCATACATCAAGGGGAAATGATCTTTCTCTGGAATCCGCTTCAAGTTACTCTCTTCCACCGGAAGAAACACTGACGATGATCCTTCCGGGAATGTTCGGCCTGAGACACGGATTCACCGACAGCATGGTAAACGGTATACCAGTTTATTTCGGTCGACTGGGGCTGAGACTTTCAAGCGAATTTACAGGTGTGGCATTCTTTCTCCTTGGTCTTCTGGGGCTGCTCTCCGGTGCCGACAAGAAGATCAGGTACGCTCTGACAGCCATGTGCATTGGAGGTGCGGTGGTATCCTGGGGTGGATACACTCCGGTTTTTGCCATCCTTTACAAAATCCTGCCGGTGTTCAGAAAACTGAGAGCCCCTCACATGGCAGCATTTATTACCACCACGGCAGTTGCACTGTCTGCAGGGTTCGGATTTGATGCTCTTTTTGTTTCTCAAGGCAGGGAAGCCCTTAGAAAACAGGTATGGATCACACTTATGATCCTGTCAGGTCTTTTTCTGATACTAACCGCAGCATCATCCTCTGTTTCAGCAGTTCTACAGTCCTCCTGGTGGTCAGGGAACGGAGTTACAGACACGTCACCATATTCTGCTCTCATGGCCAGAAGAGCTTCTCTTCTCAAAACGGATTTACTGAGATTTGCGTCGGTTTCAGCGGTAACCGCTTTCCTTGTCTTCTTTCTCAGAAAGAACAAGGGCTCAGTGGGATTGTTTGCACTTGCTGTAGCCGCAATTTCTGCAGTTGAGCTTGTTCCTTTCAACAGAAACTTTCAGGTTTACCTTTCCTCCACTTCCATTGAGTCCATGTTCCCGGATGCTCCGCAGCTTCGGGAAATGGCTGGAGACGGCAGGGTTTTTCCCGGTGGAAATTACCTGATACCCCTTCAAATCAGATCAGTGACAGGTTACCATGCTGCAGGAACTGTTGAGACAGACCGGCTGATGAATCTCATAGGCAGTGGTTCACCCTGGGTGATAAGGCAGACAGCCATGAACACGTTTGCATCCTCTGAAGGAGCGGCTTCCTGGGACCAGATTCAACCTGCTCTGGCTGAGGGGATTCAGGGCTACCCTGATAACCCGATGCCAAGAGCATTCATGCCCAGATCTGTAGTAACCGGTTCTCAGGACGAGGGATTTCAGGCTGTTGAATCCGGGTGGAATCCACAGATCAGATCAGTTGTTGAGAACTCGCCATCAATACATGACGGAGTTCTCGGTTCTGCTGAAATAGTAACTGACCAGCCGGAACTTGTTATTATTGAAACCCGGTCAGACCTGCCGGGTTTTCTTGTACTGGCTGATACCTGGTACCCTGATTGGAAAGCTCTGGTGGATGGAGTCGAAACAGATATTTACAGGACCAATGGCTGGATGCGGGGAGTATCGGTTCCCGCCGGCGAGCATGTGGTGGAATTCAAATACGGATACAGTAACATTCTTGCAGGAGGAATTATCAGCATTGCCGCTCTGCTGATCCTTACTCTGCTCTCTCTGATCAACTGGAAAAAAGATGCGTAAACATTTAATTTTCAACAGAATACAAACTTGGGCCGGGCTGATTCTCCTTCTTGGAGCCTCCTGGTACTTCTACTCGGAACTTCTTCCCCAGTGGCAGCCCAAACTGGAAGCCTTCTGGGAATCATCCGGCAGGAATGCCAGCAAACCGATGATGTTCCTTTCAATGATGCTCATGATGCTGGGCTACTATTTTGCACCGCTGCCGTGGCAGAAGATCCTTGAAGCTCTCAAGATCCCCCGGATCGACAGAGGTTCTCTCAGACGCAACTGGTACATCACCCAGATGGGCAGCTACATGCCTGGTAAACTCTGGATGGTCCTGGGACGACTTACATTTCTTAAAATGAATGGATCAAGTGCGGTCAAGGGTGTTACAGCCATTGTTCTTGAGAATATCTATATGATCGTGGCACTGGGGGTTCTTGCTCTTGCAGCCCTTCCGTTCCTTGGCTCAGAGATACCTGCAGTGATTACAATTACCCTCTGGATTTCATCCGGTCTGGCTTTTCTCATGCTTCTAGCTCCAGGCATTCAGAAGATGTTCGCAAAGAAGCTGGCACGAAGTCTGGATGTGGATATGGAAGAACTTCCTCACATAAGCCACACCGATCAGATTAAATTCATAGGTGCACACATTCTCTCCTGGTCTCTGAGAGGTCTGGCTTTGTACGTGTGGTTCAGGGGATTCGGAGTTCCTTCTTCACAGCCAGCTTATGCGCTGATAGCAGTCTGTCTTCTTGCGGCTCCGGCTTCCTGGATGATTGCACTTGTAATGGTCTTCATCCCTGGTGGAATCGGCGTCAGGGAATCAATCAGGGGTATCTTCCTTGCACCATTCGTGGTTGGAGGAATGGCGGTGGCAACAACCATCGCTCTCGCCCAGAGGGCCACTATCATTCTTGTTGAAATGATCTTCGCTGCTCAGGCAGTTCTGCATCAGTTCCTTTACAAGCATCAGCCAATCAGAATGAGTCACCTGAGTCAGCTTTCTCATCTGTCATGGAGCGTGATGAAGGGATGGCTCTGCAAACACGGTCTCTCTAAACCACCCCAACCTATCAATGTTACTTTTTCAGTTACCAGGCGTTGCCAGTCCAGGTGTAAAACCTGCTTCATCTGGAAAGAGTGCAACAGTGCTGACACAGCATCCGATCTGAACCTGGAGACTATTGAGAGATTGTTCAGATCAATAGGCTGGACCTACTTCTTCAATGTGTCAGGAGGAGAGCCTTTTCTCAGGAAAGACCTTCCGGAGATTGTCAGGCTGGCATGCAGGTATCTTCGACCGGCTGTTGTTCACATACCAACCAACGCCATAATGCCGGAAAGAATAGAAGCTGCAACAGCTGAGATCCTGAAAATAATAGAGCAGGAAGCACCGGGAACGGTTCTGACAATCAAACCATCCTTTGACGGCATAGGTGAACAGCATGACCTGATAAGAGGAATCCCGGGAAATTTTGAAAAGCTTCTGGACACTCTCGCAAGGCTGAAAAAACTCAGAGACCAGAACAAGTACCTGCATGTGGGAGTTGGCACAGTTGTTTCAAAGTTCAACCAGAACGATCTTCAAAAGATCATAGAGTATGCAGGTGGATTAGGTGTGGATACCTACATAAACGAGGTTGCCGAGGAGAGGGAAGAATTCTTCAACCTGGGCAGCGGTATAACCCCTGACGGTGACAGTTATGCAAAGATCATGGATGTTTTCAAGGAGAATGTAAGAGCAAGAATGAAGAACATGAAGCTGCTCTCCCGGATCACAACAGCCATGAGACTGGTCTACTACGACCTTGCTTCAGATATTCTACGGGAGAACAGACAGGTTATCCCATGCTATGCAGGAATACTGAATGTCCATATCAATTCCGACGGTGGTATCTGGCCCTGTGCAGTTCTTGCATACAACGGGGAAATGGGTACTGTAAACCAGGAAACAGAATTTCTGGACATCTGGAACTCAAAGGCAGCAGGCAGCGTGAGAAAGAACATCAAAGACGGCAAGTGTGCCTGTCCGCTTGCGAATCAGGCTTATTCAAACATCCTTCTTCATCCAGGCAGTTTCCTGAGAACCATCAGAATAGCAATCAGGGGAAGGTAAAAAAGGCGGGATCCCGAATGGAACCCCGCCTTGAATATTGCTGTCGGTTCTAGAAAGAAGCCTTGATGCCTGCCCAGGTGTCGCTGTTAAGAGCGCCGCCTACCCAGTCAATGTCAAGTTTGTAGAGGAATGTGTTCTGAGGATACAACCAGAGGTATGTACCGTCATAATCGATTCCGCCGTTTGCTTCAACTTCATCTGTGAACATGCATGACCACTCAGGAGTGGCAACAGGAGAACCGTCGCCATTAATGGCATGGATGAACAGGTTGGTGACACCCTCGCCACCGCAGGATACGAAGAGGAATCCGTCATGAACGGCAAGACCGTATATGCTTCCGGCATAGTCCATGTCAGTCCATGTAATGGATGATTCTGTTCCGGTGTAGGCACCCCAGGCAAGTTTGGCTTCGTTAGGGGAACCAACATAGACGTAACTGTCGCTTGCACCAATTCCGAACAGGTTGGTGTAACCGGCTGGTCCGGTAATGTTCGCTGAGAAAGTGCCGTCTTCCTGGTATACAGAAAACATGCTGGAAACCCAGTCGGTAACCAGCCACTGTCCTCCGCCTGCATTCTCTACGAATGCCTGGTCATCGCAGTCTTCGCCGCCGTTCAACTCCCAGGAGGTACCGGTCATGGAACCTGAGCTCATTTCGAATTCGTAGTTGAAATATTCACCCCAGTTGAGAATCCAGATGCTGTTTGCTTCTGTGTCTTTAATGGCAAGTCCATAAGAGTATGTAAGACCTCCGGCAAGAACATCTACAACACTGTATGTACCCCTTGATTCCCATTGGTTGGAACCGCCGTATCCACCCACTCTGACAGTAGCAGAGGCTGCAACAGCCAGGATGAGTAACGCACTGATAACTATTCTCATATGAACCCCTCCGTTTCTAGTGTTCAATTTCAGGTGCACGATGCATGATATACAGAATTTCAACTGATGTCAATTCAGTTCAGCGCTGCTCAGACATCCGGAAACCCAGTTTCACCAGTGCTTCAATGGCGTCTGGCCCTGCCATTACCTTTGAAAATGCCATGCCGTTACTGAAGGAAATGGAGAACTGGGCATTTTCACTGAAGATGTCCCGGATCATGTCCTCTGTGTCGTTATCCATGGAAACACCATCAGCGAGTAATTCCGGGTCTGCTGCTCCACCCATGAAACCATTGGCTGACTCACCTGAAAAGAAGTCCTGCGCACTGATTCCGTGAATCACATCATCTGGTTCAACATTCAAGGTGAGATAGAACACATCATCGCTGATGAAGAACCAGATCCTGTCTGTACCCTCATCTATCAGATAGACAGTTACACCATCAACGGTTTCCCTGTCAGCTTCACTGAAAGATGATATCATTGAAAGACCTGCTGTGAGTTTTTCAGAATCTGTGAGCGATATAGCAAGAACTCCTTCACCGCCGGAAGGCTCGCCGTGACTGTCAAGTTCAAGCTCGCTCAATGATACACAGTAGTCTCCCTGAAACACTCCGAAGAATTCTTCAAGTGATTCAAATCCAAGGAACGGAAGACCTGATTCAATATCCTCCACATCTGCATCTGAAAGCTCTGCAAGCTCACCATACTCCCGGGCAAGCCACTCCATGTCCAGTGTTGATCTCACAGCAGCCATGGTATTCAGCGGGAACTTGATGGAACGGCTCTGCAGCCCTTCTCCGAACATATCGGAGTACTGCTCCAGTTCCTCATCATCAATTGCAACTGCCACACTGAGTTCTGTTTCACTGTCCGATACAGTCATGAAAGCTCCGAAGGGCACTTCCGTGATCTCCTCGAAGAATACACAGGAGAATGCAGCATCACTGAGGAAAGCCTTTTCTGTAAGAAGAGTAAACTTCTCATTCTCCGAAAGCGGTGCTCCGGAAAGTGCCTCCTCGAGGTCTTCTATCTGATCCCGGTCATCCCAGTTTATAACCATTACAGTGTACTCATCCATCTGCAGGAACTCGGCTTCACCATGAGAATCTTCCACGAAAGCACGGAGCTTATCCCCGTCGCCTGCGGGAATGAAAAACGCCATGAAATCAAACTCTTCCGATAAACCTATCACACCTATCTCGCCTGATTCGATTCCCATCTCTTCAACCCACTCACTCCACTGGAAAGGATCCAGTGGAATATCCGACTCCTCAATATCCCTGAGGGCATGCTCAGGAAGGTTTTCCTCAACTGCCTGGAGAATCTCCTCTATCCCTATCAATTCCGGATCCACTGTCATGTAGGCATCGTAGCCCTGTGGAAGTCTTCCAAGAAGCCCTGTGTCAACTTCTCCCCCTCCGCATGCAGCAATAACTGCCATGAGCAGAACTGCAGAAAACAGAATCTGTAATTTCAATTCGATCTCCCTCCCTGAGTTTACTCTGATTACCTGTACCAGTACAAATCTATTCCACCTGGCAATGTTGTGGCAAAATCTCTTACGATAAGTTCCAGGCTGTCTGCTGAAGCCCAGGGAGCGCTGAGGAAGTCCACTCCGCCGGAAACGCACACCACAAGAGGAGGGGCCAGTTCCATCCTTGCTATCCGGGTCCAATGCTGTATTCCAGGGAGTTCATCCCTGTAGACAATAGCACAGTTTACTCCGGAGGCCTGTGCAGAAGAGTCCACCCACAGGGGATTCTCTGAACCCTGGAGTGCTTCCGGAGTAGCCAGACCCCACAGATCAAGCACATAATGATTATATCCCAGGCAGACCAGTCCCAGGTCGTTTACAGCAACAGGTTCACCCAGCCAGTTGTGAACAAATCGTCTCATCTGATACTGCTGTCTGTAGATATTGGATGATGCAAGTGCGATGTTTGTGTACCCGGAAAGGTAATTGCCGCTAAGGGCAAGAAACAGAAGCAGAGCCGGAGTTCGGTGCTGCTCTATCCTTTTCCTGTACAGTGTGAAACAGACCATCACCGAATAAGCCCAGATGTACACTCCATATCGGTGAAACCAGCCGAACCTGCCCGCAACAAGGTGCAGGAGAACCGCAACCGCTGTGGACAGCGCCAGAAGTCTCAGCTTTTTCTCACGTCCTTTTGCAAATCCGAATAAGAACAGAGGAACCAGAAGAAAAGCTTGAGCAACTCCTCGGACACTTCTAAGTGAAGCAATCAGATTCCCTGCAAGAGAGGCCACACTGCCTGCTCCACTCACCACGGAAGACTTTGCAAAAACAGATGATGGAAACGGATCAAGCCCCTGCAGCACAAGAAACAGAGAAAATCCGCCAAGAACAGAAAGACAGACCAGAAGAGCTGTAACAGATTGCTTTCTTAAACCTGCCAGAAAGAGAAAGAGCAGCGCAGTAAGCGATACTGAAAGACACTCGTACCTTACCGCCGGCGCAAGCACCAGCACTGGAAGAAGCCACCGGGGAAGCTTTCCTTTAACTGCAAAATCAGACACTCCTGATGCAGCAATGACAATAAGAAACAGCTGCAGAGAATGCTCCATTCCAGTAAGAACCAGCCCTGCAAGATTGAAACAGAACAGTGAGGCCAGTGTGAACGGCAGGTTCTCCCACTTGAAGAATCCGGACAGCACTGCCGCTGTTCCAGCTGCAAGCAGAATATTGAGAATCAGAGGAACAATGGTAAAGAAACTGAAACCGGCAAACGGTGCAAGAAGAAAGGGCCAGACAACTGATGATGACGGAGCTGTATTCTCTCCCGGATTTATCCCGTAGTGCCCCTGTGAAATGTTATCAGCAAGTGCCAGATGTATGTAGGGATCATCAAGTGTATAGATGAAGTGTCCCTGATTAAGGGACAAGGACAGGATCAGAGGCAGTGCAACAGCGGCAAGAATTACCGGCACTGCCACAAGGTTATTCTTCATTGTTCTCCTGTGAAAGAATTGTTCTTTACAAACATACCTTATGAGATACGCTCAACCCAAAGCTTGACGAATCGTTATTTTTTTCACAGGATACTTCCGCTGAGGTAAGGGCACTGTAATGGTGCCTGATCCGGAGCAATAATAAATTCAACTTATTGATTGCCCGTGCCTCCATGGTACGGGTTTCTGTTTCTGATGGAAGGTGTTCTCCCTTGCAGAAAAGACTTGGTTTCATCGGCATAATCGTAGAGGAACGGAACCTTCATGCGTCTGAAGTTAATGAGCTGCTCTCAAAGTACGGTGAGTTGATCATAGCGCGGACAGGTGTTCCATATTCCAAACGGGGATGTGCAGTGATAAGCCTGGTTGTGGATGCCACCACCGACCAGATCGGTGAACTCACAGGACGACTGGGGTCAATCCCTGATGTCTCTGTGAAATCCATGCTCTCAAGGGAAAAACAGCTGACTGGAGGGAAAGATGCCACTGCCCAGGATAAACACAACAGGTCTTGAAAATTTCATACCGGAAAATGACATAAACCGCATTCTTCTGGAAAATGCTGAACCTGATAAAGCCAGAGTCAGGGAGATCATTGCCAAATCGCTGAACAAGCAGAGGCTTGAGCCTGATGAGATGGCAGCGCTTATCAATACCGAAGACCCGGAATTGATTGAAGAGATCAAACAGGGTGCCAGAAACCTGAAAACAAAGGTCTACGGCAACAGAATTGTTCTTTTTGCCCCGATTTACATCGGCAATGAATGCGTGAATGACTGCACTTACTGCGGTTTCCGCTGTTCCAACAAAGATACTCTGAGAAAAACCCTCACCATGGATGAGCTCCAGGCAGAGATAGAGGCTCTTGAGGACAAGGGGCACAAAAGACTCATTATGGTATACGGCGAACACGCCCGATATGACTCACAGTTCATTCACGATACTGTAAAAAAAGTCTATTCCGTTCACAAGGACAAGGGCGAGATACGAAGAGTCAACATCAATGCAGCCCCGCTTGATGAGGAAGGATACAGACTTGTAAAGGCTGCCGGAATAGGCACCTATCAGATCTTTATGGAAACTTACCATCAGGAAACTTATAAAAAGGTTCATCCTTCAGGTCCAAAATCCAACTACCTCTGGAGACTTCATGGTCTGGACAGGGCTTTCAGGGCGGGAATAGACGATGTGGGAATAGGAGCTCTTCTCGGTCTTTACCACTGGAAATTCGAATTAATGGCTCTTCTCTACCACACTATCCACTTCGAAGAAACCTTCGGCGTAGGCCCTCATACTATCTCATTCCCGAGAATTGAACCTGCCCAGGGCAGTGAGATCTCAACCAATATTCCCTACAAGGTAAATGATGATGACTTCAAGAAGCTTGTAGCAATACTCAGGCTTGCCGTTCCGTACACAGGTCTCATTCTCACCTGCCGTGAATCAGTTGAGGTAAGAAATGAGGTCCTGGCCTTCGGAGTAAGCCAGATAGATGCCGGATCCGACATTGGTGTGGGAGCTTACGCCACACAGGACACAGAATCTGCGAAGAAGAGCCAGTTCGTCCTTGCAGACGGCAGAAGTCTGGATCAGGTCATTGGCGAACTTGCAGATGCGGGTTTTCTTCCCAGCTTCTGCACAGCCTGCTACCGGGCAGGAAGAACCGGAGAGCACTTCATGGAATTTGCAGTGCCCGGTTTTGTGAAGAGATACTGCACTCCGAATGCAATTCTGACTCTTCTGGAATACCTGAATGACTACGCCACTCCGGAAACAAGGGTGAAAGGGCTCAGACAGATAAAAGCAGAGCTTGACGCAATGCCGGAAAGCGAAAAAAAGGAAGCCCTGAAAGAAAAAATAGATTCTGTAAACAACGGCAAAAGGGATCTTTATTACTGATGCTATTTCTTACAATACTGATTCTTCTGGGAACACCTGAAGCTGACGTGGCTCAGCTTTACGGTGAACCGGACATCAAACTGGTATCCATGACTGGTTATGTTCAAAACGGGTTGAACAATTTCGAGATGAAGATGCTGATGAACATCTACCTGGACTCCCTTGAAGCAGAGCTTGCATTCCTGAACAATGAGCTTGCTCAGGAATTCAGATGCTGCCCCGAACTCCTTGCTTGTCTGAACAGCTCTCATGAGCTCTTTCTTCAGGAAAGTAGAGCCTGGGCCACTCTGACAGAGGAACGGAGGTGGTGGGACACGAAGAGGTGCGAAAGGTACGACGGCTCTGCCAGAAGTTATACCTACGCCTTCACTCTGGGAAAAAGATTCTGGCACCGAATCTGCCAGTACTCATGGATGCTGGAATTCGGAACACAGGGTGAAGAAGGACCGGACATGGAGCCCACAGGTATTGGTGGCTACTACCCCTGATCAGCGTATTCTTACCGGTTCTTCTCCGGTAAGATCAAGAATCATGGATGGCTCCCTTCCCTGAAGGGGGCCTCCGTCTATAACAAGGTCAACTCCCTGAATAATGGAATCGGGAATCTCATCCACTGCACAGGGATTCACGCCGCCCTTCAGATTGGCACTGGTTGTTACCGGGGACACTTCTGAAGCAGCCAGAACAGCATTTGAAAACGGATCAGCAGGCCACCTGAGAGCAATCTTCCCTTCCACCCCGGGCAACAGGAGTGTTACAGGACCGGGCCAGTATTTCTCCATATAGTCCCGGCAACTAACAGAAGTGGTTTTCTCCATGGCATCCAGAATCGACCCTACAAGAACAATGAACGGTCTTGGAGAATTGTAGTCCTTCAGTGCAGTTATCCTGTTTAATGCTGATTCAGACCTGCTGTCAGCCAGAAGACCGTAGACGGTATCTGAAGGGTAAAGGACAACACCGCCCTGCAGAAGAACGGAGGAAACCGCCTGAACGGTTTCCTCCGCAGGGTTCTGAATGTCTACAGAAAGAACTCTACCAGCCACGGGCTTTCTCAAGTGCCGCCCGCACTTCAGCATTTTCCAATGCAATGATCTGAGCTGCAAGGTAAGCTGCATTTTTTGCACCGTGGCTGCCTATTGCAACTGTTGCCACAGGAATACCCTTTGGCATCATTACTGTGGAGAGCAGGGCGTCAAAACCCTGCAGGGGGCCTCCATCAACAGGTACACCTATAACAGGGATAAGAGTGTTGGCGGCAACTGCACCGGCAAGATGGGCAGCCAGACCTGCACCGGCAATAATAGCTTTAAGCCCCCTTTCCGAAGCGGTCTGTGAATAAAATTTAACCTTTTCAGGTGTTCTGTGGGCACTCATCACATTTACTTCGTAGGGTATACCAAGGTCTTTCAGGATGCCTTCTGTCTTGTTCATTGTTTCACGGTCGCTTTCGCTGCCCATGAGTATTCCCACAAGTGGTTTCATACTGTTCTCCCTATATCGGTTCGTGAGTGTTTACCGCTGAATCTGATCTTCGCCACATTGCTGTAGACAATAGAAAGAGCATCTTCCAGGGTTTCACCGGAACCGGTTACGCCGAGTACCCGGCCTCCGGAAGTAACAATGCGACCTTCCTTCTCTGCTGTACCGGCATGGAACACCATGCAGTCAACAGTATCCAGACCTGTAATCTCGAATCCTTTTTCATAGTTTCCGGGGTATCCACCGGATGCAAGAATGACACAGGCACTTGCTCCAGGGGTCACTTCCATTGAATGAAGCTCTTCTCCTCTGGCTGCTGCCAGGAACAGCCCGGCCAGATCTCCCTCCACCATTGGCAGTACAGCCTGAGTTTCAGGATCACCGAACCTCACATTGAACTCAAGTACTGAGGGCCCTGATTCAGTAAGCATGAGTCCCGCATAAAGAACCCCCCTGAAAGAAAGACCTCTGTTCCGCATCTCGCCCAGCACAGGGAGGATCACTGTATTCTTAACAAGATCCAGGAATCCATCAGGTACTCCGGGAGGGGGGCACACGGCACCCATACCTCCTGTGTTCGGTCCTCTGTCTTCGTTATAAACTCTCTTGTGGTCCCTGCTGGGAGGCAACAGAACCGCATCGGTTCCGTTGCAGATGGCCAGAATACTTATTTCAGGGCCGGACAACCGCTCTTCCAGTACAACAGAAGCACCGCTTTGCGAAAAAAGCCCTTTCAGCGCCTTCTCTGCTTCTTCAACGGTTTCCGGCAGAAACACTCCCTTGCCGGCAGCGAGACCGTCAGCTTTTATCACGAATTTTTCAGGTTCGTCATTCATGTAATCAACAGCAGACTGGAAAGAATTGAATATGCCGCCTGAGGCAGTTTTCACTCCTGCGGCTTCCATAACCTCCTTGGCGAACCACTTGCTGCCCTCCAGTCTGGCGCATTCCGCAGACGGACCGAAACAGGGGATACCCGCCTTTTCCAGATCAGTTGCAATACCGTTAACCAGAGGGGCTTCCGGGCCAACAACAACCAGATCAACCTTTTTCTCCATGGCTACCTGCAAAGGGTCTCCCTGAATGTTCTCAGCAAATCCTGCAGTACCGGGATTTCCCGGAACAACAATGATCTCGTTCCCGCCGGAACGGTGCAGTGCCCATGCAAGTGCATGCTCTCTGCCTCCACTGCCAGCAACAAGAATCCTCAAGTTTTCTTTCCCCTCTCCCTGAAGACATTCTCCTCACCGGGGAAAGCTCCCCCTGTGACATCAGAAACATACCTCTCAAGGGCATCCTGCATTACCGAATGCAAATCAGCGTATTTCCTTAGAAACTTCGGGTTGAAGTCTCCGTTCATTCCAAGCATATCGTTCACAACAAGAATCTGTCCGTCAGTGAATCTGCCGGCTCCAATACCGATGGTGGGAATACCGGATGCTCTGGTAACAGCCGTGGCAACCTCTTCCTCCACCATCTCAAGAACAACTGAGAAAGCACCGGCTTCATCCACAGCCTTTACCTGGTCAAGCAGCATTGGTAAAGATTCAGACCTGACGATCCGGTAGCTGCCCTCTGATCTTATGGACTGAGGCTGAAGCCCTATATGTGCCATAACAGGAATACCAGAGTCGACGATTGCCCGTATCCTGCTTACAGCAGCTTCGTTGCCGCCTTCAAGCTTAACAGCGTCTGCACCTGCTTCTGCCACGAACCGCACTGCATTCTGAACTGCGACCTCGTTTGAGGGCTGATAGCTGCCGAAGGGCATATCTCCCACAACAAGGGCTGAATGTGCTGCCTTTCGAACGGCTCTGCAGTGAGCCAGAAGAACATCCATCTCAGCTCCCAGGGTTGTTTCCTCTCCTAAAACAGCCATCTGAAATGAATCACCTACCAGTATCACATGGATACCGGCCTTTTCTTCCATCTGTGCTGTATGAAAATCGTAGGCTGTAAGAGCTACTATCCGTTCACCGCGGGAACGCATGGAAGACAGTGTCTTTACGGTAATTCTCTTTCCGGGCATTTTTTCTCCCAGTGATTAATGACCTGCTGTAAGCCCTATCATAAATCCCCTTCAGGCAGAAGGTCCACAGCAGCAGCAACATTCAGCCGGGGGAAGTCAGGGCAGTCAGTGGCTCCGGTCACACCTTACAAATCGGCTGATCAGATATGCGATTATGGCAAATGCGAAACCTGCTGCGATGTCTATAACAAAGTGTTCCGCCCCGTAAAGAATTTCAAAGCATATGAAGAGGAGCAGCAGATAAGCCCACCAGGACTTTTTGAAGCCAAGTTCAGTCTGAAGAAGCAGAACCATCAGCAGTGTAACTCCCGAGTGCAGGCTGGGCATTGCAGCCCTTGGTGTACCGCACGCACTTGATACCATGAACGCCGGTGTGATCTTAGTCAGCGCTGCGAACATGCAGCGGTTCAACGGCTCGATAACACCTTCTGCCGCCAGGAGCCATGGAGGTGTAAGCGGCCAGAGAATGTATGTGGCATAACCGGCTGTTGTTATCAGTGCAAATGCCAGTATTGCCCTTTTCATTGCAGCCTGCCCCCTGCTTCTGAGAATCAGCCAGGGTGTGATGAAAGGAAAAGAGAAAAAGGTTGTGTGACACAGTGCAAGAGGATAATCGAACCAGTTTCCGGATCTGCCTGCAAGCAGTTTGCTCTGGAACCACCTGCTGGGGAGTACTCCGAAGATGCTCTTCTCAAGGTTGAGAACATCCTCCCCGTGATGGGTTCCGTTGAAAGTTTCTGCGATCTGTCCCAGTACAACGTAGCATCCTGCAAGAAAGAGCCCTGCTATGAGAAATTTCCAGTTTTCAGGAACCAGCTGATATCTGTAAACTATGTAAACACCTGCCCACATTGGAATTATCCATGGAACCAGAAAGGTGCCCCGGAATATCGGAATAAGAGACATAAGCACCGTAAAAATTCCGGTAACATAGAGATACACAATATCGCAGCGCCCGTTACGGGGCGCAGTATCCACAGATACTCCCAATCTTCCCCCTTGTATGTGGAATGGAGGGGACCAACCCCTGAAGAATGCTCTTATTACAGGGTTAAAGGACTTATACAACCACCGGAATCTTTAAGGCTTCCCCTGAAGGGCGCCTTCGAAACCGGTGGGGGCCGCCTTCATGGGTAACTTATCCCACTCTCAGATCGTTTGGTCCCCAACACTGATTATATTACCGCCTGTTCTGCCCTTCGTCAAACCCCTGCAGGCAGAGCCTTTTTGTTATTTATGTTACCTTCAAGGATTAATGCAGTCAAAGAAAGGCACATTATGGCTAAAAACATCACTAATCCACAGGAGGATTTCTCCAGATGGTATCTGGATGTAATTCGTGAAGCCGAGCTTTCAGATTCGGCCCCGGTGAGAGGCTGCATGGTTATCCGACCTTACGGTTTTTCAATATGGGAGCTTATGCGCGATGATCTGGATCGCAGATTTAAAGAGACAGGTCACAGCAATGCCTACTTCCCTCTTCTCATACCGCAAAGCTTCATTACAAGAGAGGCAGAGCATGTTGAGGGTTTCAGCCCTGAGCTTGCAATTGTTACCCACGCCGGCGGCAAGAAGCTTGAAGAGCCCCTTGTTGTGCGTCCCACATCTGAAACCATAATAAACCACATGTTCAGCAAGTGGATCAACAGCTACAGGGACCTTCCCATGCTGCTGAACCAGTGGGCCAATGTGGTTCGCTGGGAACTCCGCCCGAGACCATTCCTGAGAACAACCGAATTCCTCTGGCAGGAGGGGCACACAGCCCATGCAGATGAAAAGTGCGCCAGAGAAGAAACAATGCGCATGCTCCAGGTTTACACTGATTTCATGACTCAGGTGGCAGCTGTTCCGGTGATTCCCGGCAGGAAGACTGACAGGGAAAAGTTCGCAGGAGGTGTAAACACTTACACCATAGAGGCAATGATGGGTAACGGCTGGGCACTGCAGGGTGGAACAAGTCACTATCTGGGGACCAACTTCGCAAAGGCCTTCGACACAAAATTTCTTGACAAGGACAACCAGAGACTGCTGGTTCATCAGACAAGCTGGGGAGTAACAACCAGGCTGGTTGGCGCTGTGATAATGGTTCACGGTGACGAACATGGTTTGAAGCTACCTCCCAGGTTGGCTCCGGTGCAGACAGTCATCATTCCTATTGCAAAAAAGGATGACGAGAAAACAGCTGTAATGGAAGCTGCAGAGAAACTTGCAGCAGAATTGAAAGCTGCCGGTATTCGCGTTCTCGTAGATGACCGGGATGGCATGAGCCCTGGCTTCAAGTTTAACCACTGGGAAGTTCGAGGAGTGCCTCTCAGACTTGAGCTGGGCCCCAGAGACCTTGCAGAAGGTCATGTAATGGCAAGCGCCAGGAACAAGCCCGGCCGTGAAGGCAAGTTCACTATCTCTATGGAAGGCATCGCTGACAGCGTCTCCAATGTACTGGACAGGATCCAGGCTGAGATGCTTCAGGCGGCAATGGACTTCCGGAAGAGCCATACATACGATGTTGAGACCTATGAGGAATTCAAGAAGCTGCTTCCGGAGCAGCCGGGATTCTACAGGGTCTGGTGGAATGGATCAGGCGATGATGAAGCAAAGATCCAGGAAGAGACCAAAGCCACAGTCCGCTGTCTTCCTCTGGAACAGAGAGAAGGTACCGGCAGGTGCTTCCTCACCGGGGTTGAAACAGACACCACGGCAATCATAGCCAGATCCTACTGATAAATTGAACAGCAGGAGGAATCGCAAAGGTGTGCGAAATGCAGCTTTTGCGATTCCTCTTTTCATTGCTTTCTCCATCTTTGCTCTCTGGCCACTGGGCACAAGTTCCCAGCCATACGATCATTCGGACACCCTTTTCAACAGCTGGCTTATCCAGTGGAACATTCATGCTGTTTCTGCAGGAGAAAACCCTCTTCATCTGCCAATATTCTCAGGTTTCTCCCATGCTGGCAGCCTGAATGACAGGCTTCTGACACAAAGCGTTCCTGCAGCTCTGCTGAAGGTATTCAGCCTGAATCAGTTCCTTATTCACAACCTGCTTCTGGTACTTTTTCTATCCATTGCAGGCTACTCAGTAGCTCTGCTGACAATTGAAACGGACGGATCAGCCACAGCAGCACTTTATGCGGGAATTTCAGTGGTGCTTCTTCCCTGGTTCCAGTCACAGATCAGCCATCTGCAGCTGTTCTCTGTGGGTCTTTCCATTCTGGCCATCTATTTCTCTCTGCGTTTTGTAAGGGAAAAGTCATCCGGATGGCCGATTCTTCTCTGTATTTTTGCTCAGGCTCCGGCTTCAGCAAATCACTGGTTCTTTTTGAACATCGCTCTGTTTCTTCTGCTGCCCTTTATTCTCCAGAAGGAAACCCGGAGAAGAGTCCCCGGATTCCTGGGATTCTGGGTCGCCGGCAATGCTCTGGGCATACCTTTCATTCTCGACCACTTGAGAAGAGCGGTTTCTCCGTTGGCAGATGCCCCTGCAACAATTGATATTGCAGCATTCCTGGCCCCCTGGAAAACCAGTGTCCTCCTGGGCTGGATGAGATCAGTTCATGTTTCATCTGAAGCTGCATTCTGGCCGGGGCTTGCAACTGCGGCAGGTCTGATCTGGTTCATGTTCAGAGGCAGGGTGAACCGGATGGACAGGTATCTGCTTCTCTGTTCTCTGGTTTTTGCCGTTCTCAGTCCGGGACCCTCACTTGTTCTTTTTGGAAACGAGATCTGCCCCGGCCCATTCACCTTGTTCACCGGGCTGCCAGGGGCTTCTGCTGTAACATCACCGCTGGGGGCTGCCATATTCGCCCTGTTCCCCATGGGAATCCTGGCTGGAAAAATACTGTCGAAGAACACTCTTCTTGTTATTCTGGGTGTTCTGGCAGCTGCAGCAGGAGTTTACCACAAACCTTATGAAACAATACCTGTTGACAGTCAGCCGGTACATGACTGGCTGGCAGAAATGGAATTCGAGAAGGTCATCTACCTGCCTCTTGCAACAGACAACACCTCATGGGAAACAGAAGCGCTGAGACTGACAGGCTCGGTGCAGCATTTCACTCCATCTGTTAACGGTTACAGCCTGATTCTTCCCCGGGATTACTCTCACACTGCGATGATACTGAACAGCTGGCCATCTCCCGAGGCGGAGAGAATGGCAGAGGCATTCGAAGTGGACTGCATCATAGTGGAAGGCTGGCAGCCATTCAACAGCGACACGGTATTCACACAAGGGGGTATTTCTGTTTCAGCGGTGGTTATTTCCGGTAACTGATTTAACCGGCGTTTGGTATATTGAGACATCCCGCGCCTGAAACAGTACCCTGGAGGTTATCCGTATGATTCTTCCTGTTATTCTCTCGCTTATCAGCGCACTGGTACCTGGAGGTATTGAAAATCTCAGCAGGCAGAGTGTTGAGATTTCACCTCTTGAGAGCCACAGCGCCTCTTTTGAAGAAATTTCCCGCAGAACTTCATTCTGTTCTGACGGAAACACTGTGCTGATACTGGTTGCAGAGGGCGTTAACGACCAGCTGTCATCCCAGATCTCACAGCTCAGCTCAGATCTGCAGGCCGAAGGCTGGAACACTTCCATTCAGGTCATGTCCGGAGGAACAGCCTCGTCTATTCGAACACTGCTGCAGTCGGAACCTGACCTTGATGGTGCAATACTTATCGGGTTTCTACCCTGCGCCTGGTATGAGGAAGACTACTGGGCTGTTGAGGAATTCCCATGCGAACTCTACCTGATGGATCTCGACGGTGTATGGGGAGACGCAGACGCAGACGGTCTCTTCGATTCCCATACCGGAGATGTTGCACCTGAGATATGGATTGGCAGGATCGATGCACACGCAGCAGAGTTCGGCTCCGAAATTCTAATGCTGTCGCAATATCTTGAAAAGAATCACCTTTACAGAACAGGCTCAATGGCTCCTCCTGCAAGAGCACTTGCATTCATAGATGATGACTGGAGCGGTTACACCGACTGCGGGTTGAACAGCATCTACGGATCCTCCAATGTCACTGTGGTAAATTCACCGGTTGAAACAACTGCAGCCAACTATCTCACAAGACTGGGAGAGGGCTACGAGTTCGTTCACCTTATGGCGCACTCCTGCCCATGGGGACACACATTCAAAACTCCTTCCGGTATGGCTGGCACAGTAATGGCTCCTGAGATAGCTCAGGTAAACCCTAACACAGCCTTTCTCCAGCTTTTCTCCTGCTCCAATGCAAGATGGGTGGAATCCGGGTGCCTGGGCAACTGGTATCTTTTCGGTACGGATACCGGTCTTCTCATATCAGGTGCTGCAAAAACAGGTTCAATGCTTGATTTCGAACAGTTCTACAATCCGATAGGTTCCGGCTCCTGCTTCGGAGAAGCCTTCAGAGACTGGTGGGAGTATGAAGCTTCCGGTGGTTTCAGTGCAGATGAAAAAGCATGGTTTTACGGAAATGCCCTTCTGGGTGACCCTACTCTTAAACCCATGTCCGCCATGGCCACAAGCTCAGGAGTTCACCGGATTTCAGAGAATACTGATGGATTCGCAGTTTCAACAAGTTCACACTCGGACTGTTTCCCAGACGCAGACAGCTATAACGGAGTTACAGCCGTAGCGTGGCTTACAGGAGAGAACGGCAGACTTGATGTGGCAGCCAGATTCCATGATGAGAACGGAGACAGCTGGAGCCAGGTTTACATAGTTGATGCAGACGAGTACTGGGACAGCAGTGTTTCAGTGTGTTTCGACAACTCCGGAGAGCCGTGGCTTGCATGGAGTGATTTCGAATACGCCACATACTCTTACAGGATAAAAACAGCCCACGGAATACCTTTTGCAAATGTGACAACTGCAGCACCTCAGGAAGGATATCAGGTATCTCCGGATCTTGCCTGCACTGACAGGATGTGGCTTGCCTGGCAGGACTGGGAAAGCACAGGGGGAAGGATAATGCTGAAAACCCTTGAGGGCGCTTCCTTTTCCGTACAGGTGAGTGAAAATGGTACATGGGCCACCGCTCCCGCTGTTTCCGGAGGCCCTCAGGGTGATCTCCATGCTGTGTGGGTAAAAAACTCCTCCACAGGCAGCTCGATCATGTGGTCAGCAGGAGACGAGAACGGTTTTTCCGCACCGGTTGAAATTTCTTCCGGCATGTTCTGCCACTCTCCTCATATAGCACTTGTAAACGGAAATCTCACAGCTGTCTGGCAGTCTGATGGAATAACCTCATCAGTGACGGCCAGAATATGGGATGGCTCACAGTGGCTGCCTGAACAGAATGTTCTGGAGAATTCAGCATCTCACATTGTCAGCCCGGTTATCTGCCCGGGTTCAACCGGGGAAACCATGGTTTACTGGCAGCTGGGAAGAACCAGTGCCACCGGCTGGGCATCTGTACTTACTGGAAACAGCTGGTCTGAACCATTCCAGTCTGTCAGTTCCACAGGGCCTGTATGGAACCCGGTGTCATCAGGTGGAAGAGTCTACTGGGCAGGAACCGGGGGAACTGACTGGAACATCTACTGTGAAACCCCGGAGGGCATTCAGGGAGAGAACAGCGCAAATAATGCAGGACTGCAGATACTCTCCAATCCGGTTCAGAACACATTAAGCCTGTCAGTTCTTCAGGGAAGTACAGCTTTTTCCGGCAGAATAACCGTGTATGACATCAGCGGAAGAACAGTCCTTGAGAGAAACACTTCAATTCAACCTGAAGAAACATGCCTGATTAACTGCAGCAGTCTTCCCAGCGGAGTTTATTCCGTTGTTTCAAGCTCAACCGGTGAACCTCTCATGTTTACCCTGCTCAGATAGATGCTTATTGTTATAATTGTCCTGAAGGGAGGGTTAGGTATTGAACTGGACACACTTCTTTGAGGCTGTTTTCCTTGGGCTTACAGTTGGACTGATGCTCTGGGTTCTTAAAAAGCATGACGGTCAAAGCAGGCTGAAGATCTGGGTTATTGCCACAGGTTCTTCCATGGGAGTCTACCTTGCTCTGATAATGGTGGGAGTAGCCCCTGACCTGATAGCTGTGAAGGTGCTTCTTGCCCTTGCTATAATGATGGCAGCCAACACGGTGCTTCAGTTCCTCACTCTTCTGCTCTGGGAACATCTTGCCAGGAAACAGATGGAGCTTCCCATCCCCAGGCTTGTTATTGATGTTCTCAACTTCATCATCATGGCCACCCTTGCAGTTGTTCTTCTCAACACGCTGTTCGATGTGCAGCTTACAGCCTTCCTGGTAACATCAACAGTTCTCTCTGCTGTAATAGGTCTCTCCCTGCAGGATATACTTGGCAATGTATTTGCAGGGCTTGCTCTTCAGCTGGAAAGACCCTACGAGATGGAGGACTGGGTTGAAATAAACGGGATAGAGGGTGCAATTGAAGAGATGAACTGGCGCGTTCTTACTGTAAGAACACGTGACAATGATCTTCTGTCAATACCTAACGCCACAGTATCAAAAACTGTTGTCACAAATTACAGCCAGCCCACCAAGCTTCATCTTGCTCACATTACCGTTGGTGTAGCTTATGCACACCCTCCTGAAAGAGTGAAGCAGGTTCTACTGAGTTCTGTTTCCGATACCAGCGGGATCAGCGCAAAACCGTCTCCCTCAGTTTTCCTTCTGGACTTCAGCAGCAGCTCCATAAGCTATGATGTCAGATTCTGGATAACGGATTTCTCCCGAGAACCCCACATCTGCGACGCTGTAAGGTCCAGAATCTGGTACTGTCTCCAGCGTGCAGGCATGGGAATTCCCTTCCCTATCAGAGATGTATATCTCCATACTGTTACCCCTGATCACGAAGACAGGCTCCGTGCCGAGCTTCGCGACGATATCCTCCGGGAACTTAAACGAGTAGACCTTTTCAAACCACTTGGCGACAACGACATAAATCTTCTTGCTGAAAGGTCATCCATACTCAGGTACACAAGAGGCGAGTCCATGGTCCGGCAGGGTGATATTGCAGACAGCCTGTACATAATAAGAACCGGTTCTGTTGAAGTCACTCTGAGAACAGGCAAGAACGATCCGGTTCCCCTGGCAACCCTTGGCCCCGGCAGGTTCTTTGGAGAGATGAGTCTTCTCACTGGTGAGCCCAGATCAGCCACGGTTTCCGCACTTGAGGAAACCCAGGTGGTTGTGGTGAAAAAGGAAGGACTTCAGATTGTTCTTGAAAACAATCCGGCCCTTGTGGAACCTCTGACTGAAATGCTGAAAAAACGACAGCAGGAAATGGAACTGACCAGAGTAACTGCCTCAAAACAGAAAAAACGAATAGAACTGAAAACCAGAGACAAGCAGAAAGATGATCTGCTGGCCAGAGTAAAGGCTTTCTTCAAGCTGGGATAACCTTCATGCCCTGTACTCATTGAGATGGGCAAATATCTTGGAGATTATCAATAAGCACCTCAAATTATTAAAGGTGAAATACGAGAACTATCTTGTCAGCCCTTGCGATGGTTTCATTGGCTCTGGCCGGTGCAAACTTCGGACACACCGGCACCGGTGAGATCTACGAACCTCAACCCCCTGCTGACGGTGCTATCTACCAGCAACCCTGTGTTTTCGCCAATGTAACAAATGCCATCAATGTAAACAGTCCCACATATGGAGGTGCTGATAACTTTACAGTATCTGCATCTGCTGAAGTCAGAAGCATCACTTTCTGGACAATCTTTACTGATGCCAGCCACCCCTTCGACATTGCTGTTGACATTTACGAGGACAACGGTGGCGCTATGGGTACCCATTTCTGGGGAGAAACGGTGCCTGCTGCATACCAGACCGAAACATTCCCCACCTTGCCTGCTGGTGATTACTGGCTGGCAATGAGCGTTCAGAATCCACCTCAGCCTGCAGGATGGCTTGTATCTGATCCAGCTTTCCCGCCGAATATGATGCAGCTGAACGCCGGTGTCTGGTCCACTGTAAGTTACGATGGCATGTTCGGGCTTTATGACCACGGTGCCGCACTCACCAGAAGCACCTGGGCATCCATAAAAAGTACGTTCTAGATAAGTTTGAAAGCAAAGGGGCCGGGCATCGAGCCCGGCCCCTTTGCAATTAACTGCTCTATTCTATTCTTACTGTAGACCCCTCAACGGATTCAAACAGTTCGCACTCAACACCGGGAACATTAAGGTAGAGGAATTCCTCAACCCTGCCTGCAAAGTCCAGACGATTTTCCTCATGGGCAAAACCGTGACCCTCGTCGCCGTAAACCACATAGAGAACTTCCGTGCCTATTCCCCTGAGAGCTTCAACCATCTGATCACTCTCGGCTTTTACCACTCTGGGGTCGTTTTCACCCTGAACAATAAACATGGGCATTGTGATGTTTTCAGGGAAGTTAAGAGGTGAATACTGCTCAAGCATTGCTGCATCAGCCTCTTCCTCCGGATTGCCCACACGAATGTTCATCATTGCCATTAGAGGACGCCAGTATGGCGGCACTGTTTCCATGAATGTGATCAGGTTGGAAGGGCCGAAAAAGTCCACTGCAGCACAGTAGAGCTCAGGTGTAAATGCAGCTCCTGCAAGTGTTGCATAACCTCCGTAGGAGCCTCCCAGGATAACGACTCTATCAGGATCTGCCACACCGTTTTCTACAGCCCAGTTCACACCGTCGGTGATATCGTTCTGCATATTCTGTCCCCACTGCTTGTTGGCAGCGGTAACAAATGCTTTTCCAAAACCGGTGGATCCCCTGAAATTAACCTGAAGAACAGCAAAACCTCTGTTGGCGAAGAGCTGAGCAAAAGGCTCGTAACCGTAGTAATCCCTGGCCCAGGGGCCTCCATGCACATACATAATTGTGGGATAAGGACCTTCACCGTAGAATTCCGCTTCAGGCATTGTGAGATAACTGGGAAGAATCATTCCGTCGCGGGACATGATCTCCACAGGCTGAACTTCTGCAAGCTGGTAGTTCTCCAGTGCAGGAATTGCTGTGAACATCTCAGTCATTGAGCCGTCTGTTCTGTCATAGAGGAAGTACACTGCGGGATTGTCTACAGTGAAGTAGACAATGACCCATGTGCTGTCGGCATTGTCACTGGAAGCTGTGCCAAAGTCCCCTTCATGAAACTCTTCGAGGAATTCAACATCTTCCCTGATAGAATCATCAAGTATCTCTCTTCTTCTCCGCAGGTAGTTGAAACTTACTGCCCTGGGATCACCTGTATGAGGATCAAACGCCACACTTCCCACATCCGCCAGACTGTCCGAGATGATATGAACCTGTTCACGTGTTTCAAGGTCCATGTAGTAGAAGCCGGTAAGGTCAGACTGAAGATTGGAAGTGAGGTACAACCCTCTTCCATCATCTGTAAATCTTCTAGGACCCCATTCTTCATCGGAAGAGAATGTCTGAAGTTCCTCCCAGGGAGAATCTGCATCCCAGCGGTGGTAAATGGTTATCCATCCCGTTTCAGGATTAATCGTGTAATACATTCTGATGTTCATGTCTTCGTCCGGCATGAATCCCAGAACCATGTTACCGAACTCATCCGTGCCGGGATTGTCAGCGATCATGGTAAGTTCGCCAGTTTGAAGATCACAGCTGTAAACATCGAAGAACATTGCATTCTGTTCGTTTGTTTCGATGAGTACAGTGTTGGGTTGATCTTTGTCAGTAGCGCTGACATAAGCTTTTACATCCTCAAACGGTGTCAGATCAACAACATCACCAGTTGCTGCATCAAGCCTGTAAACGTGTGTATTTTCCTCGCCGGCTTCATCCTGCATGTACAGGATGTGCTCTCCATTCTCTGCCCAGAAGTAGTTTGTGACTCCTCTGTTGCTATCGAAGGTAAGTTGCCTTTCTTCTGTCATATCACGGTTCATCACCCACAGATTAAGAACATTCTCTGCCGGTGCAATAAAAGCTATCAGAGAACCGTCTGGAGAGAGCTGTGGACCCATCTTCTCCGGATTACCGAAAAGAACATCTCTGGGAATAAGCCTTTCCGCGTTCTCAGAACTCACATGATCAGGCTCCAGAAAGGGCACATCGGCTTCCCTGGTGGCTGTGGATGGGTTGTTCTCCCCACCGCAGGCTGCAAGCAGAACAAACGGCAGGATTATAAGGAATTTTTTCATAGATACTCCCTGTTGAAACTTGGTTTCAAATGCTGTGTATGCAATTATAGCATACGGTGCAAGACCCTGTTTCTTTCAGAGAGAAAAGCTACAAGTGTGCCGCCAAGACCTATTACAATAGCCACAATGGAAACCAGTTCACTGGAATTTATTCCTGAGAAAAGGCCGGATACTGATTCCGCTGTAAATATTGAATCGTAGTTGCCTGTCTCCAGTTTCTGCATCTGGAACCACTGAACCATGAAGAAACCCAGCACTACTGCTGCAATAAGAACATAGGCGACTTTATACCATGGGAATGCAGGCCGCAGCGGAATCAGACTTACTCTGAAACCCGATGGTTCTGCTCCTGTACACACACTGGATGAAAGCAGTTCATCAATGCGCTTCTCAAGTTTGTCATTACCCCAGGAGTTCATCTTTACTCCCCTCCAGCAGGTCTTTCAGTTTCAATCTTGCTCTGTGAAGATAAACCCTGATAGTTCCAGGAGGAATACCCATCACCTCAGCAACCTCAGCTGAATTCAATTCCTGGAAATAGCAAAGGGTAATCAGTTCCCTTTCCTGCGGGGCAAGTTTGGCAATGGCTTTTTCCAGGATACACCTTGACTGGTCCCAGGAGGAGGGCATTGTGGGATTAAGGTTCACAAGCACTGCCTCCTCCTCTCCCAGTTCCATTTTGCGGTTCTTCTTCTCCATGGCATTCAGGCAGGTTCGTCTTGCTATAGTAGATATCCATCCGGGAAATGCCTTTAATTCCTTCAAGTTGCTCAACTTCAGCCATCCTTTAAGAAACACGTCCTGGCAGATATCCTCAGCGTGGTGGTGATCCCCGGTCATTCTATAGGCCATACTGTATACGAAACCCGTATAGTTCCTCACCAGCATACCATAGGCGTCACGGTTACCTTTCATTGCTGCTTCCACAAGCTTACCGTCTTCTTCTCTCACGGCTTCTCAGAGGTTTTTCCGATAATCAGGAATGCAATCACCAGCTTTGCAAGACCCAGCATGAAAAGAATGGCTCCTGTGGCAAGAAGTCCCTGCACGTCTGTTCCGCCAAGGATGAATCTCAGAGCAAAGAAACTTATTCCAAGAGCCAGCAGTAGTGTAGCATGAATAAGATTCCTTTCCTTCGGCGGTGCTGATTTTTTCCGTTCGTCTTCATTGATGGTCTGAATAAGCTGTTCAAGAACATCGGGAGGAGTATCGGTTTTCAAAGCCTTCTCGATCAGATCAATTCTTGCGAGCTTCTTCCTGTGACTGAGGTACACAAGAATGATTATCACAACTGCCGGGATGCCTATGGATGAAGTGATGGCCACGATTGGTATCAGACTGCCCATTTCTTATTCCTTTCTGTTTGTTTACAGAAAAAGGACAGAGCTAATGGATGAAATGTTACACTTTCTTTTTTTTTGCGCATTTTGCATAACAGGGCATGAGAATTATAACTGGATTCATCGGGAGAATTCTCCTTATTCTGGGACCAATACTGCTGTTTCCACTGGCACTGGCCATGCTAAAGCATGAATACCAGTGCATTGGCCCGTTTTTTTTCACAGCAGTTGGATCAACAGTTGTCGGTTTGCTGCTGTATTTCCTTCGGGACAAACGACCGCCATCAAATGCACAGGCAATGCTTATCTGCACTTTTTCCTGGGTTGTCATCTCCCTGGCAGGAGCAATTCCTTTTTTTCTTGTAACCGGATACGGATGGTTGGACTGTTTTTTCGAGACAATGAGCGGTTTTACCACAACAGGTATTACCATGTTCAATGGCCTGGACAGTATGCCCTGGTCAATCATCCTCTGGCGAAGCATCACCGAGTGGGTTGGAGGCCTGGGTATCCTCACATTCTTTCTGGCTGTGGCATCCCAGGTTCCCGGCGCTCACAGACTCATGGTGGCCGAGAGTCACAAGATATCTTCAGGAAGGCCTGTTCCGGGACTTGTCCACACTGTAAAGGTATTATGGTCTATTTATTTTTTGTTAACAGCTGCTGTAGCGCTGGGGCTGAACCTGTCCGGGATGAGTCTCTTCGACAGCATCAATCACGGAATGACAACTATAGCCACAGGCGGCTTCAGCCCTCATGACAGCTCGATAGGCTGGTACGCAGCAACTGGAACGGGAAACTTCATACTTATTGAGTACATCATTGCAGCAGGTATGATTGCCGGAGGCACCAGTTTTCTTGTTCATTACAGGGTGTTTCAATCCAGAGGGTTAAAGCCTTTGTGGAACGGATCCGAGGTCAAACTCTGGTGGTTTCTTATTGCTGGATTTGTAGTGGTGATCTTTGCAGAGCAGCTAATTACCGGAAGGATTCAGGCAGGTTCAATAGAAAGCATTTTCAGGAAGGATCTGTTTCAGGTTGCATCCATTACAACAACAACCGGTTTCGGAACAGAAAACCTGTACAGCCCTTTTTTCGGACCGGCTGCCAGGCAGATGTTTCTTATAATGATGGTGATAGGGGGATGTGCAGGGTCCACGGCAGGCGGATTCAAGGTACTGCGGATATCAATCCTTATCAAGGTTGCCTCAAATGAGGTAAAAAAGATCTTCAGAGCTGACCGGGCCATTACCGGTACAAGATTCCAGGGAACACTTCTGGGAAGGAGCGAACTTGGAAGAATTGTTACCATTCTCTTCCTCTGGCTGATCTTTCTTGCAGCAGGCACCCTGATCACTTCCCTCCTTGCTCCGGAAATGGATGCAATCACAGCAGCAAGCGGTATGTTCAGCGCTCTTGGTAACATAGGCCCCTGTTTCATGACTCAGGATCAGTTGATGGAACTGCACTGGGGAGTAAAAATAACTTACATTGCCGGTATGCTGGCAGGAAGACTGGAGATCCTTCCACTTATGCTTCTCTTCAGTAGAAAGGCCTGGAGGTAAAAATGTTCATCATTGTGGCAGGTGCAGGAACAGTAGGCAGAAAAGTTTCCTCTCAGCTTATGGGTAATCGGCACGACGTTGTTGTGATCGACAAGGACCACGATGTGTGCAGAATGCTTTACTCGGAAACAGGCATTGAATCTGTGAACGGCAACGCCACACATCTGGAGATACTTGAAGATGCGGGAATCAGAAAAGCTGATGTTCTTGTATGCCTTATGCGAAGTGATGCAGACAACATTGCGTCGGCGATTATTGCCAGGAGTATGGGTGTGAAGAGAATACTTGCCAGAATGCGGAATCCCGGATACGCCGATGCATACAAACTAAGCGGTGTAAGCAGTGTGTTGAGAGTGGCAGACCTTCTTATAAACCAGGTCATGACCGAAATTGAACAGCCGCGGGTAAAGAGAGTTATGAGCCTGGCCGGAGGAGCTGCAGAGATGTACGCGGTGGTTGTGGATCACAAAGCCTGGGCTGTGGGAAAAACCGTAACCCAGCTGGCCGGACGAAGGAATTTCCCTCGGGAAGCAATCCTTGCAGGGATTTACAGAGTAGGCACTGAAGCATTCGTTGTTCCCAGAGGAGACACTGAACTGGAAGAAGCGGACACTGTTTATGTGGTTACGCCTTCCCATCATATCAAAGCTGTAGCAGACATGCTTACTAATGGCTGATATCAGACTATACTATCTGGATAATAAATACACTTAAGCGTGTAGTATATCATTATAATATAATTGACAACATTATGTAAAGAATTTTTATTTTCTTCTGTTATATAATTACATATATTACTTATTCTGTTGACTTATCGTAATAGACTAATATATTACGGCTTACAAATGAATGCAGAAGGACGTGTATACGATGATATCGATCGAGACCATAAACTCCGTTACAGAACTTGAGAAGATTGCAACACCGGATGATTTCGCAGAAAAACTCCATGAGATGCTTATTCCGTTCGAGGATACCATCCCTGACATACTAAGCGGCATAAACTACGCAATGGACAGAAGCGGAAACCGTGGAGGATTCATCCTTGCTGCCATGGAAGAAAATGAAATTGCAGGAATTCTTGTAATGCTGAAAACCAACATGTCCGGTTATGTGCCGGAGAATCTTCTTCTGTACATTGCTGTTGACAGCAACAGACGGGGCAGGGGAACAGGAACAAAGTTGCTGAAAAAAGCACTGAAACTGTGCAATGGAGATGTGAAACTCCATGTGGAATACGATAATCCGGCAAAACACCTTTACCAGCGTATGGGCTTCAAGTCCAAATACGCTGACATGAGGTACTCCAATGAATAGACTTCTGATAAACACAGAGGCCATTCTTCACAACTTCGGCTACATAAAAAGACTTATCGGAATGCACGACAGCTCGCTTACAGTGGTTGTAAAAGCTCTCTGCGGTCATACAGAAGCGGTTAAGAGCCTGGTGGATGGAGGCATTAAATCAATTGCCGACTCCAGACTGGAAAACCTGATAGCAATATCAAAATCCGGCGTGGAAGCTGAGAGATGGTACCTGAAACCTCCTCATCCGGATGAGCTCAATGATGTAGTCAGGTACTCTGACGTATCTCTGAACACAGAACTGGGAACAGTGAAGGAGATAAACAAGGTAGCCGAGAAAGCAGGAGTCAAGCACGGGATTCTCCTTATGATAGAACTTGGAGACCTTCGCGAGGGCATTCTTCCCGGTACACTTGTTGAGATGTACAATGACGTTTTTAATCTCAATAACATCAAGATCATAGGAATTGGAACCAACCTGGGCTGCCTCTCGGGAACTGTACCGGGAATGGACCAGCTTATGCAGCTGGTTCTTTACAAGGAACTTCTCGAGCTGAAATTCAACAGGAAGATACCGCTGTTATCCGCAGGGTCCAGCGCAAGCCTCCCCTTCCTCATTCAGGGTCTGGTGCCCAGACAGGTTAACCACTTCAGGATAGGTGAATCCATCCTTCTGGGTAACGACCTTATAAATGGCGGGATCCTTGCAGGACTCCGTGATGACGGATTCATTCTGGAAGCTGGAGTTGTTGAGATAAAAAAGAAGAATCTGGCTCCCACCGGCGAGATACACGATGAACTCCAGCCCTTCAACTCAAACTCTCCCGGTGAACAGAAGCAGTATGCACCTGGTGAAAGGGGCTACAGGGCAGTTGTTACTATAGGAGAGCTGGACACCAACATAGCAGGGCTCACCCCGGTAAACAGTGAGTATGAAATTGCAGGAGCAAGCAGCGATCTCACAGTTCTCAACGTTGGAAGCGCCGACTCCAATCTGAATGTGGGAGATTTCATGAGATTCAAGATCAGTTACTCAGCTCTCATAAGACTGATGAATAACAAGTACACCGAAAAGCTGGTTATCTGATCAGCTGAACGCGGTTTCTCTGATGGCATCGGAAAGAACTGACAGCATAACGGGTTTCTGAAGAACTTTGCAAACCCCAAGGCCGATCATTTCGTTGGAAGTGCTTTCAGCACTGTGACCGGAAAGTATTATCACTTTGACATAAGGATCCATTGCTCTCATTTCAATGAAGGCATCCATTCCGTTCTTTCTGGGCATGGTCATATCCATGAGAACAAGCTTAATGGAGTTTCTGTGCTCCCTGAAAATATCAACTGCCTGAACACCATCTGATGCAGTGACTACTTCAAATCCCAGAGATTCCACAAGTTTAGAGAGAACTGATCTGACAATCTCCTCATCATCAACCAGAAGAACTTTCCCTTCCATTGGGATATTGTCAGTGATCAACTCCAAATCGTTTTCATGAGCTTTGCGGGTTGTTACAGGAAGAGAGATAGTAACTCTGGTTCCCTCACCGGGAGTGGAAGTCATGTCAATCGTTCCATTGTGGGCTTCAACAGTGCCGTATACAGCTGGCAGCCCCATGCCCGTTCCATTGCCCAGCGTCTTGGTGGTAAAAAAAGGTTCAAAGACCTTTGCCATCAAGTCAGGCGTCATGCCTTTACCGGTATCAGTCAGTGAAAACTCCATATAGCCGTCCTGCCTGTCACCGGTATAAAAAATCATCTCACCGCTTCCGTTAATTGCATCTCTGGCATTAAGAGCCAGATTGAGAATGGCATTGTTCATCTCGGAGGCATCACCCAGAATCATGGCATTTGAGGCTCGGAAATCTCTTCTGATCTCGACTCTTCGATCAATGCTTCGTTTGAGAAGAGTAATGACCTCATCTATCTGGTGATGAAGGTCAAACGGGGCTATGTGTGAAAGACCCTTCCTGCTGAAAGCCAGAAGCTGCCTGACAAGAGCACCGGCTCTCTCCGCTGAACCCAGAATTCCCTTTACATACTCAAGACCCTCAGGAGAAGTGCCCTCCTGACGAAGACACTCGGCGAATCCCACAATACCCATAAGCTGATTGTTGAAATCGTGGGCGATTCCACCTGCAAGCTCTCCAACAGATCTGAGCTTCTCAGAATGTTTCAGCTCGTTCTCCAGCTGGTGTCTTCGTGTTATGTCCATTATTACCAGAGTGAGAACCTTTCTATCCTCCTCTGTTTCCTTCAGCCTTGCAATTATCTGAATGAAAACATTCTCTCCTTCCCCGTTCTTCATGGGAATATCCAGAGAAAGCTGCTGATCTCCACAGGCACATTTTCTGAGTTTCTGCACCACTGAGAAGGCAAGATCCTCCTCCATACAACTTGAGAAAATATCCGCCTGATCTCCTTCCTTCAGCTTAAGAACCTGAATGGCTGAGGAGGAAAATCTTTCTCTATGCATGGTGCAGCTGCTGTTCCATTCCATTTCAATAAGCCCGATTCGGGCGATCCGCTGGGTTTCTGCGAGTTTCTCATTGGCCTGTTTAAGAATTCTTTCACCCAGAACCTCGGAGGTGACATCAAGAGCATACCCGTACACAGTATTTCCCTTGTCCTCAGTCAGGATATAGCAACTCACTTTGAAGTATCGTCTTCCGGTAGTACCCATATCCAGACCTGACACTGTTCCTGAATAGGTACCTGTTTTCTTAAGAGATTCTCTTGTACTGGCTAAGAATTCTTTAAAGTCATTGATCCGACTGTTGAACTCCTCCAGTGGCAGCGGTCCCCCGGAATCCATACCGAACAGTTCTGCCGCTTCCTCTGACAACCGCAGCGTTCTTTCTGTTCTGTTGTACTCCCAGAGGCCCATACCTGCAAGCAGTTGTGCCTCGTGAAGTCGCTTCTCCAGCTTCGCCTTTTCATCTGCAGCTCTGTTCATTTCTGAAACATCTCTCACTGTTACGCAGAGAGACTGGGCAAAGTCAGCTGTTTTAAAAACCTGGCAACGGTAATCCCTGTTCAGGTGTGTAAACTCGAATAGTGCTGTTTCCTGCACAATTCCTCTTGCAAAATCCCTGTTTGAGCTAAGGTCTGCGCTCCTGGCGCAGAGAAGCTGGAATGCAGGGTTTCTATCAAGTATCTCAAAGGTTTCCGAACCTTCCTCGTGAGAAACAAGAAGAGCTCCCATGGGAAAACCGTTGAACAGTCCTCTGAACTTCCTCTCGCTTCTGGCAAGTGAGAGCTCACCCTCCCTGAGAACGGTAACATCTACAAATGTTATCACCGTTCCCTGAACAACGCCCTCAGAAGATCTGTACGGTGATACCTTTGCCAGCCAGAAACCGGGTATTTCGGTTGTGAGAGATATCTCTATTGCATCCCCGGAGGAGGAAACGTTCCTTACTGTCTCCAGAAGTGTTTCGAGAGAGCTTCTCTCGATCATTGTGTTGAAGTCAGTAATGCTGCGTCCGATATCTCTCCTGGTTATTTTAAAAAACCTTGAAACCATTGGATTGAAACGCCTGATCCTGAAATCGTTGTCCAGGAAGAGTGATCCCACATCCATGCTTTTATGAAGGTTCTTCATGTCGTCTGAGATAACTGTAAGCTGTCGATTCACTTTCTGCAGCTCTTCGTTTGAAGCAAGCAGCTCCTCGTTGGACGAAATCAGCTCTTCGTTGGCACTTCTTATTTCTTCATTTGAGGTCTGCAGCTCTTCATTGGATGCCTGAAGTTCTCCGGATCTGCTTCTCAACTCACGCCTGGTTGTTGCAAGATCGCTTTCAAGCAAAGCTATCTGTTCTTCAAGGATTGAGATATCAGACTCTGAACATTCTATCCTGGCAATGCTTTCACCGGTATCCGGATCACTTCTGATAAATTCAATGAGAAAGACGCCGCTCATCTCAAGCGGAGAGATGCAGCTTACATAAATTGTTGTTTCGCTGCCGGTGTCACACTGAATTCGTCTGAATCTGCCCTTCGCTCTCCGCACTCCAGCTCTTATGGCGGATTTCAGCTGTCCCGGCAGCATCTGCAGCAGACTTCCCCCTGGAATACCTGAAGGAATGGAAAGGTAAGCATTCATGTCACCGTGGATAAAAAGAATACGATAATCCTCATCAATGAAAACACAGTCAGGGAAAAATCTTTCCTCAAGACAGGATGTGAATGTTCTGCTCCTGACTCTGAGCTCATCCTCGTTCTCTCTCAGCCCGTCTGTTACACCAAAAACAGAGAACGCGTCATCCTGCTGCTTCTCAAAGGGAAACATCTCCACGGAGATCACCGTTTCAGAGGTTTTTCTGAAAATACGCCATCTGGAATCTACCGTTTCAAGGTTCTCATTATGCCTGCCTGGAGTTTCCCCGCTTCCCAGGAAAAGGAAACCTCCAACAGACAGGCTGTAATTGAGTCTGCCCAGCACAACATCCTGAGCCTTCTGCTTCAGATAGATCATCATGTTTCTGCAACTTACGATATCCATATTGGCAAAAGGCGGATCTGAAAGAATATCGTGGTGACTGAAGACCATGTTGGCTCTGATTTCCCTTTTAATCTTGAAACTGTTCCCTGATTCAGAGAAATACTTCCTGTACTCAGCCGGTACGGTCTCATACTGTTCGGAAGTGTATATGCCTTTAGAAGCTTCCACTATTGCCGGTCTGCTTACATCTGTAGCAAAAATGGTGTAGCTGCCTCCGAGTTTCTCAGAAGCAGATTGCATGAGGATGGCTATTGAGTAAGCTTCCATACCATTTGAACACCCTGCAACCCAGCACCTTATGTTTGCATTGTCAGTTCTTTTAAACAGCTGTTTTACAGCAGAATCCCTGAAAACCCTGAAAGCCGGTTGATCACGAAAAAAGGAGGTCACTCCTATGAGAAGATCTTTTACAAGATTATCCAGTTGAGAAGGGTCGTCTTCAAGCATTTTGACGAAACTGCGCAGATCACCGGCACCGATGAGTTTCATTCTTTTCAGATAACGCCTGCGGAAAGTAGGCATCCGGTACATTCCGAAATCCACTCCGCTTCTGTCATTTACCATCTGAAGAAGAAGATACTCCCAGTCTTCCGGTGCGAACTTGCCCTCAGGAATTGACTTTTTGTCGTTCTTCATTCGGACAAGATAACCTCTATCATTCCAGCTGAAAAGGTGGGTATGTGTTGGCTATTTCAGGAAAACAGGAATCAGTTCACAACTGCTACCGGAGCATCGTGGGCAAGTGAGTAATGGCCGCTTGTAATCACGGTCTCGCCCTCTGCCACACCGTCCAGAATTTCGACTATTCCTCTTCCTGCCGGGCCAAGGGTCACATAACGCCAGTCCGCATGCCCATCAACAACGGCAAAAACCATCGGTCGATCATCTCTGACCAGCACAGCCTGTTCAGGGATCACCAGGGCACCCTGATGCTCTGCAAAGACAATTTCAGTTCTTGCTGTGGCTCCGGGACGGAGACCTGGCACATGAGGAACTGTTACAACCACCGCACCTGAACGGAAGCCCGGGTCAATCACCGGGGAAACCGATCTGACCTCACCCACAAGCACTGTATCATTCAGGGATGGAACCGTTACAAACGCCTTCAGACCTGCTGAGCATCTGGCCAGCTGCCTTTCATCCAGATCAACCTCCACCTGAAGACTCCATGGGTCTACAAGCGTTCCCAGCGGGGAACCGGGATAGACAGTCATCCCCTCAAGAGCTGTAACCTGTGAAATAACTCCGTTGAATCCTGCGGATACTGCGCTGTTCCCGTACTGGGTTCTTGCACTTGACAGGTTTGCAGATGCAGATTCCAGTCCGGTAGTCTGTCTGAGCATACTGCGGACCTCATCCGTCACATCACCCCTGTAGTTATCAATTTCAAACTGATAGATGGCCTGAGCATTCCTGTACTCGCTGCTTGCAGCAGAAAGGTTTGAAGCATGCTGTCCGCTTGCCACCCGGAAGATCACCTGACCTTCAGAATACTCCTCGCCTTCATACTCCGGTGCCTGAACCACCTGGCCCTGAATCTGGGCTGTGAGGGTCTGGGTTCTCCTGCTTGAAACCCTGCCGGTAGCGCTTATCACCTCATACAGAACATCAGTGGAAGCAACAGAAGCTGATACCGGAAGAGGAGAGGGTTCAAGAGTTTCCCTCTCTAATTCTTCCTCCTGGCCGCATCCAGCCGCGAGAAGAATACCAAAAACGACCACTGGAAAGAAACTAATTCTCCGGAACATGTTTTTTCCTCCTCCGGGAAGTGATCTGGATCAAAGCAGGCAGGGTAATGAGCACAAGCGGAGTTGAGACAACCATTCCGCAGACAACTGTAAAGGAGAGCGTTCCCCAGAGATCCTGGCTTGAGATAGGCCATAGAACCAGTGGAAGAAGCCCCAGAACCGTTGTAGCCGTAGTCTGAAGAATAGGTCTGAGCCTTTCCTCTACAACAAGATCAACCGCCTTGCGCAAATCCATTCCTGTTTTGTTCTTTTTTTCAAAACTGTCTATGAGTAATATTGAATTGTTTACCGCTATACCCACCAGAAACACGCTTCCAACGTAAGCCTCAGGGCTGAATATCCTGTCAAACAGCCAGAATCCTGCCGCCACCCCAACAAGGGCCATGGGTATAACCGCCAGGACAT
Organism: uncultured bacterium; assembly: GCA_964386635.1. Taxonomy (GTDB): domain Bacteria; phylum Fermentibacterota; class Fermentibacteria; order Fermentibacterales; family JCC-6; genus Sabulitectum. The sequence continues at coordinate 57,313 of CAYLRO010000003.1, read as the reverse complement.
ACAGCGGTGCTTTAAAACTTTCAAACACAATGGCTGTAACTGCAAATACAGCGAGTATTGCAAGTCCCACAAGAAGGTTCATGTCCATACCTTCTTCTTCCTCAAGCCAATCAGGGAGGAATGTTGTGTCCTCGTAAACTCTGTACCCTGAAGGAAGCTCAAGACTTGTCAGGAGGGAATGCCTGAATCTCGCAGCCATTCTTTCCGCTCCCATAAAGGAGTAAGCCACAGTTCTTACGTATTCTCCGTCTTCACGGATAACCGTTCCCTGAACTCCCACAGTGTCAATATCGATGATGTCGCCAAGTCTTGTAAAACCATCCCTGGTGACTATTCTGCTATCCAGTATTTCACTCAGTTCAGGATCTTTCTGCCCCTCAAGTCTGAAAGAGAGATCGGTGGTTTCATCAGCAATCCTCACCTGTGCACCGTATCCACCAGCCATGTTGTACGTCAGGGCCATTACAAGCTGGAAAGGATTGATGCCCAGGTCAGCCAGCTCGATACGGTCAAACACAATTGCAAGCTGCTCTCTGTCCACGGATCTGGCATTCCAGTTAATGTCCACTTCCTCAACTCTCGGATGACGCTGGAGAAGAGTCTGCAGATTCACAGCAAGTGTTTTCAAACCCTCGTAATCGAATCCTCTGAGTTCCACAGTCTGCATCATCCCGGCACTGGCAGTGCTTCGCCAGTACCCTTCCGGACTGATACCTCCAGCATATATCCTTCTGACACCTCCAACAGTGGTAGCCAGTGCTATAACCTCTGATTCGGTCTGCAGTGCTGTTCCATTACGCAGAGCGTCTGTGTCAAACTGACAGTAGATAACGCCGGACTCGCCGTAGACAGTGGTTCTTGTGGAAAGAACTCCGTCCTTGGAGACCATTATATCTTCAAACCCGCTGGCTACATCATCCGCTATCTCCTGGGGAGTTCCAGGAGGAAAAGCGTAGGATACATACAGGTAATCCCTGTCACCTCCGAAATTCCAGGTTTGACCATGCTCCACTTTGGTCAGCAGCACATACACAGAACCTGCAATGAGAAGAAAAGTAACAGTAACAGGTATCCAGGGTCTGTGGTGAAGAATGGAGACCAGTCGGCTCAGGGTTTGATCCCATTTCCTTTTTCTGTACCAGTTTCCCTTGCTCCAGTGACCTGCAATGGAGGGAACGAATGTAAGGCAGACTGCGTATGAAGCGAGAAGTGTTGCAGCAACTGTAAAAGCAAAGGGTCTGTAATAGATCCTGAGAACCCCCTCGCTTGCCAGAAGGGGTACAAAGGCAACAAGGGTGGTGAGAATTCCTCCAAGAACCGGCATGGCAACTTCTCTGGCACCAACTCCGGCTGCTTCAAGGGCACTCATCCCCTGTCTCCGCCTGAAGGCGATTGCCTCCATAACAACAACTGCTCCGTCTACAAGCAGACCGAATGCAATGGCAAGGGCGCTGAGTGTTAGAACATTGATGCTGTAGCCTGCAAGAAAAACTGCTGTTACAGCCAGGGCGCTGCTGAATAAAATGGAGCTGAGTATAAGAGGAGTGGTCAACGGGCTGGGGTTGAGGATAAGAAGGATCAGCATGATAAGCCCCAGAGAGACAAGAGCCCTCCAGGAAAGAGCGCTGAGGTCGTCAGTTATGGCTTCGGTTCCATCTTCGATCAGATTAAGCTCTACTTCTTGAGGTAAGCCTGCCTGAATTCTCTGAACCTCTTCCCGTACCACTGCCGCAACCCGAACAGCATTCGACCCGGGTGATCTGTCAAGCTCCATTGTGATCTGGTCAAGACCGTTGTACCTGAATATCACTCCCGAGTTATCTGAATAGCTCTGATAGATGCCGTGGGAGATATCATCCAGGGTTACGAAATCAGTGCCGGTCTGCTTTACAACAAGCTGTTCCATCTCCCAGAGCGACATAGGGACCGTGGAAACTCTGAGAACAGCCTGCAGACCTGTAGTATCAGTGGCAACACCCACATTCCTGTCCACGATACCGTTCTGTATGGAGTAAACAACCTGGGCAAGAGTGAGATCAAGAGACCGCAGGGCCTCCATATCAACATCAATCAGCACCTCTTCGCTGCCCAGCCCTTCAACAATCACCGAACTGACACCGTCTATCCGTTCAAGTGCCGGAACAACAACGTCTTCTGCAAGATTCTTCAGAATGGATTTCTCTGCTCCTGTGATGGCATAGATAAGAAATCCCTCACTCTCCATTTCCCTTGGAATGGCCTGTGTAACCGTACTGGCCCCGGCATTGCCGGGCAGGTCATCCCTTATCATGGAAATTCTCTCGGTGAGTTCCATGGAAGCAACATCCATATCGGCTCCCTGATCAAAGGAAACCGTAACAACGCTTCTTCCCTCGCTGGACCGGGATGACACCTCCCGAACATCTCTCAGTTGCCTTGCAGCCTCCTCTATAGGTCGGGTAAGCTGTTCGCATACAGCCTCGGGATCAGCACCGTACCACCCTGTGGTGACATTAAGCTCCGGGAGGGTTGTATCAGGAGATCCCTCAATAGGTATCCTGAAAAGGCTAACTGCAGCCAGACCAAGAAGTGCGATGTAGATTATAGCCGTTCCACGAGGTCTTTTAAGCAGCTTGTCTATCATCGCGTAACCTTATCTCCCACAAGTACTGCATAGAGAACCGGAACCACCACAAGGGTAAGCAGAGTTGCCACCGTAATTCCTGAGATCACAGCAATAGCCAGCGGCTGCCTCAGCGATGCACCTTCTCCAAGACCAACAGCCATGGGAAGAAGGCCTAAGATGGTTGTGACCGTAGTCATGAGAACAGGTCTGAATCTGTCCCTGCCTGCATCAATAACAGCCTGTCTAACAGGCAGACCCTGCTTTCTGAGCTGGGTTATCCGCTCAACAAGCAGAATACCGTCGTTAACAACAATTCCCGAGAGAATTACAAGACCGATCCCGGACAAAGCATTCCAGCTCTGGCCGAACAGTGTCAGGCCGAGAACAACGCCGATAATCCCCAGAGGCACTGTAATCATGATAATGAAAGGCTCAATAAATGATTCAAACTGTACTGCCAGAAGAACATAAACAAGAGCTATAGCCAGAATGGCAGCCAGAATAAGGCTTGAGGTGGTTCTGTCCATTTCCTCTATTTCGGCTCCTGTTCTCAGCTTCACCGGCTCTCCTGCAAGGGCTGAATCAGCAAGGGCGGTTATCTCCTCTGAAATACCGGCCATGTTGGTGCCGCTGCTCTGTATACTAACTCCTACAGCTCTGTTACCCTGATAATGCTCGATGAACCCCGGAGTCTGACGAATGAATGTTTCCACAATCCTGTCCACCTGGATAAGTGTCCCGGCAATACCAACAGATCTCTGGAACAGGGAATCCACGGAAATACCTTCACCGCTTCCTGCAAGAAGCATTACATCGACCTTCTCATCCTGCCGGTAATAAGTAGTAGCCACAATGCCCCTTGAAAGGCTCTCCAGGTAATCAGCAACATCATCGGCTGTAATACCGAGAAGATTAAGAAGCTCGCCGTCGGGTCTTACAACTATCTCAGGCTTGCCGGGGAGAAAGTTAACATCAGCGCTTATGACATTGTCTATTCTTGAATGGGACAGTTCAGCAACAGCCTGAGCTGCCTGAAGATCAGTCTCAATGCTCTCGCCCTCAAGGTATATGGTGAAACCGCTTCCGCCGCCGAGTATTTCTCCCAGGAGAGTTCCTCTTGGACCAACCTGAAGGGGGAAACTGAAGGCATCACTCCATGCATCTCTGATGGGCAATATGGCGTTCGCTGCCTGAGACGGTGTTGAAAACTCAGCAACTGAAAGAGCATCAACGCCCTCCTCTGCCCGGACGCCGACTCTGCCGCTTGTCCACAGGCTGCCTGACAGATCTGCAAGCTCGCTCAACATTGAGGAAAGATCCACAAGTTGTTCCATGGAAGTGCCTTCAGGGGCACTGAAAGTCATTTCAAGCTGATCAGCAGGAGTATCAGGAAGCAGCTGCATCGGAAGTTTCGATGCACCGAAAAAAGCCAGAACAGTGATCAGCAGAGTAAAAGCAAGAACCCTTTTTCTTCTTCCCAGAATTCTCTCCATGCTACGACCATAACGGGCTTTCAATCCGGAAGTTACGTCCTTAGAGTTCTGTGTTCTGCCTATTCTGGCAGCAAGCGCAGGTATCACCGTCACTGCAACAAGAAGACTGGCCAGCAGAGCAGAACCCACTGCCAGAGCCTGATCCCTGAAAAGCTGACTGGTTATGCCCTCCATGTAAACCACCGGGAAAAACACAATGATCGTGGTCAGAGTGCTGGCAACAATGGCAGGTCCCACCTCGGCTGTTCCCCTGGTAGCTGCATCTCTCCTGCTGTCTCCCAGTTCTCTCCTGCGATAGATCGCTTCAAGAACCACCACGGCGTTGTCAACAAGAAGACCTGTGCCCAGAGCCAGTCCGCCAAGGGACATGATATTCACTGTTACACCGGCCAGATAGAGGAAGAACAGTGCAAGGGCAATGCTCAGGGGAAGTGATAATCCAAGAACCAGTGGACTCTTCCAGTCTCTCAAAAAGAAGAAGAGAACACCGAATGCAAGGAAGGCACCCAGAATAAGTGCCTCAACAACCCCGCCAATGGATTCCTCTATGAATTCCGCATCGTTCTGAATCACCTGCAGCTGAACATTAACATTGGCAAGATTCAGCTCCTCAACCACATCCTTAACAAGGCCTGCCACTTCAACTGTATTCGACTCAGCCATCTTCCTGATCCTCAGGATAATGGCCCTCTCCCCATTGTAGCTTGCCCATTCAGATGGCGGTTTTTCTGAAATGTATACATCAGCGATTGCATCCAGAAGCAGAGGGGTTCCATCAAGTGAAGCCACAACTGTGTTGCGGACATCATCCAGAGACTCGAACTCGCCCTGAAGCGAGAGGAAGTATTCCTTCTCTCCATCACGGACCTGGCCTCCTGGAGAAACTGCATTGGCTCCACTGAGAGCAGCGGCTATTGATGCAGGGTCAATTCCCAGTTCTTCAATAACCCCGTCGCGAAGACGAACATAAACTGCAGGCTCCGCTTCACCGTCTATCTCGCATGCGGCAACTCCGTCAACCTGCTCGATACGGGTGGCGATCACCCGTCTTGAAAAGTCACTGATATCAGTCCATCCGCCGTCCATTGTAAGCAGGATCTCCATGAACGGTCTGGAGGAGGGGTCGTAATCAACAATGGTAGGACGATCTGCGGCATCAGGAAGAGACCAGCTGGCAACATCCAGTTTCTCTCTAACCTCAAGCCGGGTGTAGTCCATATTGGCACCCCAGTCGAACTCAAGGGTGATCCGGCTCATGTCTCCGTAGGATCTGGAAGAATAGGAGCGCAGACCCCTGACACCTGCCAGCGCCTCTTCAAGAGGATCAGTAACAAGCCTCTCGACCTCGTATGGGCTGGATGAAGGATATCTTGTTTCAATGGTAATTCTGGGGTATTCAACGGAGGGTAACAGGTCTACAGGCATCTGTAAAACTGCTATTGCCCCGAGAACGGCAGCTACGATGGAGATAACCGTTACGGCAACCGGTCTTGTAACTGCGGTTACGGATAGCTTCAAGCCAATCCCCCTCTCACTGGATGTCTTCTTTATAAATGTGATGTTGAAAGCTAATCAAATGACATACCGAATGGCAAATTTGCAACAACATGTTGCGATTAGTGCTTTCCTTCCAGAAGTATCATCAGCATGTGATCTCCAGCCTGTGAAGAGAACGACACGGTCCTGTCCCCCTTTATGCTTTCCATTTCAGGAGAACCCCACACGTCTATCAGAACCCAAATTCGTCGATTCTCTCTTGTTGCAAAAACACTGTCCATAAAAGCAACCCTGTTCACTCTGCTTCTCTCACTGTCAACGGCAAATGGAGTTTCTCCGCCAGGAGCAAAATAGTCCATGCCGGTCTCAGAATAGAATTCCCAGGCAAAAGCAGTTGACTTTCCCCCGAAAATAACAACACCGTCACCTGGAGCAGCCATTGCTTCTATGGTTTCCACTCCTTGATGCCAGTTACTTCTGTGATACGGAAAAACATCCATTCTGTAGTAAGGAACCAGAGCAATCAGCATAAAGACTGCTGCTGCAGGTCCAGAGTATCTGTATCTGGAAAAAACAGCAGCTGATGAAATGGAGATGACAAGCCAGATCAGAGACAGATGTCTGATGGTTGGATCGTCATTTATAAAGAGCAGAAATGGAAGAAGAAGGATAATCCAGAGGAATCTGAGACCAGGCATGTTCCATTTTTTGAAGCGGAAAAGCGGAACAATTCCCATGAAGATAACAGCTGCCGCATTAACTAAATACGCAGTAAACATTCTGGGTCTTTCCAGGATATTCTGCGATATCTCAGGCAACAGTCCCCCTGCAAATACCCTGAACAATTCTGATAATGGCCTGGTTGAAAACAGTCTGAATGTGCCGGCATAAAAACCTGCAGATACGAGTCTCTCTGTTCTTGCAGCAAACTGAGAAGAGAAATACAGGTACACAGGCAGGTATGCTGCAGCAAGAAAGAGAGGAACTGTTATAAATTTCAGTATCGAGATCCTCTTCCCGGCGTCAATTGAAAAATAGAGTACAGCTGAAGCTGCAACGGTAATAACAAAAATATGCTGTGTGAGAATACCCGCAATACCAAGAATGAATGCTGTTATATAAGCCTTCCGGGATCCCCTCCATGCCAGATCGGCAACATCGGCAAACCAGAAAGAGAGGGCTGCATTTATTCCATAAACCCAGCATTCCTGCCCCAGGGAAACAGCAAACGGTGAGAGAGCCCAGAGAAGACCGGCATAGAAACCTCCGCGAGCAGTGGTTCTTCTGGCAGCCAGCCTGTACAAAGGAACAACAGCAGACGCAGTGAAAACAGCAATAAGGAATCTGAGGCCGAATTCGCCGTCACCTGCAATAATTGCAGACAGCTTTATCAGAGCGAAAGCAACCGGAGGATGGGGTGTTCCTGAAGCAACAGATCTGAACATCTCCATCCAGCCCATCCGCGTCGCACCCCAGGCCAGACACTCGTCTATCCACAGGCTTTTTCCTCCCAGCATGAACAGCCTTGTACCAAGAGAAACTATTGTGAGAACAAGCAGTTTTACACGGTCAGTCATCATGAACCTCAGGTTTTCTTCTCAATTTCTTTCTCTGGGAATTCTCTTTTTTCAATTTAACTCTCCTGGCAGATGATGCTCTTGTTGGACGAGTCTTCTTTCTGGGTATGTCCCGTTTCTCAGCTTCCTCAATAAGAAGCTCCAGTTTTTCAAGGGCAACCCGCCTGTTCATTTCTCTGCTTCGGTGTTCGCGGCATTCAATGATTATCTCGTCAGCAGAGTTCAATCTGCTTCCTGCCAGTCGCCTTAGTCTTTCAGCTGTTTCCCGGTTCAATTCTCCCAGGGGTATGCTGTACCTCAACTGAACTGCTGTCTCTGTTTTGTTCTGGTGCTGCCCTCCGGGACCTCCAGCCCGGAGCCAGGTCCACGAGAGGGCAGCTTCAGGAATGTCAGTCATCAACTCTTTCCGGAAAGACCTTTGAGAAGGCTGTATGCAAGCATCAGAACCAGAAGGACGAAGAAGATTATTGTTGCAACTTTGGATCCGTCTCCGGCAAAACCGATTGCTCCTGCGATGATAGCAGGTATGCCCAGGAAGATATCGAATATTGTTACTCGGGCCTTTGTACTCACAGGATACTCAGCTGAAAGAACTTCCTTCTTTGTGCCGTCTACAAGGGCATTGTAGCTTTTACCGTTCAGGCTGTACTTCATCTCCCACATCGGGACGTACACAAGATCAACCTTGTTAACATTAACAACTGTGTCCACGTCTGAAAGAACATCCGCTTTTTTGTCAGCCTTCTTAGCCTGATGTTCCTTTATGTTGCCCTTTGCATTGGACTCTGCTCTTTCCTGAGTTATCTGACCGTTAACCATGTTATCAGCCATACCGCACTTCTTGACTTCCTGAATGTCAAAAGGCAGCTGTCCGTCAAGAAGGTTCCGGTTCGGGCTTTCCCTGCCTCCTCCGAATCTGAGCCAGAATTTGCCCCAGTCTGGAAAGAGAGACTTTTTCCCGGGCTTGATGTTCTCAACGCCCCAGAATTCATCAGGGTCTTCACGGGCGTACTCAGGCCAGGTGTAGTCCTCGCTGAATCTGCCGCTTACAGGCTCCCACCAGGTCTCGGTCTTCTTCTTGTCACCGGTTCCCACAGTTCTTGTTCTCTTTTTCTTCCCCCGCCATGCAGTGGAAGCATTGCTCTTCACTATCCAGTACGGCAGCATGAGCCCCCTGATGGACTCGACTTTGGCAGTCTGAATATTCTTCTTCGACCGGTGGAATCCCTTTGAAAGCCATGTGAGCAGGGCACTGATGGCATCATTCTCGTTAACATTCATGGGAAGCATGGAATGGCTGTCAATCTTTACGATGTTGTCATAGCCTGCAAGCATGGTTGTAGTACCGCAGTAGGGGCAGGTTATTACACTCTCGCCCTCCATGTACTCAAGCGGTGCACCGCAGTTCTGGCAGCCAAGCTCTCTGTTGTGTGTCTGTGCTGTTGAAGCAGGTTCTTCAGGCTGTTCCGCCTCCGTCTGGGCTGCTTCGGGCACAACTTCCTCAGGAGCTGTTCCCTCTGGTACAACATTCTCTTCCGGCATATCATCCCTCCCTGATAAAAAATAAGTATCTGCGTATACAGAGACATTATAAGCAGAATAAGGAAACGGGGAAACTGGAGCCACAAAAAAACCGGCCCCCTGTGAAGGAGGCCGGCTGTTTTATTGAATAACTTCTTTAGAAGTTCATTCTCCAGTTGGCATACATGTCAGTATGTCCATCAACATTCTCATTCTCGGAGCCGTAGTTACGGGCACCGATCTGAAGTGTGTTGTACTGGCTGAAGAGATCAATGTTCAGGCAGAAGTCGATACGGCTGATGCCATTGTCCACTGCTTCGCCGGTAACATCAATAGGTGTAACCATGTCGTAACGAAGTGCAGGCATGATGGCAAGAAAAACGTCGCCGTCAAGATCAACATCGTATCCGGCCATAACGCTCATTCTTGAACCGTCTTCCGCATCATCGTAATTATCCTGGGCACCGAGCATCATGTACTCGCCCACAAACACAAGGTCGCCTGTGGGAGATACAGGATAGTTGGCAACTGCAAAGAAGTCCATGCCGGTAGCATTCCAGGATTCGTCCAAAACTTCTGTGGAATCCTGATCTGCATAACCGATCATAGCAACTGAACCACCGATTTCGAGCCAGTCTGTAGGATCTGCAACAACTCTTGCAGTGAACTGCTTGTTCATGTCCTGGTCGTCAGCGGAAGCGTTCATACCATTACCGTTGGAAAGAGCAAGATCAACAGTTACAGGAGCGAACTCTGCTGTAAGCATTGTAGATATGTCTTTGCCGCCAAAATCGTCAAAATCGTCAAAATTGTTACCGTCAACGAGAGCAGATCTGTCACCAAAGTACATGCTGCCGCCGGAACGTGTGTAAGCATAACCGAAGGGAACCTTGAACTGTCCACCTGTAAGGGTGAAGTTCTCGGTGAAGTGGAGGTTAAGGTTTGCACAGTCAACCCTGATATCAGCATCACCTGGAGTTGTAACTGTTGCGGAGATTGCTCCGTCAACATACTCATTGAGCCTGGGGCACCACTGGATGTAGCTGTAGGTGCTCATTGTTGAACCAGGGTTGTAGTCTTCCTCACCGAACATTGTCCAGCGGAAAGTTGCGTAACCCTTGAATTTGATCATATCGGAACCGCCACTGAGCACTTCACCTGCAAATGCAAAGCAAGCAAGAACTGCAAGAATCGCGATAGCCTTTTTCATTAATACACCCCTTTTGGTTTTTCGACCGGTGTTTCTGTACCTTCCGGTCAGTGTCAAGCGGAATTATACTCTTTGAGTAGAGAAAGTGGCAAGTATTAACAGAAACGGCAGGTCGGCAACATATCTATTGACAGTATCTTCGGCATCTTTGCCGGGCTTCTGGGCCTGTGCATCGGCAGTTTTTTGAATGTAGTAAGCTGGCGGGTTCCCCTTGGGAAGTCCATTATCTCACCACCCAGTGCATGTCCTGGATGCAAAAAGGAAATAGAGCCGAAAGACAACATCCCTGTTCTCAGCTATCTCTTTCTCAGAGGCAGGTGCAGGAACTGCGGGATGCACATATCAGCCCGTTATCCGGTAACAGAGTTTGTTACAGGTGTTCTCTTCTTCCTGGCAGCGGTGCACACAGGTTATTCCCTGGTTTTCATAACTTATGCCGTTCTGATTTCACTTATGGTTGTGGTGGTAAGAACTGATACCGAGCAGTTCATCGTTCTGGACGAGGTGAGCATCGGAGGAGCTGTGGCAGGCATCGGTCTCTCACTGCTTCCAGGGGGTATCGGTATTCGCAGTTCCCTCATAGGCGCAGCCGGAGGATTTCTCTTCTTCCTTCTTATTCGAACAGGAGCATCGATCTATCTGAAACAGCAGAAGATACGAACTGAAGCTCCGGAAGGATTCGAAGATGAAGAGGACGAGTTCCAGGGTGGTATGGGCTGGGGTGACGTGAAACTGGCAGCGTGTACGGGAGCATTTCTGGGACCGGGGCACACTGTGATTGCTTTCTTTGCAGCTTTTATAACTGGAGCAGTGGTGGGCGGAGCACTTATGGTGTTCCGAAAAAGGAAAAAGAGTGTTCCCATACCCTTCGGCCCGTTCATGGCACTGGGAGCATTGATATCACTGTTCTTCGGCGAATCTCTCTGGCAGGGCTATCTGAGCATTCTCCTCTAGTTCTGCAGTATATACAGGTCGATACAGCAGAGAGCGGCTCTGGTAGTCTGTGTGTTGATTGCCATGTCCGAAGGATCTCCGTAACTTCCGATAATCGCTTCAGTTGTGTTGTCCGCCACATTCACCACTGCAAACCCCTGTTCCGGCAATGTTGCATAGAGGTACTTTCCGCTGCCTGTACAGGCAAGAGCAGTTGGTTCACCGGGAAGATCAAATGACCTGGAGTGCTGGCCGGTTCCGCAGTCGATGGCCCATACCTGGCTTTCTCCCTCTGGAGAAACAAAAACCTCGCCCAGCGGTGTTGAACACATTCCGTTCACCCCGCCATCAACAGTTGTCTGTGCAACTGTTGAAAAGTCTGAAGTTGATATCTTGTAAACCGTTCCATCACTGTCTGCTGCAAAGATGTAATCGCCACTTGTTCCCATAACTGCTGCCACTGGATCAGTTGCATCTGTCTGGCCTGATTTCGTAATTGTCCAGCCCACTGTTTCTATCTTCACAAGTGTACCATCGGCACAGAGAACGAAGATCGATGTGGAATACGGCCTGGGAATAATGAAACTGCCATAATGGGAAAGCGGTATCTGAGAATGCACTGTGTATATGTCATTTGATACAACGAAAAGTATGTCTCCTGAAAGTGCCAGCCCGTACCCGCCTTCCGGTGAGCCTTCCACATCGGTTATCGGGACCCCCAGGGAAACCTCGGCTCTTACATAGCCGTCGTCACTGTCAACGAAATAAAGGGATGTGCCTGCTCCTGCAAGGACATCCCCGTTTCCTCCCAGGAAACAGCAGGAAGTTGGAATCGCCCCGGTGGTGATGTCCTGAAAATAGAATGCAGGGAACTCGCTGTTGATCGACACACCTGTTCCTCCGCAGCCGGCAAGGAACATCAGTATTGGAAATGAATAAAGTACTCTTCTCATTAATCAGCCTCCGTGACTCCCTGGAGGAGTCTTTCCATGTCTTTTGCATTCAGGGCAGCTTTACCCATGTGGCAGTTGTTGAAAAAAACATAGCAGTTCTTCACCTCTTCTGAAAGGCTGCCCAGTTTTTCCGCCCAGAAATTCAGCTCACTCTCATTGTAGAGATAGTCATACCTCTCCTGAGTGTTCCCCCACCACTTCTCAGAATTCCTCCCGTGCAGCCTTATGTAGATATTCTCTCCAGGAAACAACGGGCCTGAAGCAGGCAGATTTTTCAGGCCGGGCATATCTGGAGAAACAGGGACGAATCCCATTTCCCATACCCTTTCCAGAGTTTCACGGGAGTACCATTTTGCATGTCGGAACTCTATCGCTGTATCGATACCGTTCAGATTGCAGGCCAGCTGCTCAAGCCACTGGAATGATCTCTCCTCCAGAGGAAAAGACCATGGGAACTGGGCAAGGACCATCCCCATTCTGCTGGTTTTTCTCAATGGCCCGATCATTCTGTGAAACTTCTTCCACTCTTCTTTTCCTGCATCTCTGGAGTGGGTCATTGATGAATGCAGCTTCACAGTAAAAGAGAATCCATCAGGCACGGATTCCGCCATTTTTGCCGTGGCATTTTCAGAGAGCAGCCTGTAGTAAGTGGAGTTGATCTCAACTGAATTGAACTGCAGGGCGTAATACCGGAGCCAGTCCTTCCCGGCAATGCGCCTGGGATAAAACACCCCTTTCCAGTCCGGGAAACTGTATCCGGATGTTCCCAGAAAAAGCCTGGCTCCACCTTGGAGAACTCTTTTCTGCACCTGGGAGCTGAACAGGTCCATTGTCATCCTTTTCCCTGTATGTATTCCAGAGCTCTTCCGCTGACCATTGCCCTGTCTCCGTATCTTTTCCTCACCCTGTCAGCAACATTGTTAAGTGCGGTTGTTCCTTCAGGGAAAAAACTGAGCTGGGCGTTCTCCAGGGGTACAAGTTCGCTTATAGACACTCCTATGAGACGGATGGGTTCATTTATCCAGGTTTCTGCCATCTCACCTGCTGCTTTCAGTATGGTCTGGTCCTGGTTGGTAGGTGAAGTCAGTATCTTTCTTCTGGTAATTCTCTTCATGTTGCGGAGACGGTACTTCAGCGTTACCACACCGCCCTGCCATCCTCCTTCCCTGGCCCTGCATCCGGTTTTCTGACAGACCATGGCCAGTGCAGGCATGTATTCAGCAGGTTCTGAAACATCCCTGGTAAAGGTGTGCTCGTGTCCCATGGATTTTGGAGGCTCCCTGTGGCCGAAGAGTTTCACCGGTCTGTCATCGATCCCCCTTGCGTACCTGTAGAGATCTTCTCCGTGTACCCCCAGTATTGATCTGATTGTTGAGCGGGACAGGGTTCTGAGTTTTCCGATGGTATCAATTCCATACATGCTCAGTTTCTCTGCTGTCTTCGGACCGATTCCCCAGATGGCTCCTGCAGGAAGATCAACCATGTCATCCGGCATGAGAAGGCCCACTCCCCGGGGCTTGTACAGGTTGGAAGCCATCTTGGCCAGAAGCCTGTTGGGACCGCATCCCACTGTACACCAAAGGTCGGTTGCATTGAACACTGCCTGCTGTATCTTCTTTCCCTTCTCAAGCATGGAACCTCTTGTTCCGGAAAGATCAAGAAAGGCTTCATCAATGCTTGTTGCGTGCATCCTGGGAGTAAAACTCAGGAGAACCTCGAGAACCCTGTGGCTGTATGTTCTGTAGCGGGCAAAGCTTCCTGAAAGAACCACCGCATCAGGGACCAGGTTCAGGGCCCTGGTCATGGGCATGCCTGCATGAACACCGTACTTTCTGGCCTGGTATGTGCAGGATGTAACCACAGACCGGAAGCCCGGGTCTCCCCCTACTATTACCGGCTTTCCTCTCAGTTCCTCCCGGCCCAGAAGCTCTACAGAAGCAAAGAAAGCATCCATGTCCACATGCAGTATCCTTCTGTCAGGCTCCATGAGAGTACTCGCAATCCAGTATCCACCCCATAGTTTCTGTATTGAAGTGTATCTCGTAAACATCGTCTGCAGAGGTTCTTACAACAAAGTGAAAGAACTTAACCGTTCCTCTTCTGCTCTCCCAGGAGGATGAGACTCTCACAACATGATAAACCCTGTTCTGCCAGCGAAACCTGCACGGGATCACATTGCCCCCTGAAAAGTGGCAGATCATCTCTATTCTCTCTCCCAGCTCCTGCAAGGCTCACCTCTCTCCTTCAATCCAAAAATAGTAAACATGTGTTTAGCTGTCAAAGGACACTCAGGCCCCCCTTTTCCCCGGGTTTCATCTTTTCACTATCTTACCTTTCAGCACTGACTTCACTCTTACCGATAAGGAATTTTTATTGAGCCCGGATTCTCGAAAAAAACTTGCTGTAATGTTCACCGATATCGTGGGATTCACTTCCTTCATGGAGCAAAACGAGGAGGAAGCTCTCAGAATGATCTCCATCCTCCGGGATACGCTGTCGCCGCTTCTGAAAAAACACAACGGTTCACTTATAAAGGAGATGGGCGACGGCACCCTCTCTACTTTCATCCTGCCCCGGTCTGCAATCCGCTGCGCAGGGGAACTTCAGAGCAGACTGTCGGAAAAACCTTTCAGACTCCGTGTGGGGATACACTGGGGCAATGTTCTGCTACAGCCGGGAGATGTTCTCGGAGACACGGTGAATGTAGCATCAAGACTTGAAAACCTGGCTCCTCCCGGTGGAGTATGCATTTCAGGCGAACTTCTCCGGAACTGCGGGGCCGGGAGAAAACCCGCCGCCCATAACCTGGGACTGAGTAAGCTAAAGGGGCTTGGCAGGCTTGTTAACCTTTACAATCTGAAGGGCTCATCCAGACATCCTCTTCCCTTCACTTCCGCCGGGAAAGCCGTGTCAGACGGTGTGGTTACACTGAAAGAGAAGATACCCTCAGTGGCAGTGCTTCCTCTGGAGAACCTGGGGAACGGCGGAGACGACTTTTATGCCTACGGAATAACTTCCGACCTTGTTTCCGATCTGGCTTCTGCAGGAGGGATTGTGGTAACCCCTCTCAGTGATGTAATAAAGATCAGACAGGTGGTGAATGCCGGACCGGAAATCGCCGAAAGGCTCAATGTGCGCTTCATCGTCAGGGGATCACTGTGGAGAAAAGAGGAAATGTTCCAGCTCTCGGTTGAGCTGCACGATCTTCACCAGAAAAGGCTTGCATGGGCTGACAATTGGACTGACAGCTGGTTCGAACTCCCTTCCATAAAAGGAAAACTGGCAGACAGCCTTCTTAAGATCATGGGTGTGGACCCCGCCTTAAGCACCAGTATTCCGGAAGACAGTTCCGGTCCTTCACAAGCCTACACCCTCTACCTGCAGGCTAAGAACCTTTACGAAAACCGGCAGAACATCAGGGACTCTGAGAAAACAAGAACTCTGCTTGAACAGGCTCTGAAACAGGACAATGCACTGATACAGGCAAGACTTCTTCTCGGTTACACCTACAGTGATTCAGGAAATCTTCAGCTTGCAGAGAACGAATTCACCCAGGTGTATGAAACAGCCAGAGATAACTGCCACCGTAAAAACCTTCTCCTGGCCCTGAGTGCTATGGGAAACATTAAGTGGAGACAGTCCGACTTCAAGGGTGCCAGAAGCGCCTTTCACCGATGTCTCATGCTTGGCAGAACACTCAATGATCTTTCAGAAGAGGCCAAGGCACTTGCAAATCTGGGCCTTATCGACTGCACCACAGGAAAATACGAAAGCGCACTTGAATACATGGAGAAAGCGCTGAATGTTCCCGGAGTGTTCGCAATGGGGCACCTGAAAGCCAATATATTGTGCAACATGGGGCTTACACACTGGTCAATGGGCGACAACACCGGTGCACTGGAGTACTACACCAGCTCACTTAATCTTTTCAACCGCCTGGGCGACCCCGGGGGGCAGGCAAACATGCACATGAATCTGGGTATAGTCACTCGAAACATGGGCAGATTTCAGGTTTCACTGGAGCATACAGAAAAGGCACTGGAACTGAATATCAGAATGGGGAACAGGCAGGGGCAGTGCAGAACCCTGGTTGGTGCCGGCAACATGCACAGGTATATCGGTCAGTTCACAAAAGCCCGTGAGCAATACAGCAATGCTCTGAAGATTGCCGTGGAAATCGGAGACAGATATACGGAAAGCATAGTGAAGACAAATCTGGCTGATATACTCAGCGAGAAACAATTGCACGAAGAAGCACTTCCTCTCTACAGAGAAGCCCTGTCCATAAGCAGGGAAATCGAGGACATTGAGGGAGTAGGTGAGAATCTTGCCCTTATTGGTCATTCCCTCATGAACTCCGGCAGCACAGAAGAAGCCAGGGAACGTCTCCTGGAAGCTGTTTCCAGCCTTGAGGGGATCGGTGCAGAAACCAGAACGGTAACTGCACGGCTGGACCTTGCCTCTGTTATTCTTGAAGAAGGAACCGGACCTGAGAACATCGCTGCAGCACTTGAACAGGCCAGGGAAGTGGAAAATCACGCTGTGCCTGAAGTAAACAATCTCACTAAAACACTTTTTGGGTTGTCAAAACTCTACGGGAAAATTGCTGAGATCCCTTCTGCAACCAATCGGAAGAAATTGCTTCTGAAGAGAAAAACCCTCCTCAGGGATTCATTCACCTCTCTTATGAAGGAAGCCGACAATATTGATGACCCTGAGTTGAGGAACTCTTTCCTGAACATCAGACTTCACCGGCAGATAACAGAGCAGTACAACCATGAAGTATCACATTGACAGAGAACCACAATTCCGGGTATTCTTGCTTGCATCAGCCTGACATCACCTGTGTCCCGATTAACTGATTCTCATTTCCCGAACTTACAAGGGGTCCTTTAATGCCAGAGGAGAACATCAGAAGCACCACCACAATCTCTGTAGTGATCCCGGTTTACAATGAGGAAAACGTTGTTGCAGGTGCCGTATCTTCACTAACTGAAGTCCTCAGGGAAAATTTCGAAGATTTCGAAATACTGATCATTGAAAGCGGAAGCACCGACAAAACCGCTGAGATAGCTGACGCTCTTGCTGTTTCCAGGCCATGGGTAAGGGTTATTCACCAGATAAGCAGGGAAGGTCTGGGCAGTGCAATCCGTCTGGGATTCGCCAATTGCACCATGGACCGGATAATGTACATTGACGGGGATGAGCCTTTTGATGTGGAAAAGATAAGAGATATAATTCCGCTGATTGAAGATCACAAAGCTGTTATAGGATACAGGATCGGACCCAGGGAAAGCTTTAAAAGAAAGCTTTTCAGTAATGTCTACAACGGCCTGGTTCAGTTCTTCTTCAGATTGAATGTCCGGGATGTGAATTTCTCAATGAAAGTTGTATCCAGAAATCTTATCAAGCAGTTGAGACTCAGGGCAAACGGATGCTTCTACGATGCAGAACTAATAGCGGAAATCCGCCGCACAGGCACATTTATCTGTGAAACAGGTTTTGAGTACACTCCCAGGACATCAGGGAAATCCACTCTGGACAGGCCATCCGTAATTGTCAACATGCTCTGGGAAATGCTTGTCTACTTCTTCAGAAGACTTCTTCCGGGTCGCTGATAAAACTTCCTGCTATTATGTTCATGGATATCATTCGAGCAGAAGGCAGGTCATTTTGAAAAAGGTATTAGTCACCGGTGCAGGCGGATTCATAGGTCACCGTCTGGTTAACTCTCTTGTTCAGGCCGGTATCGAAGTAAACTGCTATCTGAGATATACATCAACTGCATCAGCCGGCCTTATCCAGCTGCTTCCCGAGTCTGTCAGGAAATCTGTAACTCTATTTTTCGGAGACATCAGGGAGCCTGAGATGCTTAAGAAAGCAATCGCCGGTTGCGATACTGTTTTCCACCTTGCCGCCCTGATAGGTATTCCCTACTCATACGCATGCCCTTCAGATGTTGTGTCAGTAAACATCGGAGGAACTCTGAATGTTCTTAATGCCGCCAGGGAAACCGGAGCCAAAGTTATCATCACCTCCACCAGTGAGGTTTACGGTTCAGCCAGAGAAGTACCCATCACAGAAAAGCATTCTCTTAATGCACAATCCCCGTATGCTGCCTCAAAAACCGGTGCCGACCAACTGGCTTTAAGCTATCATGCCACCTTTGAACTTCCTGTGGTTATCTGCCGGCCATTCAACACCTACGGACCGGGACAATCACAAAGAGCCATTATCCCCACAATTCTCGCTCAGGCTCTTTTTACAGACAGGGTGGAAATCGGATCTCCTGAGCCAAGACGGGATTTCACTTTTGTAGACGATACCGCTGCAGGATTTATTGCCCTTGCAGATTCACCTGCCGCTGTGGGCCAAACGGTTCAGTTCGGAACAGGAGAGGAAATTTCCATCGGCAAACTGGCTGAACTGGCTGTGCGTATTGCAGGCAGAGATGATATCGACATACATACTTCCGTTCCACAGAGAAAACGACCGCCTGAAAGCGAGGTTAACAGACTTCTGGCTTCATATGAACTTGCACGGAAACTGACAGGCTGGCAGCCTCAGGTTAAACTGGCTGAAGGTCTTTCTACCACTGCTGACTGGATAAGATCTCACCCCTCACTTTACAGACCCGGAGAGTATCGTATATGAAAGAAAGACGAGTGGCAGTAATACTGGCTGGCGGAAAAGGCACAAGGCTGGCCCCGTACACTGCAGTTTTTCCCAAACCTCTCGTTCCCCTTGGACAGTACCCGGTTGTGGAAATTCTTGTAAGACAGCTTGCCTCCGCAGGTTTCAACGAGCTTGTTTTCTCCACAGGATACCTTGCAGAGCTGCTGGAAGCTTACTTCCACAAACATCCACTGCGGAACAGAGGAATAAAGTTCTCATGGATCAAAGAAAGCACTCCTCTGGGAACTGCAGCTCCTTTGAGGCTGATTCCGGATCTTCCTGATAATTTCCTTGTACTGAATGGAGATCTTTTCACCACTCTGAACTTCGAAGAGCTTTATCTGGGCCATGTGAACTCAAATGCTGCGCTTACCATCAGCATGCACAGCAAGAGGGTGAAGATGCAGCTTGGTGTTGTTCAGCATACCGGTTGCAGGGTTACAAATTATCTTGAAAAACCCGTTTACGATCATGACGTAAGCATGGGCATATATGCTTATTCCAGGAAAGCTCTGGAATACATCCCCGAGAATTGTGCAATGGACTTCCCTGAGCTTGTGACCAGTCTGATAAAGGCCGGGGAAACTGTAGAATGTCAGATGTCCACGGCAAGATGGCTTGATATCGGTAACCCGGATGACTATGCAACTGCTCAGGAAGAATTCGGCAGAGACAGTTCTCTCTACCTCAGGAACATTGATTAGCATGAAAGCCCTTGTCACAGGTTCATCAGGTTTTCTGGGAAAACGTGTAACCTGTGCTCTTGCAGCTTCAGGTTTCTCTGTAACATCCCTGGATACCGTATCACCGGTGAACAACTGCTTCGAGTTTCTCCAGTGTGACCTTTCGGACAGTATGCAGGTAAAGAATTCACTCTCAGGAAGATACTGGGATGTTACGGTTCATCTGGCAGGTATTCGAGGTTCCGTTGAGGATATGAAGAGAGTAAACATTACCGGTACAGGCAACCTGTTGACAGCCCTTCAGAATAACTGCCTAAGGTTTATAATGGCAAGTTCCTGCGCTGTTTACGGCAAACCTCTGCACCCTTCTGGAATGGTTTCAGAAAAGCACACAACTGTTCCTGTAACTGACTATGGCAGGAGCATTCTGGAAAAGGAAAAAATAGCTTGTGAACTTGCCGGCAGAGCAGAGATGGCATTCACTGCAGCAAGGCTCTTCAATCTTTTCGGACCTGGTCAACCGGCTGCTATGATGGTTGCTTCTCTGCTTGAGAAACTGATCCGGATAAAGACTGGACGACTGAACCCACCCTTGAAAACCGGGCCGCTGAGTACTTCCCGGGATCTTGTGGATGTACGGGATGCTGCAGCAGCCATAGCAGCTCTGGCTGCTGCCGGAACCACTCTGCCCCTTATACTGAATGTGGGTAACGGAGTTCCGATCAAGGGGATTGATGTTCTTACTGCTCTGCAAAAAACCCTGAATACAGATTTTCCCTGGGATGAAGCTCCCGGAACTATCGGTGATATTGAGTGCATATACTCTGACAAACGGCTTCTTGCTGAAACCACCGGATGGCAACCTGTAAAGTCTTTCCCTGAAACCATCAGAGACATGGCAGTTTACTCTGCAGAAAAGTCTATCTGAGCAGCACAGCCTCTGTTCCGTCCCACATTATCACTGGGATTCCAGAGGGAACAGGCTCAAAGGTAAGACTGAACCTGCAACTGCCTGAATAGAGATAAGCCAGGTAGATTGGAGCATTTTTCATCTCCCTTTGCTCAGGGATATCGGATCCGGTAAGCAGGATCAGACACTCTTCAGGCGCTGTTTCCATCAGCTCATCCGTCAGGGCTGAGAGTCCTGCATAGATCCGCTGGGGCGGTGCAGCAATGAGATTAAACAGCGCACCATCCTTCCTCAATGTAACTACTGAACCTGCAAGAATTGTTATGAGCAGAACAGCAGAGGGTAACCTCATCCTGCCTTCTGTCAGTCCTGCAAAACTTGCTAAACAGACAATGAACAGAGTGGAAAACATCGCAGGCGCGTATACGTAATGAGGTTCAGGATACGACAGTATTGACTGAAAACTGTAGATACCGGTAATCAGAATCCCTGCAGCAAGCATTCTTACGCCCTGGCTGCGTTTCCTGTACAGGAAGACTCCCAGCAGCAGTATCTCCACAGAAAGAAGAGCAACCTTAGCTGCCCCTGAGAGGTATGCAGCTCCAGATACCTGAAGAACAATCACCGGAATCCATCTTAAAACAGCGTTCAGCGATGCTGTACTATCATATCCTCCCACTCCTCCGAATATTAGAAAACGTCCGGTGAAATAGATCAGGGCAACCACTGCCAGTGAAAGTATAAGAATCAGGCCATTCTTCCTGTTTGTCTCTTTGCCCGGCCACAGGAAAAACAGAACAGGCAGTGCAAACAGGTTTGCCACTCCAAGTTCCTTGGCAAGAAGCGCCAGAAGAGTAAAGAGAGCCGGAAGAAGAGCCTTCTTCAGATCGAATCCTTTGAATCTGCTCAAGGAGAAGGTGCTTCTGAAGGCCAGAATTGAAAAGACCGCTGCCAGTATGTCCGGCCTTGTGGATATCAGCCCCACAGCCCAGAGAGAGCCGGGGTGAACTGCAAAAAGCATGCCTGCAGCAAGTCCGGCAACTCTCCTGCCGGAGATACTGAATACCGTTAAGCCGATCAGCAGCGAGCTTAGAAGGTGCAGAAAGAAACTTACCAGTTTGTAGCCCATTGGCTGGATACCGAACAGCGGATATTCAAGCATGTACAGAGTGCTTGCCAGGGGTCTGAAAAAGCCAACAAGAGTGCCCTGATCGTTCTGCCAGCTCCATCCATCTCTCAAATACTGAAAATAGGGGGTTTCCGCTTTCAGGGGATTTAAAAAAGTAATGAAACTCTGAGGACCGAAGAAAGTGGTCAGTACCGGAGCAAATGACCAGACAACAATACCGGTGAAGATAAGAATAATTACTGCATGTATCATTCCGGTTGAAGCTTTATCTCTCACTTCTTTCTTCCCTTTCTATATGAGATCCGGGCTATCAGCAGACTCCCCTCAAAGAGAATGTACAGAGGCAGTGTAAGCATTATCTGTGTAAGCGGATCAGGTGGAGTCAGAATTGCGGAAAGGATAAGCAGCCCAACCAGAATGTGCCGCCTGTAACCTGCCAGACTTCCTGGTTCAATAACACCGGTTTTAACAAGAAACATCACTGCAAGCGGAAGCTGGAAGGCCGCTCCAAACACAAGCAGAAACGTTCCGATAAAATCAATATAACTGGAAACGCTCCAGTGTCCGGTGATGTTACCGGTTTCAAAGCTTTTAAAAAGCAGCAGTGCCGGTTCTCTCATGATAAACCATGCAAATGCTGCTCCTGAAACAAAAAGCAGAGCACCTGCTGCGCTGACAGTAATAACGGATCTGCGCTCTCGCCGGTACAGTCCCGGTGCTATGAACTTCCAGATCTGGAAGAGAATAACCGGGGACGCAGCAATGATCCCTGCTGTAACAGCTATTTTCAGATTTGCGGTAACAGCCTCTGCTGGAGCCAGTGCTGAAAGAGTACATGGTGCCGTATCAGTTACCAGTTCCGTCATTTTTCTGCTGAAGAAAAATGCAACAGCTGAAAAAACAGCTACAACAAGCACAACTGAGAAAAGCCTCTTCCTGAATTCCTCCAGGTGATCCCAGAAAGATCCGCTTTCAGTTCTACCTATAGCCATAACCGCCTGAGAAGTTCTTCTTCTGTATCTCTCGTCATGAAAACCTGGCTGCAATTCTCCCAGCCGCCTGGAATTATCCATGTTCTGCCGGATGCAGAAGTTTTCTTGTCTGAACCCAGGTGAGAAAGGATATCTTCTATGAAAACATCTCCCGGTATACCGGTATCCAGCCCGAGTTCTTCTGCTGTTGAAACAAACTCCTCTGCGAACAGATCGTTTCCGCCCATCCGGGCAGCAATCGGGATACCCATTGCCACTGCCTGCCCGTGTGGTATTCTGAATTCACTGGCAGCTTCTATGCAGTGTCCCATGGTGTGCCCGAGATTCAAAAGCCTTCTCTCGCCGGACTCTTCGAGATCACGGGTAACAATCCCGCCCTTTATCTTCAGACACTCTTCAACAACTTTTTTGTAATTTTTTTCTTTCAGAAGATCGACTATCACTCTGTTACCTATCACAGCGGTTTTCAACGCTTCTGATATACCATTCAGCATTTCGCCGGCAGGAAGGGTCTCAAGGAATCCGCTGCATACCAGTATCTCTTCCGCAGGATGAAATGTGCCGGCCTGATTCTTCTCACTGTCAATATTCACTGCTGTCTTGCCGCCAAGACAGGCATCCACCATACAGAGAAGTGTAGTCGGCACAAGTATCAGCTTCATTCCCCTTTTCCATGTTGAAACTGCAAAGGCACCGATATCGCACACGGTCCCTCCTCCGATCACACAGACAACGGAATCTCGCCTCAGCCCTGCAGCAGCCATCTCACGCCAGATAGAGTTCAGAGTCTCCGGTGTTTTGCTGATCTCACCGCCGGGTATTCTCAGTACTTTTCCCCGCAGGGAAAGCTTCGATCGGAACAGGTCATCCACTCTTGAATCTGTTATAACCATATCTGCTGCAGGTTCTATTTCTTCAACTCTGTCCATGAAGCTGATACGTGATCCGATTTCCCGTTTTCCAAATTTAAAAACAAGTTCTCTCATGGATGCCACACAAACCAGATGAACGCAGCTCCTGCAACTGTGGCCACCAGTGTAAATGGAAGACCTATCTTCACAAACTGCCAGAAGGAAACATTGTAACCGTTCTTCCTGAGTATGGAAACTGAAATGATGTTGGCAGCAGCTCCAACTGGAGAAATATTGCCCCCGAGACAGCTTCCTATCAGCAGGCCGAATGTGAGATACAGATGCTCACCGGGTCCATGTCCCATGGACTGTGCAAGTGCATGAGTCACAGGAATCATGGCTGTAACGAATGGAACATTGTCCACGAATGCGCTGAAAATAAGTGCTCCTGTTACAATTATCAGGTAAGCCGCAAGGGGTTCTCCACCTGCAATACCTGCAAGAAAACTGCCTGCCTGGGCCATTACCCCGTAATGGTCAAGAGCGGCAACCATGAAGAATATCCCTGCAAGAAGAAAAAGAGTGTCCAGATCGAATGACTTTATTACATTTCTGGTTTTTCTGTCTACACAATTATCATACTTGTATCCGTACCTCCGCCTGAAAAAGGCATACCAGACAAGAGAGACAAGTCCACCGGTCATGCAGAGAAGCCCTGCAGTAAGATGTACTCCCGGATTTATGAAACTGATTATAGCCAGACCGGCGATGACACCTGAAAGAATCCACGCAGGTATCCAGCTTGCCACAGGAGGAACAGGAACTTTAGGCACACTGCCTCTGTCCCTGCCCAGAAAGTGATAAAGAACAAAGAAGCTGGCAACAGCGCCAAGCTGAACAGCCCAGAATATTCCCGGTTTGCCGTTCATGAAGAAGAAGTCGTTGAAGCTCATATTCTCACTGGCAGCAAGTATCATTGACGGCGGATCACCGACCAGGGTTCCTGTACCCTGCAGATTGCTTGCAATGGCAATTCCAATGAGAAGTACGATGGGATTTGCCTTGTGACGCCTGCTTACCTCAAGGGCAATAGGAGCAACAATCATCACTGTTGCCACATTCTCCACAAAAATGGAGATAACGCTGGATAACCCGCAGATCAGCATCGCTGCCCATCCGTAGTTCCGGCTCATTGATATTATTCTTCCTGCAAGATGAGCCGGCACCCCGGCATCTATCAGCACCTCTGCAGTGAAAAGTATTCCGGAAAAGATCAGAAGAACATTCCAGTTCACCATATGGAAAAGTGTCCCCAGCTCCACATGCAGCCCGGAAATCGATGCCACTGCAACTGCAAGCGCGGCAACCACCCAGACAACTGTACCTCTGAAACGACTCCCGAACGCTATGTAGATGTAAACCAGGATAAACGAAACACTGAAAATAAGCGGAAGGGTCAAACTCTACTCCTCTCCGCCTGTGAACGAGGTCAGTGTAAGCACACTGTCAGGGGATTCCACCGCCACAGTACCCACATCAGGAGCCAGCCAGATGTTCCGGGTGGTAACCGTTGTTTCCGGATCGAAACCTGCAGTCTGTATCCAGTTTACTGTTGTCTCTTCCTGATGAATCCTGTAACATTCCGCCCAGCTGCCGTCAGGAGATACTTCAGGCCCTGTTACAGTCTGGTTCCTTATCCAGGTGTGGCTCAGGGTAACTCCCTGGCTTACAGTCTGTGCTCCAATAGAATCCCTTCTTGTCATTCCATCAGCAAGGGGCCACTTCAGCAAAGTGATCCAACCCTGATAAATAGGTATCTCATACCCGTTGAATAGAACAGTGTGATCCTCGAATTTTTCAAGTTTTCCCTCATCATTGATGTAGTAACTGTAATCCGCTCCGGACTGCAGCCTCCAGCATGGCCTCTCTCCAACAATGGTCTGGTCCACTACAGTTACTATCCTGCTTCCACCACCCTGGATGGAATACTCCCAGGTTGCTCCAGCCGGTGATACCGGATAGTAATCAGAAGCAAGCCTTAAATAAAGCGGATTACTGTCGCAGGCGGCAAAAACAGCAAGCACTGCTGAAGCCGTGATCAGAATGATCTTTTTCACAGCTGAACCTCCCTGGATACTCCGAAGGTGAATCTGAAAGCATCTCCGCTCTTATCTGAAGCAGCCACGCTTTCCAGGTCAAAACCCAGTCCGGCCCGCCATGGAGACCCAAGACTGAAATTCCACCTGAGACCTGCTCTCCAGAATGGATCCCAGCTTGCTGGATCAATTCCTTCTCCGGAAGAAAGTCTGCTTCTGCAGTATCCGAAAGCAGCTACAAGTCCCGGATTGAATGTTCTTCCATGAGGGCGCAGGTAGAGGGACAAAATGCCCATTGGCTTGAGCTGGGAGAACGAAGCATTACCGTCAAAGCCGTCACCGTAGGTGGCCCCCTCAATTCCCAGCCCTGCTCTGAATCTGGTGGAGAACAGCCAGTTTGCCTGAACCCCGCCTGCAAGGCCATTACTGAGGTTAGTTCCCCAACCGCCTATAGGTGTAATACCTGCCCCTTCAACCACAAAGTCAATTGTACCTGCCACTGCTAGAGAGGTCAGGGCAGCTGCCAGAATAACAGTTCTAAACAAGATGCCTCCTATACTTCAATAAAGGGTAATGCCTGATAGGGCTTCCCTGCTAAAACTCTGAATCTTCCTGCTGCAGTCCTCTCACAGGCTTCTACAGCAAGGTCTGCCGTGTTGTTCTCCTGGCTGAGATGTGCAGCCACGCAAAATCCCAGGTCTGCATGAACCAGACCTGCAAGAACCTTTTCGGCAGATTCGTTGGAAAGATGTCCTTCTCCCGAAGCAATCCTCTGTTTCAGCGGCCAGGGGTAAGGACCATTCCAAAGCATATCTATATCATGATTAAATTCCAGAACCAGTCCGTTGCAGCCCGCAAGCATCTTTGACTCCAGCTGTCCTGCAACCCCCATGTCCGTTGCAATACCCAGTTTTCTTCCTCCGGCAGACACTGTGAATCCGCTGGGATCTCGGGCATCGTGGGATATCAGCCAGGGCTTTACAGTGAAAACTCCTACCTGAACTGTGTCACCATTCCTGAATACCTCAAGCCCGTGAAGTTTCTGAGCAGGGAGTTTTGAACCGTTCAGGGTTCCCTCTGTGCCGAATACAGGTATCTTCCACTTTCTTGCAAGAACACCGGCGCATCTGGAATGATCACCGTGCTCGTGACTGATGAAAAGACCTGCAGGAGCAGCTGCCGGAAGACCGGAGTCCTGAAGTCTGAGATTGTGCTGCTTGCCACTCAGCCCTGCATCAAAGAAAAGCATCTGTCCCTGATACTCCACTGCCAGAGCATTCCCTGAAGAGCCGCTTGCAAGAACAGCAAGTTTCATCTTGTCACCACCCTGTTGAACATTGCCGGAGAAACGCCGTGATCAGGCATTGATCCTGAACCCCAGCTGCTTCTCAGAAGCTGCTCACCTCCGGAAGGAAGTGAATTCAGACTGAAAACACACACACCGGCTGCACCAAGATCAAGTGCTCTTTCAGCGCCTCGGAGAGCATTGGAAACACTCTGGTTCCACACGCCGATTCCGTAAACCACCTTCTCAGGATTCTCAGCTGTTATTACCTCAGCAAGCTCAAGAGCTCGTGCCTGATCAGAAGTGTAGGCCATTGGAAATGCCAGATCAACAAGACCCTGTTCAAGCCAGTATCGCCAGTCGCATGAAAACTCTTCTGCAGCAGAGTGCGGGTTTGCCATAACCGCACAGGATAGAAGAACATCCGGAGCAGTGCACCTCAGTACCGCTCTCACTGTTTCAACAGTCTGTGTTACCTGTTCTCTCTTCCAGCTGCTCCACTCTTCAGGATTATTATCTGCATAAAGACCTGTATCCAGAAAAAACCGTTCCTTTTCACCTGGAGAAAAACCAAATGAGGAATTGGGATACCTGATGTAGTCGAGATGTATACCTGCAACATTGTACTTCTCTGCTATTTCAGCTGCTATCTCTGCTATGTACTCCCTGACTTCAGGATATGCCGGAGAGAGAGTTGCACCCACAAGACCCGCTGCTTCTGCTTCTTCCTGTGTGTACGATCTGCTGCTTCTGCCTGACAGATGGGAAGTGAACCACTCAGGGTGAGAGTGATATACATGATCCGGCGACTCCGGTTCCCAGGGAGCAGACCACACAAGAAATGCATTCACCCAGGCATGGACCTCAAGTCCCATAGGCCCTGCTCTCATGATCAGATAATCCAGAGGATCATCAAAACCTGTGAACTCCGCCTGAGGAATAACTTCCGACCGGTAATATGCTTCTCCTCTTCCAACCACCTGCACTATCACACCGTTTGCACCGGAGATCTGTGCTCTTTCAAGAAGCTCATCCACCTGTTCAGGTGAAGTGAGCCCATCCCTGACTACCCAGAAATACCTGCACCCGGCTTCACTGGCTTCAGCGGAAAACAGTACTGCAGACAACGCTGTGATCAGGATAAAGCTACGAAAGGGAAGCACTGAATTCTTCCTTCTGGGGTCGGAGGAACAGCTGACCTATGGCAGCTTTCAAATCCGTTTTCTTATCTATAATGTTTCGTACCATTAATGTGATGGGAAGTTCCACGCCGGTAGCTGCAGCCAGCTGCAGCATAGCCCGGGAAGTTGGAACCCCTTCTGCCAGACCCTCTGCTGCTTCACCTTTTACCAGTGATTCGCCGAATGCTCTGTTCCGACTGTATCTGGAAAACAATGTTGCTTCATAGTCTCCCAGATGAGAAAGCCCATAAACGCTTCTCCAGTCACCGCCGCAGGAATCAACCAGCCTTGCCACCTCCTGAGGAGCACGGGCCATGAGGGCGCCTTTAAGACCACTCATGTTCATGCCGTCAAGCATTCCCGCTGCTATACCCACAACATTCTTTGCAGCTGCGCCGATCTCACAGCCTGTAAGGTCAGAAGAACGGTACATTCTTACAAGAGAAGAGCCCATTCTTTCAGTTATTCGAACTGATGCTGCCTCGTCATCAGACGCAATGAGCATGCACCCGGGAACCCCTGCAGTGAAATCCTGGGGATGCCCCGGCCCGACCCATGCACTCAGTGAACGAACCTTTACGCCCTCCTGCAGTGCAACCTCCGACAACCTGCTTCCGGTGGTTACTTCAATACCCTTCATGCAGAGAACCAGGTCTTTTCCAGACAGGTCATACCCGGCCAGTTCCCGTGCAAGCTGTCTGAACAGCTGGGCAGGAACGGAAATTATAATCTGATCTGCATCGAGAGTTTCAGAAAGATCTGTGGTTAGCTTAACTTCAGAAGGCAGATCAAGAAATGCATTGGATCTGCTCTCCATAAGCTTGCGGAAAGGAATGCTGGAAGCAGGTTCCCATCCGGTAACATCATAACCCTGTCTTGCAGCATACCAGAGATGGAAACCACCCCATCTGCCGCATCCGAGCACTGAAATCTTCACCTGGAACCCCTTTCGCCTAAAGAGCAATATACTGATTTCACTCTGTTTTTGACATTCTGTGAAAACTGCTGATATTACTGTTTATACACTATTTAAGGGGAGTTGCTGATGAAAACCATTCTCTGTAGTCTTATTGCCCTTTCAATACTTCTTACTGCAGCCTGCGAACAGGAAACCCCTGTCGCGGAACTGCCAGCGACTGGTGCAATCCAGACAGATACCCTGAGGATTCTCTGCTCCATCGGTGAGGAACTGGGTGATTCCACAAACACCTTCGGAATTCTCAGTGATGCAGAGTACCATGAGCCCACAGGAAACATCCTTGTCCTTGATAGCGGAAGATCATGCCTGAAAGAATACACTCCTGATGGTGAGTACATCCGTCAGATTTCCAGGCAGGGTGACGGACCAGGGGAACTTTCAGTGGCCTCCTTCGAGTTTTTCCAGATGAACGGAAAAACTCTTGTTAACAACATGAATAAACAGGGTTTTGTTGTGTTCGACGATTCTTTGAACTATGTGGAAGAGATACAGCACTGGACTCAGAATCCTCCCCTTCAGTGCATTGCAATCTCTGACTCTACCTTCGCAGCCTACAAACCTGACTTTGCAGAGGGTGATGACCAGAGCTTCATTCTTTACAGAAGACTGGCAATATTCACTTACGATACAGCGGAATACGACACTGTTCTCTGGGGCGACTCAACAGAGTTCACAATGGCTCACCTGATAGCAAACGGCACCTCGGACATGATCAATGATTTCCTTCTCGGACTCACAGTAGGTGGTAGCAGTGAAATAATTCTACTCTCTCTCTGTGAATCTGAAGAATACACTGTAATTGGATTCAATCCTGATGGCTCTGAAGCACTGACCATCATCATTGATTTGGAACCTGTGGCTAAGACCGAGGAAGAAATAGCTGATGAAAAGGCTTACATGGAAGGCTTCTTCAACCAGATGGGGGCCCAGGGAATGCAGGAGTTCAACCCGGAACCCTACAGAGATATGGTTAAGAAAGTGGCGATTGGCCCCTACAGCACTATCTGGGTACAGAGAGGAACCAGCGAAAGACCGCTCTTTGACATCTACGATCTTGACGGCATCCTTCTTGGACACAAAGTATTCCAGGAAACAGGATGGAGCTGGCAATTCTCCATATCTGAACAGGGTATCCTGGCCTGGGAGGACGATCCGGAACTGGGTTACCAGCAGCTTTACACTGTTGACTGCGGAGAACCATTCTCCAGCCATTCTTCAGAAACACGGCAGGTCAGTCTGTTACACCAGTAACAAAAAGGGCGGCTGAAAAGCCGCCCTTAGATACAGGTCGGTTTTAGTCTGTCAGCACCATTCTGCAGGAAGACATTCTGCCATTGTTCCTTGCAACCACGGTGTAAACACCTGTTGGAAGAGATCCGGCCTCAATTATCACAAGCTCCTGGGCGGAACTGGTGTTAACAACGCTTCTGCCTGCTGAATCATAAACAGTGAGCTGGGAAGAACTCTGCGAATTCATCACGAGTACGCTGAAAGCTCCCTGTGCAGGATTAACTGCAGGCACAATACCGAAGCCGCCTTCAACAATACCTGAGGCCTCTTCAGCAAGTCCAACACTGTTGGCTATGAACATGTTCACATTGCCGTTGTAATCGCTTGCGATGATGTCAGGGAGTCCGTCTTCATTCCAGTCACTTACGGAGAATCTGGCACCGTAATACAGATCAATATTCACATTGCCGTACTGCACATTCTCATAACCGTTGAACACAGGAGAGTCGTTGCTGTCCTGGTTCTCGTAATAATAGATCTTGCCGGGATCATCTCCGAGAATAAGATCCTTATTGCCGTCACCGTTCATGTCGTATACCTGAGGGCAGCACCTGCTCCAGTTGATACTGGATCCTGCACTGTAGATGTAGTTCCAGGTGGTGAGTTCCGGGGTTGTTGCAGTTCCTGAGTTGATGTAGAGCCTGATGCCCTGACCACTGTTCTCGTTGCCGATAAGCAGGTCAAGCAGCCCATCTTCGTTCCAGTCAACCACAACCGGAGCAGAGTTCGTACCTACGTCAATGATTCCGCTGCCATCGGACAGATGTCCTTCGGATGTCAGGTCATTGACTCCTGAGCCGGTTCTTCTGAACCATGTTACGTATCCATTCCTGTCGCCAACAATGATGTCGTCCAGGCCGTCACCGTTCCAATCCGCAGCCTGCGGATTTGTAGCACCGGTGCATCAACTGGCCGGCAGGGTGATGTTCACCCCGTCAGCCTGCATGACAGTATGTGAGTTGAATACAGGGTCTTCATTGGTGTTCTCGTTGGCATAGAACCAGATGTTACCACCGGTAAAGATTCCAAGTACAAGATCTTTCATGCCGTCATTGTTCCAGTCGGTAACACAGGGTGACCCGTAGTAGCCGCAGTCTATAGTGGTTGAGCCTTCCTGAAGCAGGTAGTACGGATCATAGTTAGGGGCCGCTGCCAGGCTCATTCCAACTGCAATAACAACCAGAATCAGAGTTAATTTCACTGATCATTCCCTTCTCAATAATAATTTCATGAAACCACACGGAAGAATAGTCCGGTTTCTGAGAGATGTCAATAAGAAAAAACTAATGAGTGAATCCGTGTATTACTCCGTGACATCTGGAAGCTGTTGCTATCAGGCATCTACCTTTCCTGCTTCTTGCACGGTCAAGCAGGTCGGAAAGTACACCGGAAGAAAAGGCTCCCACTCCTGGCAGCAGGGTTGCCGATCTTACAACAAGAATCTGATAGGCACTCTCATCAAGGTTATTTATCACATCATACAGAGCATCTGCCCTCTTCTCCCCGGTAACCGTACAATACCCCTCAGGCTCCGGGCAATCGGCAGAACAGAGGAAATCACTGAGAGAACAGTACATGCATCCATCGCTTCCGGGAATTGCTCCGGGAAGTTCATCCAGAAGGTGAATTGGTACAGGTATGGAGAATCCAAAATGGCTGAGAACCATGTTGAAAGCCGCATGAACCGGAATACACGGCACAATCAGATCATCAGGCCTGGAACCTTGCAGATGCTTGTTCAAAAGATCAATACCGTCTGTAAAAGAGTGATGAAAACCGGGAAGGTTCTCCGGGATCTCCAGTTTGACATCTGCAATGTGCAGCTGACACTCAGGCCATTTTCTGTGAATCCGTATTGCCGCGCCGGAGCCGAATCGTCCGGCTCCAAGGATAAAGGCACGCTCCGGTTCTACAGGAAGAGGTCTGTGCAGCACCATGCGAAACACTCCCTGTCAGGATTGACTAACAGGCTCAAACTCCGGAAAAAGTATAATTGTAAATACATAAACGAACAATGCCGCTAACTGCTGCTGTATATGTCTGTGGTTGTCTTCCACCTTCTGTGAGCCCACCAGTACTGCTCCGGATACTCCCTGACAATATCTTCCAGCACCTTTGTGTAACGCTGTGTGATATCCACTTCAGCCTCATGTTTAGGCAGACACGGATCAGGTTCAAGAAAAGCCACCGGGCACAGTCTCTGGAATGGTCCGTTCTCTCTTATGGTCACACTGCAGAGAATCGGCATGTTCAGTTTCACTGCAAATGCTGCGGCACCTCTGGGAGTTGAAGCCGGAAGCCCGAAGAAATCAACAACCAGACCGTTTTTCCCTGCATCCTGATCACTGAGCCAGCAGACTACTCCGCCTTTCCTGGCAACTCTTATGACTCCCCGCATGGAGGCGTCTCTGGTAAGCAGTCCCGGGCCAAGAGCAGATCTCAGCCTGTTGATGTAACCATCCACAAGACTGTTGTGCTGTTCTCCCACCAGAAAAGTTGTCTCTTTTCCCAGGAAAACATTGCAGGCGCCATTGTACTCCCAGTTGCCGAAATGAAAACCCAGAGCCATTACTCCACCGCTATAACTCATTAGTTTCTCTAAAGCAGGGGTTTTCTCCAGGGTTATGTACTTGTCAAAATACTCTCTGCCCATTCTCCCCTGTCTGATGAACTCAGCCATGAATCTCCCGCTGTTGGCATAAGAAGCTCGGCCGATCCGGTCTGCTTCTTTCATGCTTATCTCAGGAAACGCTGTTCTTATGTTTATTCCTGCAACTTTTCTTCTTACTCCGAGAAACCAGGCTGTTCTTCCAAGGCAGCCGCCGAAGAACAGTGCTGCTCTAAGGGGCAAAATCTGTACCGTGAAAGCTGCTGCTCTGGTGAAGAAGTACTCTACCCTGTGGGAGAATGTGATACTGCGCTTCATGATCAGCCCAGCCCCAGGGGAAGCTTTATTTCAACGGCATTCTCGGGACACATCTCATGACAGCATAAACACATGATACAAACGCCTTTCTTCATTACCGCCTTCCCTTTTCTTATCTCAATGGCACTTACAGGACAGGCTCTGGCACACACACCGCAACCTGTGCATTTGCTGTTGGAGACAGGGGCTATTCTCAATAAGGCCTTTGCCGCTGAACCAAGCCACCGGGGAATGTGATTCAGATAGGAAGGTTTCGGTATGTCATATTCCACAAAATTATGGCTGCCTTTTACTTTGATACTGTCAAAGGGTTTTGCCAGATTCCGGTTGAAACCTTCACGGTTTGAATCAAGCTGTTCCCACGGAAGACCCGCCATCTCGGAAAGAATCATGTCCAGCTGAACTCCGTTCCTGGAAACAGCCATAAACCCTTCATGCCGTCTTCTGCCGTCTGTGCTGGGACCTCTGCCGTCCATGCAGAGTATTCCATCGGTTATGTTCAAACCGAAATCCGCAATCTCAAAGAGATCCACAATGTTAACTGCAAGGTCTCTGGGTCTCGGGCTTCTTGCATGTAGCATGGCTTTGCCGAAACCTGGAACTATACCGAATGCGTTCTTTACTGAATTAGTCATTCTGGTATAGGAATGTGTCTTGAATTTGGAAAGGTTGATCCTGCATTGGTAACGGTCCAGAACCGGCAACGCAACATCGTAATCTCTTCCATGAATGGAAACATTTCTGGAACCTGATGCTTCAAAACTCACCAGGGCTGCACCGGTGATATCCGCTGCAAGTTGAAATCCGCACTTCTCCCAGTAGCGTTTTACGCCTTTAACTGCTCCACCGGGGCTGTCGCCGATCTCAACCAGACAGCCTCTATCCTGAAGAAGCAAAACAACGGCAGCAACAACTGCCGGGTGAGTTGTTATTCCCCGGGAAGGATCCTTCGCTGCCAGCATATTTACTTTAAGAAGAACTCTGTCCCCCTCTGATGTTCCGTCAGGCCATCCGCCTGCCTGTTCCACCATTTGAGCAAGAACTCTCTTCAGCTTCACAACGCAGTATCCTGAAAAACCATCCTCTATTACCACATCATACATATTCGTGATCCTCAGCTGTGACATACTTTGTTCTTACCTGACCGTTTGGCCCGGTACATCCTCTGATCAGCCAGTTCCACCAGCTCATCTTTCTCTCTTGAGTCAACGGGAAAAGTTGCCACCCCCAGACTGAGGCTGACAAAACCTCCAGGCTGTGAATCGGCATTGGGGATTTCTTCATTTGCTTCCATTACCTTTGTGCGGATCCGCTCTGCAATTTCAACAGCTATCTGCTTATCTGTCAACGGCAGAACACAGATGAATTCCTCTCCACCATACCTCACCAGAATATCAACATCCCTGAGAGCTTTACCCATTGCCCTGGTGACTTTCTGAAGAAGTACATTGCCCATGGGATGACCGAATGCATCGTTGTACATTTTGAAATCATCAATGTCCATCATTATCAGAGAGAACGAATACTCGTACCTGAGTGCTCTTTCGAATTCTTCAGGATAGCGCTCCTCGAAAAAGGTCATGTTATGGAGACCGGTAAGACGATCGCGCCTGGCCATGTTGATCAGTTCAGTCTGCTGAAGAGCTGACTCCAGTGCACCTGCAGCGAAAGCCGTGATGTTGTTCATCCTTCTGATATCGTCTGCCTGAAACCGGTATCTTTCAGGGCTTTGTATATCCACAACCCCTACAACCCTGCCCCGGCATATCATTGGAACAGCCAGTTCACTTCTTGTTTCAGCAAGACCGCTGAGGTAGAAATCACACTGGAGGACATCGGGAACATTGGTGATCCTGGTCTTTCTCACAGCTTCTCCCAGTACACCGGTTTCTCCCTGTTTGCCAAGAAACACCGTTGCTCCCGGCAGAAGAGCTCCACTGTGATACTTTGATCCGGAAACCGCATATACCACCATGGATTCAGGAATGAAAGATGATACTGATGTCTCCGGAGCAAGAACTGCGATGGATTCAATGGAATAGAAGGTCTCCACCGTTCTTGATATAATCCTGCAAATCTCTCCCACGTCTACTTCTGAGGTGAGATCTGCCGCAAGGGAAGCCATGGTGTCTGTCTCGAATTCCAGCACCTCCACTCTTCCTGCAAGAAGTCCCTGGCTGGACCGGTCAGTCAACAGCAGTTTTGCTCCTGCAGCTCCCCCATGGACACAATGGATATCAACATAGCCCTCAGCATTTTCCGGCCGAACACCCTTTTTGAGGAAACTGCACTTCTCAGTAATTACCCCTTTGAGAATATCCTCGGAAACATCCTCAGGAAATCTTCTGAAAAAATCTTCAAGATTTGTACCGGGCCTGGGTTCAGTAATTCCCGGCACCTGGGAAAAGTCACCGCTGAACTCTCTGATCCAACCATCCGTATCAACTGTTACTGTTACTGAATCAAGACTTGAGAGAAGATTACCGGTATTCGCCAGGGCATCATCAAGACGATCCTGACAATCCAGATATCTTACAAATGATGAAAGGAGATCAGCTGCCATTTCCAGGCTTCTCAACTGCTCCGAAGAAGCTCTCTTTTTTGAAAGTCCGTTATCGCATCGGATAAGACCTGCAATGCCATACCCGGAGCTGAAAGGGGTGTCAATGAAGGAACTGCTGCCTGCCCACTCAAGACCTGTCAGCCCTGAATCACATTCCCAGGAAACAACTTGAGAGCCACTGGATACAGCAATATCTGCAGGAAGCCTGCCCCCTGCGGCAGAAAGATTTATCGCTTCTCCAGTCACTCCCCTTCCCCTGTAAGCAACAGCTTCAATCCGAGACCTGGAACTGTTTAACACGCCGATCCATACTCTTTGAAATCCAAGCCCTCCAAGGATACCTGCAGACATCTTTCTGCAGGCTTCAGCAATGGAAGAAATCCCCTTCATTTCACCGGCCAGTCTTACCACGGTCTCAATTGTTTCCAGAGATTCCTCGATACAGTCTGCTGCCATAGGCAGTATCCTGTCCCTTGGAAAAGAGGATACAGCAAAGGAAGGCTGAGTGATGGAATCCGAGCTGTGAAGTCTGACAAGCTGAGCAATCTCTCCTGCAGGTGTAGAGTAATCCACAACTGCTGAAGCTCCTGCACTGAGAGCCCTGCTGCGCATCTCCGGTTTGCTGTCAGGGATACTCACAATGACCGGCATTTCTCTGCTTGAATTAAACGACCTTAGCAGGCGGCACACTTTAATGCCATCCAAACCTGCCAGTATCTGTCCGCAGAGAACGCACCTGGGTCTGGTCTTTACAGCTGTCAGAACTGCATCAATACCGTTCCCGGCAGTCTGAACAGAGAGACCCTCCCGAAGGAGGGCCTCTTCCATTGTTTTCAGGAGAGCGGGGCTTCCCAGTGCCAGAAGTATATCATTCCTCTTCACAGAAACCGCCCCGGGTTAAATCTTTATCCTTCAAGAACCGCCTGAGCTGCTGCAAGCCTTGCAACAGGTACCCTGTAGGGTGAGCACGACACATAATCGAGCCCCACTGCGTTGAAGAATTTTATTGAACTGGGATCTCCACCGTGTTCACCGCATACACCGAGTTTAAGTCCCGGCTTTGCTTCTCTACCCAGCTTAACAGCGATCTCCACCAGTCTGCCGATTCCTTTTACATCCAGAGATGCAAAGGGATCTCTCTCGTACACTCCCATTCTCACATAGTCATCCAGGAATTTTCCTGAATCGTCTCTGGAGAAACCGCAGCCCATCTGTGTAAGGTCATTTGTTCCGAAACTGAAGAAATCAGCAGCTCCGGCAACCTCATCAGCTGTCACTGCAGCTCTGGGTATCTCGATCATTGTACCGATATGGTAGTTGATGAAGTTTTCAGCTTTGCCGTTCTCTGCAAGAACTGCGTCAATGACCTTCTGTGCTCTCTCTCTGGAAATCTCGAGTTCTTTCACATTGCCCACCAGAGGAATCATTATTTCAGGAAGAACGGTGATTCCCTGGTTTGCAACCTCAATCGCAGCCTCCATAATGGCCCTCACCTGCATATCAGCCACTTCCGGATAGGTGAGACCAAGACGGCATCCTCTGTGGCCCATCATGGGGTTGAACTCGTGAAGAGATTCTACCTTGAGTTTTATCTCTTCAAGAGACACATCCATAACACCTGCCATCTCCTCCTGACCGTCGTTGTCCTGAGGCAGGAACTCGTGAAGAGGCGGGTCAAGAAGTCTGATATTACAGGGTCGCCCGTTAAGCGCTCTGTAGATTCCTGCAAAATCATTCCGCTGAAGGGGAAGAAGTTCGGCAATGGCTTCGTTGTATGATGCAAGAGGTTCCCTGAGCTCAGCTTCAAGAGCAGCGGTATCCTCCACCCCTGCCTCTATTTTTTCCCTGAGCCTTTTCACTTCATCAGCAACCAGGATGAGCTTTCTGAAAGGAACTATTCTGTCACCTTCGAAGAACATGTGCTCTGTTCTGCAGAGGCCTATGCCCTGTGCCCCGAAGAGAACAGCCATCTCTGTGTCTCTTGGTGAATCAGCATTGGTCCTGATATCAAGTCTTCTGATCTCGTCAGCCCAGCCTACAAGCTTCTCGTAATTAGTGTAAAGGGAACTTTCTTCGCCGTTCATCTCTCCTCTGAGAACCTGAACGATCTCGCTGGGTTTTACACTGACCTCTCCGGCATACACCTGTCCGGTGAATCCGTCGATGGCAATGATGTCACCCTCTGTTATGGTTACATCGCCGCACTTGAGTATTCTCTGAGTGCTGTCTATATGAAGCTCGTCAGCACCTGAAACACAGGGTACTCCCATTCCTCTGGCAACAACAGCTGCATGACTTGTCATGCCGCCACGGGCTGTGAGAATACCTTTTGCCGCAGCCATTCCACCAATATCCTCAGGGCTGGTTTCAAGTCTGCAAAGAACAACACTCTCACCTTTTGCAGCCCACTCTTCTGCAGCTTCAGCAGTGAAAACGGCTTTGCCGCAGGCACCACCGGGAGATGCGTTGAGGGCCTTTGTAAGAAGTCTGGCAGAAGCCTTGCTTTCACTGCCCAGAATAGGAGCGAAAAGCTGATTAAAGCTCTGAGCGGGAACTCTCATTACAGCCTCTTCTTTGCTGATGAGGCCCTCTTCGTGCATGTCCACAGCCATGTTAAGAGCTGCAAAAACAGTCCTCTTACCGGTTCTTGTCTGAAGAAGGTAAAGAACACCTTCCTCGATTGTGAACTCGATATCCTGCATATCATGGTAATGAAGTTCAAGCTTCTCACGAAGGTCAAGAAGTTTTCTATAAGAGTCGGGATCCTGTCCATCAAGGGTGGCAATAGGCTGAGGGGTACGGATACCGGCAACGACATCCTCTCCCTGTGCATCCATCAGGTACTCGCCGTAGAAGACATTCTCGCCGGTTGCCGGATCTCTTGTGAAGCAGACACCTGTGCCTGATTCTCCACCCATGTTACCGAACACCATTGCCTGAACATTAACGGCTGTTCCTATGAGACCCCTGATCTCGTTAAGCTCGCGATATCTGATTGCCCTGGAGTTGTTCCAGCTGCTGAATACGGCGTTCACTGCCTTTGTCAGCTGTACCCAGGGATCAGTAGGGAAATCTTCCCCTATTGCTTTGCGATAAATATCTCTGTAAAGAGACACAAGTTCTTTCAGATCTTCCACGCCAAGATCAGTGTCAAGTTTAACACCCTTCTGGTCCTTAAGACTCTGCAGGGCATGCTCGAAATCGCTATGAGGAATATTCATTACAACATCACCGAACATCTGCATGAAGCGTCTGTATGAATCCCAGGCGAACCTCTCGTTGCCACTCTTCTCTGCCACTGCTTTAAGGGTGTCGTCATTGATACCCAGGTTAAGAACAGTGTCCATCATTCCAGGCATGGATACCGCTGCACCGCTTCTTACGGAAACGAGAAGAGGATTAACCGGGTCGCCGAACTTCTTGCCCAGTTCCTTTTCCAGTTTTTCAATACCGGCTCTTACCTGGTCATCAAGACCCTCGGGCCATACTGAACCGGCTTTGTAGAAAGCGTCGCATGTTTCTGTTGATATGGTGAATCCCGGGGGAACCGGCATTCCTATTCTGGTCATTTCCGCAAGGTTGGCACCCTTGCCACCCAGTAGTTCTTTCATCGTTCGGTCGCCATCGGTTCCCGTGGAGCCGAAGTGATACACATACTTCTTGCTGGTCATGTTTTCCCGTTCCGTTGAATTAGATATACTTTCAGTGTGCAGAATATGCTGTAAATCTTTTCAGGCGAACATGTTACCACCTTCAACAAGCAGTGGCATCCACCTGAAAGAATCAGCGCTAATATAATAATTCACAAGAGACAGGTGGTTAAGTATCGTAATTCTTTCTGCGCCAGATGTATGCAACAAACTCTTCCATTTCCCGTCGCTGTTTGTCGTCTACAGGAGAGACTCTTTCGAAAACCCAGGAAGCTGCTTCTGCTGCACTGCGGAATTTGCCGTTTTCTGAACCCAGTTCAGCCAGAACTGCTGCTATCTCTTCTTTCCTGGCCTCCCGGAGAAGATCGGAACCCTCTTCTGCAACCTCTTCAAGAAGGTTTGCTGATGGAAGATCAACAGAATCCCTTATCACCTGATAATGATCCCTCAGCTGAGTCACAGATACACCATACTCAGCTGCCAGCTGCTCCTGTGTATGATGAGGACCCTCCCTTGTAACAGCATACTCCAGAGCCGCTGCCCAGGTCTCGGGTTTTCTTCCAGCGGGAGTGTTCACAGCACAGAATTTCTTCCAGGCCTCCGAGGCAATTCGAGCACGATTGGGGGAATAACCGTGCAGCCCCAGCATCCCTGCTGTCATTCCTGGAACAACATCCTCGAGGGGAAGCTTCGTGCTCTCAACTGCACTTCGTCTCATCTGTACCCTGAGGGCCTCGATCCGGAGCAGGCTGTGTTCGATCTTCTCATCAAACGGGGCCAGCTCCCTGGCCTGCAGAAGAAGGTGAAGGCTTTCCTCCAGCCTGTTTGCCTTTGCTTCCAGAAGCGCCAGGTATGTCAGTGTTGAAGGAACTCTGTATTTCTCTCTACGGGCAACTGAAAGCAGAATCCTCTCGGCTTCCTGATCCCTGTGAAGCATCAAAAGGATGAGACCTTTCTTCCGCTGTGCATCAATGTCTCTGGGATACTGTTTCAGGTAAGATTCAAGGGCGTCAAGTGACATCTCGAACCTGTCCAGTTTCATGAATACATCAGCACCAAGAAGCATGGCAGCAGGACCGGGTATGCCTGCCCACTTGAAATTCGCCAGCCGTTTTGCTGCTTCATTCAGTCTGCCGGATTCCATGTCCAGACGGGATATTTCAAGAGCAGCCAGATTCTCATCCGGCGTGCCTTTCACAGAACTGTCTTCCAGAAGCCGTTCAAGGCTTTCTCTTGCCTTTTCTGTGTCTCTTGAAGCTCGAGCTTCTTCAACCTGTGTCCATAACCAGCTGATCTTGTCGCTGCCCATTATCTCACCCTCCGGGCGAATGTGCTCAGTTAACCGTGGCCAGAACTCCGGTCACAGTTGAAGACTGGCTGAAAAGGCCGTTCTCCGTCTGTGCCTCGATCATGTAAATGTAAGCACCGGAAGCAGGAATGTCACCATCACCGTCAAACCCGTCCCAGATGATCTGGTTGTATCCCTGGTTACAGTACTGTGAAAGTCTCTGAATACATCTGCCTGCTGTGGTGAATATTGAAACTGTAACCTGAGCTGAAGAAGAAACATTGAAACTGAAGCATCTTGTTCCCGTACCCGGGTTCGGATAGACAAGATGCTGCTGTATGGCAACATCAGCGGCATCTGTTGATGTGATATAAAGCGTATCGGAGGAAGGGTTCCCAACTCCGTCCTGAGCCCTGAGGATCAGCCTGTGCTGCCCTGCTGCCAGGCCGGACATGGTATACTGCAGCTGACCTGTTTCAGTTGATCCTGTGTTGTAGGAGAATGAATCCGAAAGGTCGTACTCAGTGTCATCCACGAACAGTTGAATGGTTTTTCCGGTTCTGCCCAGGAATGTGATACCGCTGGGGTCGGAAAGCTCTGCTTCCAGCTGCCCTTCACCTGTTATCACAGGTTCTGTTGACTCTTTCTGCCCGGTGATCCACATGGATATTTCAGGACCCTGGAAATCAGTGGGAGCATCGCCTTGAACCAGGACAAGCGGAGCATCAGCGCCGAACTCAATACCTGAAGCAACAACGGAAGCGGCATCTGCTCTGGCAAGGTAGCCTTCCGAACTGGAGACAGGGATCATGCATTCAGCAGTGAAACTGCCGTGAGAGAGAGGCTCCCGCCCTCTCCATGCTGTACCACCCTGCCTGAAGTAATCTATCACTCCTCCACCTATCATGGTGTACTGCCATGGTATATCAGATTCGGATATCTCAATCAGAGCAAGCCCGTCCTGAGAAACCCCCGAACCTGACACCGTATTGATCTCTCCTGAATAGAGGGTGTCATTCTCAACTTCAACCTGTACCAGATGTTGAGACATCATGAGAGGGAGGTCGGGAACTCCGAGAAAAACATAGTATGAGGAATTGCCTGACCTTCCTGCCTCCAGTTTTCCCGCCCAGAAAGCATATCCCATAGATCTGTCTTCTTCGCTGAAGATATATCCCAGAATCGCCTGAGAATAGGCTAAGTTACCACCGGAGCCGGTAGGTCCCGTTGCTCCGATGGATGCGATGGCACCGCCACCTGGATGGTACACAACCTTCTCTCCGATACAGTCAATCCCTGGATTGAAGAATCTTGAAACATCACACGACATGAACATCACCAGCGGAAGCCTGGAACCGTTTTCCATCGCTGCTGGATCATCCCCCAGGAGGACCTTCTCGTGAGCAAGCTGGTTGGCAGAGCCATGACCGTGAAAGACCAGAAGACCCATCCCGCTGTTCCAAAGGTTAAGGAAAGCAGCCCTGGCGTCGGGCTTTTCAGGGTGAACACTCTGTGGGGTAGTTCCTGGAGGCCAGGGAAAGTCTATCAGGTAAAATTTTTCCGGAGTGGCGTGAACAGGAAGATCGCCGTAACAGATTTCCTCAAGATGCTCGGTATGATATCCTTCTTGCCAGGCTCCGTCTTTCCCCCACTCGTCATCAGCGAACAACACCGCTCTGCTGCTCCAGCTTCCTCCGGTTTCGCCGGAATAGTACAATGCACTCTTTGCACAAACTGTTCCGAATGCTGCAGCATTTCCAGCAGGTATCCTGGCAACAGGAATCTCCGGAAAATATGAGTTTTCGTGTACCTGAGAGAACCAGTCTTCAACAGCCCATGCGGGATAACTTGAAGAACCGCCTACGAATATCATGGCAGGAACCAGGTCGGGACTGGTT
This sequence comes from uncultured bacterium, assembly GCA_964386635.1. Taxonomy (GTDB): domain Bacteria; phylum Fermentibacterota; class Fermentibacteria; order Fermentibacterales; family JCC-6; genus Sabulitectum. The sequence continues at coordinate 15,128 of CAYLRO010000003.1, read as the reverse complement.
GTTGAATATCCCATGGGATCATAGTTGCCGTCTCCGCAGAGAATCACAGTACTCAGCGGGGTTGACCAGGAATCCATGCCCCATCTTACAGCAGATCTGATGGCCCCGGGGTCTTTCACTCCCTGTCCAAATTCGTCGTATATCTCCTCAGTGGTTGCTGTTACAACCGAATAGCCAATTTCTTCAAGCAGATATTCAAGAGCAAGGGCATCATTGGTAAACTCAGGAGGAACAACCAGAAGCCTGTTTCCGGAAAATATTGTTCCCACCAGTCTGCCTGGAGATGAAGAGGCGACTGTCTCAGGTGACAGCCAGTCGTCTTCTCCCAGAACCATGATTGAGCTTGTATCTGTCAGGGTATAGGAAAAAGAATACACACCGGAACTCTGTGTGCCTCCGGTTATAACAAGCGGATTCATCAGATCACTGGTATCAAAGGCAGCACTTATTCCGCCCTGTATCTGGAAAGTGTACCTGCCTGCGGGACCTCCGGGGAAGAGCCTTCTTCCTGAAGCAGATGCATCTGCAGGAAAACTTAACTCCACATAGTCAAGGTATACATCCGCATCAGGATTCTCTGAATCAAAACCCACCTGCAGCTGACTCAAACCGGAGAGATCAACATCACTGAATACTGCTTGAGCCGAACCGGAACCGCTTAGCTGGACAGAACCGTAACCCTGAAGGCTTATTTCATATGAAGACGGTTCTGTTACAGCAAAAACAATAGTTACTTCAGACAACCCTGAAGTGTAGTCAACATCAATTGGAATTGTGATCTGTTCGCCGGAAGAGACTTTTTCCTGGAACCATCCGGTTCTCCTTTCCCACTCGGGCATCCAGACTCCACTCTCTTCCATGTGCACAATGTGAGGGATTGAAGAACCCCATGAAGGGGAACTGTCAGGAGAGCCGGAAACAGCATCCATCCTTTCGCCGTTGTCTCCACCCCAGGTAAGCCAGTAGACCCTGTCATCTGCATAGCGGTGATAGAGCCATTCAAGAACGCCGTTTCTGTACTCAAACCTGTTCAGACCGCCTGCAATGAAAACAACTGCATCGTCTTCATTGAAAAAACCGTCTCCATTGCTGTCTTCCACCACAACAGCCACAGGTTCAAGCTGATGTTCCGTCTCCGGAGCATTATCGAACTGAGTCCCAGGTCCCGAGAAGAGAGCAAGGGTTTGAACCGGTGCTCCTGTAACCGGGCAACCGCCTGCCTCAAGTTCATCGCATGTCAGTCTGTATCCTCCTGTTTCACTGATTGAAACTCTCGCCCAGGGCTTACCCCAGAAAGGACTCGAGGCTCTTTCAGAACTCCCGGGCCAGTATACATTCCCCTGAGCCAGTCCATAAAGCAGGTGGTTTTCAGGAATTCTCATGCCGGACGATCTGTCATCCCATGAAAGAGAGACTGTCACTGAGCTTGCCAGGCCCTGCTCAGTGAGCGGATGGATATCCACAACTGCAACCTGGGTTCCTGCCAGAGGGAATACTCCTGTGAGTTCAACGGTTTCCATCCTTCTGTCAACAGGTTCTGCAGGTACCTCTACAACTTCCAGTCCGCTGCCTTGAAGCATTCCTGCTCTGGGAATTTCAGAAGTGAACCCCCTGGACATGACAGATGTGAATTGAAGTTCAGGCACAACATCTTCAGGAACAGGTACGAAAATGGTTTTCACCGGATACATGGGAAGGCCCGGTTCCTGAATGTTCACGGTACCATCCAGGAGAGGCATGCCATTGTCTGCTGTGACAGGTGTACCGAAGTCGAATGTACCGCTCCATGATGCAAACAAAATGGCAGCTATGGGAATTAAACTCATACTCTCTCCTGTTGATAGCCCGTAAGAACGGGAAGAATCTCGCCGGCATTACGTCTTATGGAGATAACATTCTCAGACCTTGGCAGTTCCGTTCTCATGGGATTTATCTCAATCACTGAGGCTCCGTTTTCAAGAGCGGCAAAAGGTATTCCAGCTGCAGGCCAGACCTGCACAGAGGTTCCTATAACAAGCATCAGGTCACACTCTTCCGCCAGTTTATACGCTCTTAGAATCACTTCCCGGGGAAGCTCTTCGCCAAAGAGAACAATATCAGGTTTAAGCACAGCTCCACAGTCCGGACACAAAGGAGGAATTTCCTTTACCAGTTCACGGTTAAGTTCAGTCTGGAAACCGCATTTGTCAATACATGATGCTGATCGCATTGATCCGTGTATCTCAAGAACATCCCTCTGCCCTGCTTCTCTGTGAAGTCCGTCAACATTCTGTGTTATTACCGGAAGGGTTCCTTTTGTATCCTGGAGATGTGTGAGAGCAAGATATCCGGGATGGGGCTTCACCCCCTCGGTCTTCATGAATCGCATACGATACCAGTCCCAGACAACGGATGGATCGTCCTTAAGACCCTGAATGGAGGAGAGTTGTTCAGGGCTGAATTCCTTCCAGAGGCCGTCCTCTCCGCGAAATGTTCGCATTCCGCTCTCGCTGGACATTCCGGCACCTGTAAACACCACCGGTCTCCGGCTGGACAGTATCAGCTCTTTTGCTCTTGTGATCAAGGACTCACCACCAGCAGGTCTGTTTCAGATACTGAGTCTGATCCCCCGTGAAGGGTAAGCCGATAGATGTAAGTTCCTGCTGCAGGAGAATCGCCATCTGCATCACAGCCATCCCATATGATCTGTCCTGCTCCTGACCCCACGGTCTTTTCCGCCTGCCAGACCGGTCTGCCTGCGATTGTAAAAACCTGTACACTCACAGTACCTGATGAACCGGCAGTAAAGAAAAATGCTCTGGTTCCTCTGGATGGATTGGGATAAACCCCTGTATCCTCCAGCAGGGGAGGTTCACCTTCAAGAACTGTAAAGTTCAATTCAGTCTCCCCTGTATTTTTCATCCCGTCACGGGCAACAACTCTGAGTTGGTGCTGCCCGGGAAGCAGGTCTGGTAATGTGTAATCAAAGGAACCGGATGTATAGCTGCCGGTGTTGAAGGAAAAAAGCTCCGTGACATCGTCATACTGTCCGTCAATGGAACACATGATTATTGAACCTGCGTTATTCCCCAGAACGCATATTCCTGATGGATCTGAAAGCTCCGCATGAAGCACCGAGTTCTGCCAGACAGATGGATTGCTTCCCTCCGGCTCGTCTGGAAAATAAACATCTATTTCAGGACCATCTGTATCGTCAGCGTAATTTCCATTGTCAGTCACTGCCAGAGGCCATGCGTAAGCGGTTCTCAGAATGCCGCTGCAAACTCCGGTTGCATCGGTTCTCCCCATGGATCCGGTATCAGCCTGAAGAGGTACAAAAAACTCCACCACAGCACTGCCCTGCTCGTTGGTTGTTACAATTCCGTTATACATAGCTGAGCCCAGTCTCAGATAGTCGATCTGGATATTACCTGTTAGAGGGCTTACGTAGTGAACGGTATCGGCACTTTCCATACATCTGAACCTGAAGAACGATTCCTCCGGGAACTCAACTTCCACAGAATTCACCTGCCCTCTCAGGAGAGAGCCAGGCGGATCAATGGAGCTCAGTTCCGTTTCTCCCATGGGAGGTGTAACTGCTCCATCGCCGAGAACGGCATACTCCAGGTTCCTTCCATACTGAAGATCTACTACAGACACCCAGAAAGCTTCCGCTGAGGAAAGCTGCTCCTGACCGTAGAGGTTTCCCAGAAGAAACTCGGAAAGCGTTTTGTTCTGACCGCCCTGGCTGCTTCCGGTGCATGAAATCGCAACAATCGCTCCTCCATTCGGGTGGTTCAGGATAATTTCCGAGAGACAGTCGCCTGATGACAGAACGAAATTTCCGTTGTAGCACGAGAATGAAAAGAACTGGAAATACCTTGGACCATTTTCCAGCTGGCTTGTCATTGATGAAGCAAAGAGCTTTTCCTCCGCCATCTGATCATAGGAACCGTGACCGAAGAATGAAATCGATGACACCCCTGAGTTCAGAAGTTCTATGAAATCCTGTGAAGCCTCCGGTTTGAACGGATGGACACCCTCCCCAGTGGTACCTGCCGGCCATGAATACTCAATAAGATAGTGCTTTACAATGTTCAGCTCGCCGGGGAGCACACTGTCCGCAATGGCCTCGCAGGTTTCAGTATGCTCATATTCAATCAATCCTGATCCCCCCCATTCATCGTCCGCTGCGAGAACAACGTTGTTTCCCCAGGGTCCTGCAGTGGAGGGATCAGCAAGATCAGCACTCTTCTGAAGCACAACGGCAAGTTCATCCTCTGTGGTGGCTGGAATACGATAGTATGGTATTTCAGGAAAGATTGATCCGGTGTGTACAGTGGTAAAGAAGGATTCATAACAAAGTTCTGTACCCGGCTGAACATAGATCGGTGAGTTGGTGGGATAGCCGGTAGTAATACCAAGAGGGTCATCCGATCCGTCGCCGATCAGCAGAAGCATTTCCGGAGGGTCAGGCCATGTGTCCAGTGCCCATCTCACAAAGGATCTCACTGCTCCCGGATCAGATATCCCCTGTCCGAATTCGTCATAGATCTCACGGTAGGTAGCCGCACAGATAGAGAGATTTCTCAAGGAGTAGACAGACTCTATAACAGGGATGTACCCTGAAAATTCCTCCGGAAGAGCCACCAGCACCTGTGCAGGCAGACTGCTTCCAACCACTCTGCCGGGCTGGGCGGGAACAATAGATTGAACAGACTTGAAAAATGCAGGGGAAGTCGCTTGCACAAAGCCGTACCCTCCGGCAAATGCAGTAGAGAGCAGAGCCTGATCCTCGTCCAGTGTCCAGTCTGAAAGCTCAACAGGATTAAGCTGATCTGTCAGATCATAGATTACGCTGGCGGATGATACGGGACCAATACTGAGAGAAACTTTTTCTGAAGGAATATCCATGAAATAAACGGGATAGCCTGCTGATGCCGTGAGATTTACCGGGATCATAAATTCGGCGAAGTCAAGATAGGCAGATCCATCAAAATCGTCCCATACCTTAAGCAGCCCTCCTCCGGACTCAACGGACACACCCTCAACAGCTATGGTATGATTTCTGGTAGATCGGCAGAGCGTGTCAAGAATTATTACATCTTCCAGTTCCGCAGTAACTGTATGGTAAGTGTTTCCGGCAGATCCGGAGTTGGTCAAGCCCAGTCTCAGTGTTGCATCATCAGAGTTAACCGGGGAGCTCAGATAGAAATAGCCCGGTGAGTTTTCGCGCAGATAGTCCCACACCCACCCTGTACGGATGTTCTGATAGTCTGACAGTATCTCTTCCTCGAAAGCGAAGGGAACAATTCCCTGTGCCAGGGGGAATCCCCCTGAGGAGGCTGCACTGCGCTGCTCAATCCGTTCTCCGTTATCCCCGCCCCAGGTGAGCCAGTATGTATTGGCTGTATCGAATCTGTGGTAGGATCTGTAGATGGAATCAGGATCAATACTCCAGTGCCAGAGCTCACGACCGTAGAAAACCAGTGAATCCTGAGGGTCGAAGAAACCGTCATCTCCGTCATGAACTGAGATCGAAACAGGATAAAGGTTCTGCGAATCAGCCGGATTCAACGGGTCAAACATTGTTGCCGGGCCTGAGAACATTGCAAGAGAAGGAGATGGTGCTCCGGTGATATCGCAGCCTGCATCAATTATCTCCTGTCCGGTTACACTGTAAAAACCGGAAGCATCCACTCTGATCCTGGCCCAGGGTTTACCCCAGAAAGGGCTTTCTTCAGAACGTGTTCTGTACCGCCACCATCTGTCTGCTTCCGGAGAAAGATGGGAGAACAGAGTTCCCTCTGTTGAAATTCCACCGCTCCGGTCGGGATAGGTAAGAGTAATGCTCAATCTGGAAGCAAACATCCCGGGAGAGCCGTAGCAGAATGGAGAAACAGAGATCCTGGCCACTGTTGAACCAAGAAGATGTACAACATCCATTGCTACAGGCTGGTGTTCCTCTGGAAAAGCTGCTTGAACCCGGTCTTCTGAAGTATTAAAACCATAACCGGTCAGTACAGGTTCTGAAGAGAAATTCACTTCGCTGCTCCATCCTGTCCTGCCTACTGCTTCAACTGTCCATTTCAACTCCGGGATTGAACCTGGAGGAACAGGATAGAAAATGTAATCTCCTGGAAGAGAAACACCATCATTGTTTTCCAGCGGATGCATTCCCGGAATGGCGATCTCATAGAGACCTTCCACAGGCCGAAGGGCGGGTTGAGACACATCAACTGTAAATGTGTGCGAAGCGGCAGATACCGCAAGCAGTAGCATCAATGCAGACAGATCAGACCTCCCGGAATTCGTAATCAATCAGTTTTGATATATAATCAATACTCTGTAGAGGATTGGAGGTTCCCCTGACTGCACTTTCATGGACACTGGCATGGCGATATCTCAGACGCCATCCCAGGCGAAAAAAGCTGGCCTTCGCATCAGTTGTAAGCACTGCCGGGGTTACCCTGGGGGTTGCTGCGCTTGTGGTTGTAATGAGCGTTCTCAGCGGACTTGAGGAATTCATAGGAGACAGCGTGAAAGCGGTTGACTCTCCAATTGCGATTCTGTCCACCGGCAATAGTCCTGTGCCATCAGACACCGGTTTTACAGGCTTGTTGAATTCACTGGAGGAAGTGGCTTTCGTTTTTCCCTTCATCGAGGGTGAAGCAGTGGTTAGAATGCCGGCCAGGAACATAGAAGCCGGTTGCCTTGTAAGAGGCATCACCCCTGAGAACTTCACAGCTGCAGGACTGGATACAATGCTTATATGGGGAGTGCCTCCCTTCTCTCCTGAACAGGGTCTTCCAGGAGCGGTTCTGGGTGTATACCTTTCAGAAGATTTCATGCACAGCGCAGGAGACACCCTGCTTCTTTTTCCTCCTGCAGCCTTCTTCTCAAGCGGCAGAAGCGGAGTGGGCAGAGCTGTTCTTGCAGGCTCAGTGGAAACCGGGCTTCCTGCAAACGACAGAAAGATAGCCTATCTTCCACTGGAAACAGCTGCAAGGATGTTCCTTCCCGGGGGAGGATATACTGGATACTTCATTGAACCTGCTGCAGGAGCCAGACTGGATGCTGTAGTTGAAGCAGTTGAACACATTCTCCCTGATTCCATGCAGGTCCTCACCTGGCAGGAAAGGAATCCTGCACTGGCAGCAAGCATGAAACTGGAAAGACTGGGATCATTTGCCGCAATCCTTCTTATTACTCTTGTTGCTTCATTCAACATCACCGGAACAATCTCCAGAACAGTTGTGGAGAGAAGAAGGGATGTCTCAGTTCTGAAGGCCATGGGTGCTACAAAAAAACTTATTATGCGAGTGTTTATCTGGGAGGGAATGCTTGTGGGGATTACCGGGGCAGTAACAGGAATAGCTCTGGGACTTGCAGGCTGCTGGATTATCAGCTCCACAGGAGTGATCCAGCTTCCGGATGTCTATTCCTTTCACGATTCGTTCCCCATGAAGATATCCTTCCTGCCGGTTCTTTCCGCAGGAGGCGCTGCTGTTCTGATAAGCCTTGCGGCAGCTGTTATTCCTGCAGCCAGAGCAGCTGCTCTGGACCCGGTAAAGGGCCTCAGACAGTGATCCTTCTTCTGACCCTTATCGGTTTATCCGTTTCACCTGCAGATTCCGCAAGAGCCATGATCTCAATGCGGGGAATACCTGAGGCAGCCGTTCTTTATGCCCAGATGGCTGCTGCTGAAGAAGGGGCGTGGCTGGTTGAGTACGGCAGGATACTCGAGGCATCAGGTGAATTCAGCAGAGCTGCGCGCATCTATGGTCTGGCCCTGGGAAACAGCACCTCTGAGGAAACAGGCAGATGGCTTTTGAACCGGATACAGGGGTGTTCCACACTGGACACCACCCTTACCCTTACTGTTACCATCACAAATTCAGGATCCATGACTGCCAGAGATATTCAGGTGATAATACCCATGCCCGTATCTCATCTTCCCTATCAGGAACTGGCTCTGCTTCAGAACGACTTCAGCATAAGCAGCGGTGTCCTCTATGCAGACATTCCCTGCATTCCTTCAGGCAGCTCAGAAGACCTGACAATAACAATGAGACTGTTTCAGGAACCCATGACCATGCGTCCCATTTCCCCGGTTGTGAGTGATGAGACCCTTGAGTGGCTCTCCGGAACCCTCAGGAATCTCAGCATACCGGATGTCCTTCCTGGACCCTGTGTCCCCATGAGCAGAGAAATGTCCAGACTGGCAGAGGAGATCGACATCGGTCTGTCAGTTACCGGAGGTGTTATTCTGGACCGCGACAGCTGCGTTTTTCATGCATGGAATGTCATGGAAAACACCGGGATAAGGATCGATCCGGTTCTCTTCGGATCAGATTCGCTTCTTGGATTGGCACACAACCCTTCAGATGTAATACCCCTCTGGAATCTGGATTCCACCGATGGCTGTGAACTCACAATTCTTTACGGCAATCCAGACTTCATTCTCACAGGGAACATGACCGCAATACTGGAGTAGCAGATATCAACTTGAACACTCAGGTGAAATGGTCGTATCCTCTTATTCCAGTGTGAATCTTTTTGCCATTGTTGAATACTGTAAGAGAATCTCCCTGAAGAATGTGGCCTATCCTGTGAAATCCGGACACTTCTTTTCCTTCAGGGAGTGTAAACAACAGCTCAAAGTCTTCCCCGGCGGAACAGGCTTCAACCGGCAATTCACTGCAGTAATCCACAAGGGGAACCAGGTTCAGGTCAAGAGTGATGCCAACACCGCTTTCCCTTGTAATGTGGGCACATTCAGAGAAAAGACCGTCTGAGATATCGATTGCAGTAATTGATCCTGCTTCCCTCAGAACTGAAACAGCATCGAACCGCGCCCTGGGATTAAGGAAAAGCTCTGTCTGCTTCTTCTCTCTTTCAGTAAGTGTTTCCCGTCGTCCTTTTTCCAGCAGTTCAGGTGAATTGAAAGACCTTCCCAGAGGTCCTGTCACCCAGAGAGAATCTCCGGGGTTTGCGGTATTCCGCCTGAAGGGAGTTTTACTGCCGCACTCACCTATTGCGGTCAGTGTTACTCCGAAGGTGTTTCCCTTAATCGTTTCTCCCCCTGCAAGAAGACAGTCTTCCCGTCCGGTAAGCCCTGAATAGAAGTTTATCAGCCAGTCAATCTCCATGTCGGGAGGCAGTACAACTGAGCTGAAGAGATACCTTGAAACAGCACCCATTGCCGCCAGGTCTGACAGGGTGGCTTCAAGAAGCCTTACCGAAAGTTTCTCAGGTTCAGTCCACCATGTTTGGAAATGTGTTCCCTGAAAAAAGGAATCTGTTGTAACTACAGGGGTTTCAAGTGACTCAAGCACCGCTCCGTCATCCCCTGCCAGGGCCATGGGATACTTTTCCCTTATGGCCCTTATGAAACCGTGTTCTCCAGTATCAGACAGAGTTCTCATTCTCTTCTCAGTACAGTTTCAAGCTGCGCAAGCCTGACATCCGGAGACGCATCCCGGGAAGTCATGGAACCGATGGGAGCAGCGCATCCACAGTTTTTTTCTTCTGAGTCCTTCAGAAGCAGCAGGGCCTCTGCAAGAACCTGGCCAGCCATTTTCACATTGTCTTTCACCACCTGAATAACCATTTCCAGTGTAACATCTTCTTCCCCCTGGTGCCAGCAGTCGTAATCGGTACTCATGGCCAGTGTTCCGAAGCACATTCCGGCTTCCCTTGCAAGTTTGGCTTCAGGCAGGGTTGTCATTCCTATCAGGTCCCAGCCCTGTGCCCGGTAGAATTCGCTTTCAGCTCTGGTGCTGAAGGCGGGACCCTCCATAACAACAAGGGTTCCTCCATCATGCACCACTGCCCCGGCTTTCTCTGCAGCCTTCACAAGAATCTTTCTAAGACTGCTGCAGAACGGATCACCCAGGGAAGCATGTGCCACCACGCCCTGCCCGAAGAAGGAAGATCGTCTTATACCCTTTGTTCTGTCGAAAAGCTGATCGGGAACAACGAAGTGTCTGGGCTGGATATGTGCCCTGAGGCTGCCAACAGCATTGAAACTGATCAGAGTATCAACACCAACACTTTTCAGTGCGTAGATATTGGCTGCATACGGCACCTCTGAAGGAGAATATCTGTGTCCTGCTCCGTGCCTGGGGATGAAGGCAAGTTCCAGTCCGTAGAGCTCCCCGAAAGAGATATCTGCAGATGGATCCCCGAAGGGTGTTTCAATTTTCCTGCTGCTCTTCATCTCAACTCCGGGAATGGAGTAGATACCGCTCCCGCCGATAATCCCGATCTTCCTGTTCATGAGAGTTTCCTTTCAGTTAATTACTGTCAACAATAATACAAGGTAAAATCCGTCAGGAGAACAGTTGGGATTGTGTTTGTGAATAGTTTCACTTATACTTATTTGTGAATTTCGTAACTAGTCTTTCACGAATGCGTCCAAACTGAAGGGAGTCAAAAGGTATGAGAATTACACCAGTTCTTTTGTGCCTTCTGCTTGCAGGATCAGCAATTGCTACAAACGGCATGAACATGATAAGTTACGGAGCAAGGTCCGCAGGAATGGCAGGTGCCGATGCAGCTGTTCTTACAGATGCTTCCGGCGTCTCAGGTAATCCTGCTGTGATGGGTAAAACCTCTGAGCAATCCATTGCTGCAGGAATTTCACTGCTTATGCCTCAGTTGAATGTTTCCAATGATAACATGGGGCTGGATATTGAAGGCGAATCTCAGGTGTTCCCCCTGCCCTCTCTGGCATTCGCCACAAGAGCAGGAAGTGATTCACCATGGATAATTGGTATAGAAGCCTATGCTCAAGGTGGAATGGGAGTAGATTTTCAGAACTTTCCAACAAGTGCCACCACTTCTGATGAACTGATGTCCAGTGTAATGTTCATGAGGCTGACAGGATCCGTGGGATACCAGGTCAGCAACGCCTTCTCCCTGGGACTTTCAGCAATGGCCGGGTATGCCGGGATGGATTTCTCCATGTTCCCTGAGAGCCAGGGGGGAATAGATGTAGAAGGTCTTTCAGACATCGGCTATGCCGGCAAAATCGGCATGCACTACAAAATGTGTGACAAGATCAGCCTCGGTGCGGTATACACAACTGAAACCGCTCTTGATATGGACGGCGGCACTGCAACACTGAATTTCGGTTCACAGAGCGGTAAAGTGGAATATGATGCCAGAATGATTGACTTCAACTGGCCTGCTGAACTTGAGTTCGGCATAGCACTGAAGCCAGGTTCAAGATTCCTTATCGCAGCAGATGCAAAGATGATCAGCTGGTCATCCGCAATGGAAGTAGTGGGTCTTGAAGTTTCCAGTCCCCCTGACGGTTTCCCGGGGAATCCCTTCCCGAACGGACAGGGCGGATACACCAATACAAGCGATTTCCAGATGAACTGGGAAGATCAGTGGGTGTATGCTCTTGGAGTGGAATACTCTATCAACCCTGTTCATGCAGTAAGAGCCGGTTTCAATTACGGTAAGAGCCCTGTGCCGGATGAATATCTGTCTCCTCTTTTTCCAGCCATTGTGGAACAGCACGCAACTCTGGGCTACGGTGCATCCCTGGGAAAATGGAACCTGGACTTTGCCTGGGAGCACGGATTTGAGAATGGTCAGACCAACAACAATACAGACCTGACGGCAAATCCATTCGGACAGGGAATAACCGTTGACCACTCTCAGAACACAATACACTTCCAGACGTCTTACTCGTTCTAACAAAGCAGCAGTTACAGAAACCGCATCGGGAACCATTCCCGGTGCGGTTTTCATTATCTTTCCGTGTCGTTAACCGGAGGGACACTGTGTCTGTCAGAATACTTGGAATGACATTCAATGAGCTGCAGCACTGGCTGGTGGATGAACTTGATCAGAAGCCGTTCAGAGCTGCTCAGCTGTACAAATGGCTGCATTTCAGAAGGGTCCGATCCTTCAGTGATATGACGGATCTCTCCAAAAGTTTCAGAGCTCTTCTTGAACAACAGGCAGTTATCACAATTCCAGATAATTCTGATCCTGTTACAGCATCCGATGGAACATCCAAGTTTCTTCTTGCACTCCCGGGGGGGCCGGCAGAATCGGTGATAATTCCCGATCCTCCCAGGTTCACAGCCTGTCTCTCAACACAGTACGGATGCAGAATGGGATGCAGATTCTGCATGACCGGCTCTGCAGGATTTCACGGCAACATGTCCTCCGATGAGATCGTAGCCCAGCTTTACGCCATGACAGCAGTCAATCCTGAAAGAATCAGTAATGTGGTTCTCATGGGCATGGGTGAACCCATGGATAACTGGAAAAATGTTGAAAAGGCTCTGGACATAATCTCCGATGACCGTGGGATTTGCATTGGACAGAGGAAAATCACTGTATCCACAGTTGGTATTCCAGGGGGCATTGAAAAACTTGTTGCCACCGGGAAACAGTACGGCCTTGCGGTTTCACTTCACAGTGCTCTGCAGAAAACCAGAGAACGAATCATCCCAGCGGCTTCTTCAATATCACTTGCCGGGCTGAAAAAGGATATGCTGCTCTACACAGACAGTACCGGGAGAAGGGTGACTCTGGAATACTGCCTTATCAGAGGAGTAAACGATTCCAGTAGAGATGCAGCTGCTCTGGCAGACTATTCACAGAGCATTCCATGCAAGATAAATCTTCTTGTGTACAACCCTGTTCCCGGTCTTGAATGGGAAAGACCTTCGGAAAACGCAGTCCACAGATTCACTGAATACCTCTATCCCAGGTGCCAGGCAGTTACTCTGCGCAAGTCCAGAGGCGAAGATGTCGCCGGGGCATGCGGACAGCTGGGCGGTTCAGTTCTTTTGAATCAAAAGACCAGACTGCCCTGAATCCTGATTCCGGAGAGATCTTCCTCTTCACCTGCGATTGAGCTTCCAATGGGAACCCATTCACCTGCAAGGGTGATATCAAGGAACATCGTCTCGCTCACTTTCATCCTGGTTCCCAGTTCTGCTCCCAGCATGGCTCCACCGGTACTTTTTGAATCACCCTGAACCACACTGTCCCAGGCAATGATACCGCCTCCTGTAAAGCCGAAGAACGGTTCAAGACCACGGGGACCTGCATAAGGTCTGTAGAACGGAAAGTTCCTGTAGGAAAGATTCAGCATAACTGCTGAAATCCCGTCATAGTTTGATCTGTCTGAACCGCATGAGGCGAATCCCGCTGCAAGCCTGAACTGATTAGCCTGAAACATGGGGGTCTCCACTCCCACCTGAAACACAGGCCCCACTGAAAGCTGATTGTCATCGTTCAGAATTCCCGGAATCCAGGCGCCGACTCCCGCAAAAAAATCCATGCCGTCTCTGACAGGCTCCATTACTGCTGCGAGCATTAATGAACAGACGAACAAAAGCACAAATACTGATATTTTCATTTTATCCCCTCTCTTTCAGTTCTCTATCCCAGTTCTGGCTAAAAGTTTCTCCGTATTGTAGTAGTGCTTCACTTCCATCATCTCTGTAACAAGATCAGCCTTCTCAATAATACTGTCTGACGCATAGCGCCCGGTAAGCACCAGCTCAACAGTTGCAGGTCGCATATCTGCAAGCTGAAGAACAGCATCTTCTTTCAAAAGCCCCAGATGAACACTTACGCAAATCTCATCTGCAGCCACAAGATCATACTTCCCGGAAGTGAGGGCGCCGCACACTGCAGAAAGTCCATTCTCAGCCATGAGCATGTCTGTTTCCGAGGGTTTTTCACCAGCTTTCAGGAAAGCCGGTGAACCGAACTGTTCCAGAGTTATCTCGGGGAATCTCTCAGGAAGACACAACTCTGAATAGTTCTGACCCTTCATGAACTGGCCTATGTAAACCCTCATTCCTGAACATGCAGCCCTTACTGCAAGGCCCAGCAAAGCTGTAGTTTTACCCTTGCCGTTCCCGGTGTATACCTGCAGTCTTCCGTTTCTCATTATCTGCATTCCCCTCTGACTGTTCCAGCAGGTTGAATATAAGGAAACGCATCAGTTTTCTGTATACTGGTATGGTGTATCCCGGGAAGCATGGGAATTTATTGAACGGTTCCTGGGATACCGTGTTCAGTGAATCTCTCAAGTTGCTCCTGCAGATACAGATTTTCCGGGTCAAGCTCAACAGCGTACCTGGCCTGTTCCACAGCACCCTGAACGTCGCCGTTTCTGAACAGAGCTTCAGCCAGTGTATCTCTGATATTCGAATCCTCCGGTGCAAGTTCAACAGCCTGACGAGCCATGGCCACAGCATCATCCAGCATTATGTCTCTTATGGCAAGCTCCCATGCACCCAGATTGAGCAGTTGCGGGTTATCGCTTCCTCTTTCAGAAAGCTCACCGATAATGTGAAGCATTCTCTCCTCTGATACCGGATCAATATCAACTTCACCTGCATAAACCGGAACGCAGTTGTAAAGCTCCCAGGTGTATAGATGATCACCAAGCTCTGAAAGAGGATCAGGGTTATCATTTACAACAAGCTCAACGAACCTGTCTGTAGCTCCTGAATGTCCCCCTCCTGTTCTTACAACAAGGAGCCCTGCGGACTGTCTTCCTCGTGAGTCACCTCCAGCAGCCTCACCAGCCGCAAGCGCTGCATAGAGCCTTTCTGCCAGTGGAGTTCCCTGTGTGCCAAGGAATGCCTGCTCCATTGCCTGAACAACTTCAGGTCCTGTAAGAATATTTCCCTGAATCGTGTAGCCGTAGCCTTGAACAGAACCTGCCCACTCCATGCACATTTCTCCTGTAAAGGCAGCTGAATTGCCGTACATGTCCACCACTCCAAGCTGCCGCTGCTCCAGAAGGGAATCTGCTGAAGTGAGAAGCTGTATTACTGAATCGGCACTGAGACCGCTTTCGAGAAGTAACAGACCATCTGTACCGTAGTAGTGGTTTGTCCAGGACTGGGTGGCTATTGCTCCTGTTTCCGCTTCAGCCCAGGCCACGGAGTTGTAGGCAAACGGGACACAGGATGCTACTGCGACTCCCCATTCACCTGCATCAGCATCGTACGCTGCAATTGAAAATGTGGATAGTAATGAAAGGATCAGTACTGTCATAATGGATCTCCTTTGATTGAAGAACTCTGCTTCACAGGAGAAGATAATTGAGTAGGGTGGGGCTCACGCCCCATCCCTCTCACAGAACCGTGCTTACG
>CAYLRO010000002.1:0-107514 GCA_964386635.1 uncultured bacterium | reverse complement strand
GTCACCGTTGAAAATCGTCTCACCCAGGATGTAGAACATGCTGCCTGGCCGATACTGCCATGAGAAAAGCAGATTGGACCTGATCTGACTGCTCTCGGATTCTCCAGTTGCCTGATAGTCCATTGTGAAATCGGAATACTGAGAGAATAGCCTCAGATTCATTTCCGGGTTGAACATGTATGCAAGTCTTACAGTTACCGAACGCCAGTCAGTGGACCTTACATCAAATTCTTCAACCTCCCAGTTGTAGTTCTCGGTATCGAATGTTCTGAACCAGTTGCCGGCAATTGAGGCTTCAAGAACCGGAACAGGTCTGTATCTCATGTTACCGGTCAGATTTGTGAATGTACCCTGACTGTCATACTCTCCTCCGCCGGCCCCGGCCCAGAACTTGAATGGGTAGAACGGATTTGATCCTCCACCTGCAAAATAGTTAACAGATCCGTCATAGAAGTGGCCTTCCGGTCCCTCGTAGGGATCAAAGTTATCTCCTGCAATTTCTGTCTGTGCTGTAAAATTCCAGCCGTTCTTGAATGTTCCGTTTACTTCAATGTGGCTGTTCTGATTCAGCACTTCTCCGTCTATCTGATTTCTATAACTGTAACTGCTCCAGAGAGAAAAAGTAGAGAAGATGTTCTCAGGGCGGAATGTTTTCCGTATGCCTCCCCAGGTATGTCTGTAGTTTGTTTCCGTTGTGAAGCCTGTTCCGTTTACATCAAAATTCTTATCAACCTGAGCGAAACCGCCCCAGTACCCCAGGGTGCTTCTAACCTTATCCAGCTCCAGACTCCAGGCCATACCGTCATCCATTCCGGTATTCCAGCTTCCTGCAAGATATCCGGAAACAAGGTTTCCTCCAGGCAGTTCGTAAGCCCCGTCAAAAGCTGCACCACTGTTGCTTTCTGCATCGATACCCTCCTGCTCCCAGGAGTCCTTCGACACAGCTGAAACAGCAAGGTAGTTGTAGCCGGCAAACTCTCTGATACCTCTGAATACACCATAGTTTGCACCGGTTTCCACCAGTGTGGTGTCATCCTCCCACACCCGACCGGTAACAGCATCCAGGAATCCGAACCTGTACTGCCCGATGCTGCCTGTGATCTTTGCTCCTCCGATGATAGGCACAAGATCACCATTCCCTCCCACAGCTCCTATCCTTCTGGAATAGAACAGATTGAACGGCATTTCAAACAGCTCTCTCCGTTCCATGAAAAAGGGTCTTCTCTCCTGCAGGAACAGTTCGAAATGACTGAGATTCATTT
Organism: uncultured bacterium; assembly: GCA_964386635.1. GTDB lineage: Bacteria > Fermentibacterota > Fermentibacteria > Fermentibacterales > JCC-6 > Sabulitectum. Next base: position 106,252 of record CAYLRO010000002.1, on the reverse strand, counting down.
CTGATTCATCAGCTTCCACCTGGCCGAAATCCGGGTTCAATGTGAAGTCTGCTGTTACACCGCTGGACAGTCCCATTTTAAGATCGAGTCCTGCATCACCTGTAAACTCATCCTGATTTTGCGTTTGACGATCGAAGTACTTCCCTGCCAGATAGGGTCTGAACTCCATTCCCAGGGAACCGTCTATACCGGAGATACCCTCAATAACAGCAAAATCAGTAAGGTCAGCCATCTGCTGACTTTCAGACAATCTGTACCACCCGTTCTCAGAGGTTCTGCTGAGGATTCTCTGGAAGTTCACAGACCACCGCTGCTCCGGACAGTCGGGAAACCTCAGGCAGCTGAGAGGAATAGCAAATTCAGCTGACCAGCCGTTTTCCAGTCTGGCGGTTCCACTCTCCCATACAGCATCCCAGCTGTAATCCCAGCCTCCCTGACCGTTCAGCCTTGAATCCATCTGAGAGTTCGCAAGGCTGACTTCAAAACTGAAAGCGCTTCTTCCGTCACACCATGTATCCAGAAGAATTGCGATCCATTCTCCATTGATGTAGTTGTCTCTGGGGGTAAGGGCACCCACCATTCTGTCAGGCAGAGAATCAGTCATGATCATACCGAAGTAAATGTAAGAATCATCGTAGAGTATCTTCAGTGTAGTGGGCTGTGTCATTTCTTCGTTGTAATTCGGAGCAAACTGCCACAGCTCACAGGTTTCTCCTGTAGTCAGATTCCAGACTGATTCCTCGAGAATACCGTCAATTTCCGGAGCAGAGTCCGTTCTCACAGCTGTCAATGAGCCCTGGGGAGTTGCAGTGGTTAACACCAGAACAGTGAATAGCTGCAGCATGGAAACCCCTTCCTTTTCAATGACCCTTATGTCATACTAGGGTGTTGTGTGTTGTCAAAAACAACATTGACAATATGATAAATTCAATTGCCATTATGCAAATTTCGGCTTATTCACTGGGAAATGTTTTTACAGTAATAGGATCAGATTTTCCAGAGCAGCGCCTTTCAGAACGAAGCCGCCGGCAGTAGTAATTTTCACAACCGCAGAATCTCTGTAAATTCTCTTTATCTCTGAGAGAACCACAAGCAGTTTCCGCACTTCAGCCTGATCCCGCATATCACGTGGCGAGTTATCCACATAGTCATGCACAGTATCCGGAGAGGCGCTGTCAGCCCATGTCACAGAACTTCCTGCAAGAAGTCCAGAAGCGGCGGATTTCCGGCACATGTGAGCTCCAGCCATGAGAAGATTATCCAGCCGGGCCCTTACATATTGTTCATCAACAATTTCTTCTTTCATGGCCTTCTCTTTTTTCCTGGTCTCCCGTGGCTGAAGAAACAGGTGAATTCCGTACTGAAGAATCCCCTGTTCAAGCACCTGAATTCTCCACTGCATCAGTACGTTATAAACAAGCTGAACAGGGGCCTTTCCCATAAGGTTTTCCACAATTTCCGCTGATACATCGCCGGAATGTATCATCTGAACGAGCCGGGAAAATTCTGCAGCAGGATGCAGTGAAACGAACGGACCGTAGCAGGCTCTGCTGTGTCCCTGTTCAAGAACTTCAGTGAGATCAGGTGAGAGGAACCAGAGTTCAGCAGTTCGGATCTTTCCAGCTGAATTGTATTCAGGGGACAGAGTGCTGATAAGTTCACTTTCCCGAACTGCTGCGTGAAAAGCAGTCTCGAGAATTTCACAGTCAATTCTGGATACCCTGGAGATCAGCTCCGAGTGTCTGCCTTTGGATTTTCCTGTAAAATGGCTGTTTACCCTTCGCCTGAGGTTCCCGGCTTTTCCTACGTAAAGAAGCCTTCCCGCAGTATCGGAAAATCTGTATACACCGGGGTTTTCAGGAAGGGACAGCCTCTCTTCTCTTTTCGAAAGGACGTTTTCAAAACCCATCTGCAGGGCCTGGTAAATCGCCTCTGTAGCCAGAATGTGTTCCAGTGCTCTTCTCTTCTCCCCCATGGAGTACCCGATGTGCCCGGCAACCGCCCTGAGACTGCCGGAGCGCAGATTGACCAGCTGCTCTTTTGCCAGTATTCTGGTGCAGAGAAAATCAAGGTCCATACCGGTGAGACTGTCCAGCCATTTCTTCTCGTAAACAGCATGATGAGCTGCTAAAATCAGAGGCGTTTGCCCTGGACAGAGTCCAGCAGCTGACATGAACAGCTGTCTCAACTCTTCCACAGGTATGGCAGCCGAACTGCAAAGGTCATCAGAAGAAATTCCGGTTATTGACCTTATTCTTGCCGGAACCTCAATCCCTGAGCGGCGAACAAGAAAGCTGTGAGCGGGACCTGTTTCCGGTTTCCATGCTACCTCAAGAGGGAATCCGCTGCCAGGGCTGCCCACAGCCTGAACATCCACAAACAGCACCCCTGGGCCGGTCAACGGAAGTGCTCACCGAACCGGGCAAAATCCAGATCAAGATAGGGAGTTCCGTTTTCTATCCGTTCACGTCTTCCATCCATGAACTTTCCGCACCATACGTCCAGAGAAGAGAGGTCCATGCTCCTGTGTATCACAGCGTACATGTCCACCTCACGAATTCTAAGGAAAAGAGGGATATGCTCAAGCCACTTCCTGCTGAGACTGTACTCTCTTGAATATCCCTGGAAATAGGGTTTCAGGAATTCCATCGCCACCTTTTCAGGCTCCTCTGCATTTGTCACCATGTAAAACAGAGCAACAGCTATATCGAATGCAAACCAGTTCATTGAGCAGTCGTCAAAGTCGAACAGGTTGATCCTGCCGTTCCTGTCGATAAGCATGTTTCCCTCATGCACATCGTAATGAACAAGACCGTATGAGTTTTTTTCAACCGGCAAAGCAAGAGCCTGAGCTTCCAGCTCCCGAATCCGATCCGCAACAGCAGACTGGCTGGCAGGGATCATTTCAGTGAGGTCGCCACCCAGCTCATGGCTGTTCCATGCTGGCCGCAGCCGTTTCTCCGGCGAGTAGCCCACAGCCAGCCTGTGCATCTTCCCCATGGTACTTCCATACTGTTCGAAGAGCTCAGGAGTCCAGCCGAAGTCCCAGGGAGTTTTTCCCTTAATCTCCCTGAAGGCGGTAACCAGAAAACTGCCGCCTTCACAGTCAGGAATCTCTTCAATAAGGTTCCCGGGAATTGAAGGAATCGCATCTGCCACTGCAACTCCATTATCCGCAAGATACCTGATGAAATTAACTTCACCCTGTATTAAGTCATGAGTTCTGCGAAGACTGTGTGCCAGTCGAAGAATAACCCCGGAACTTCCCTGGTCGTACCTGTAAATGAAACTCTCAAACCCTCCCAGGGACACAAGCGAATCGGAAGTTACTCCGTATCGGCTTGCTGCTTCTGCCAGAATGGCATCAGTAAATCGGTCTCTTATCCGCTGTTCCATATTCTCTCCGTTTCAGGCATCTCAGGTGCCCGTTCATTATAATAGCTGCCATGATGAATCGAATAATCACGTGGTTCCTGAAACTACTCAGGAAATCTGGAGGTGTCTGCCTTGAACTCTTCAAGGTAATGATACCGGCGCTTATAGCGGTGAAGATCCTGGAAGTTCTGGGCATATTCCAGCCTGTGGCACAGGTATTTTCTCCTGTAATGGAGCTTTGCGGTCTTCCAGGCGGCGCCGGCCTTGCCTGGGTAACAGGAATGTTATCCAACATGTACGGCGGTCTCACTATTACTGCAGGCATGGTTGAACCGCTTCATCTCAATGGAGCACAGGTAACAACTCTGGGATGTATGCTGCTTATCTGCCACTCGCTTCCTGTAGAAATAACTGTAGCAGCCAGGTCAGGAGTAAAACCATGGTTCCTTATTCCTTTCAGGCTCCTTGCAGGGCTTCTTTTCGGGATTCTTCTAAACTGGATATTCTCCACCACCGGAATACTCCAGGGAGACCCGGTAGTACTCTGGAGCGCTGCAAAGCAGGGAGCCGGTCTGGCAGACTGGATACTGGGAACTCTCAAGAGCATGGCAACCATATTCGCTGTGATTCTCGCTGTACTGATAATGATGGATATTCTGGAACGTATTGGTGTCATGGCCTTCCTGAAAAGGGCACTGAGGCCTGCGTTCTCACCAATGGGGATAGGTGATGAAGCCTCTACGATTACAGTAATAGGGCTGATACTGGGGATTTCCTACGGCGGAGGCATGATCATCCGTGAAGCTGAAAGAGGCATTATTCCCCCCAGGCAGATACTTGCATCGGTTTCATTCATGAGCATCTGTCATGCTGTGATAGAAGACACCATGCTTGTGGGGTCGCTGGGGGTGTGGTCTATTGCAGCTCTCCCTGGCAGGATCATCTATTCATGGTTAGTAATGTTTCTGCTTCTGATGGTATCAAGACACCTGCCTGACAGTGCAATCAGGAAAATATGCAAGCCTTCGGTGAAAATTTCCTGAGCGGTTAATCCTGTTTTATCTGGGTCTCCCACAGTGCTGAAAAACACTGGTCTTCAGTGGGGTTTTCCGGAAGTATCCCGTCTGCAGCCATATCCTCAAGCATGCTGAGTATCCTGCCGATAACCGGCCCTTCAAAGCCAAGCGCAGAAAGCCTGTGGCCCATTTCCCTGGGGATTATTCTCCCTGTATCCTGCCCGGCAATTCTCGATCTGAGCTCTTCCAAGCGGTCCAGGGCCTCCTCCACGCTGTCAGGCTTGTGCGCTCTTATGTCTGCTTCAGCAAGCAGCAGAAGATTCTCAAGCTGATCACCGGCATTTCTCATAAGTCTTCTCACGGCACTGTTGGACCACTGGGAATTGTAGAGCACAGGTCGCATGTGATTCTTCACAAGAAGGGACACATCCCTCTTGACTACCCGTGAAAACTTCAGCCGTTCAGCCACAGCTGCTGTAAGGGATTCACTGTGGATTTCGTGGTTGTTAAAATGGGGTTCACCCTTTTCATCAACTTTTCTTGCCAGACCCTTGCCTGCATCATGAAGCAGAGCGGCCCAGCGAAGAACCGCAACAGGAGGAACCTCTTCAACAACACGGAGTGTGTGTTTCCATGCATCGGAATCATGGTATCTGCCCTGATTCAACCCGTCAAGAATGAAGAGGTTCTCAAGCTCAGGAATAACTTTCATGAGCACACCATCCTCCTTCATCATGGAGAGGGAGATGGCCACACCTGTACCGTCAAAGGCTGCCAGCAATCCTGTCAGTTCTCTGCATTTTCTCTCAGCCGAGATTCCAGCCAGTTCCCCGGCAAAACATCTGGCTGATCTTCGAACCCCTGGAGTAATTGCAAATCCCAGTTTTGCTGCGAAACGGTAGGCTCTGAGTATTCTCAAGGGATCATCCGTGAATGACTCGTCAGGGCTCCCGGGTGTATTCAGAATGCCCTCGCTCAAGTCTTTTCTGCCATTGAAAGGATCAATGATATTTCCTGCACTGTCCATGGCCATGGCATTCACGGTGAAATCGCGCCTTCGGAGATCCTCCTCTATATTGGTCCCGAATTCCACAACGGGATGCCTGGAACCCCTGTGATAGATCTCTGCACACCTGAATGTTGTAATCTCCGCTTTTTCACCTGTCACAGGGTGAATGGCGGTAACAGTTCCGAATGGAACACCGGTAGGTATTACTTTCACTCCCGCCTCGGAGAGAAAGTCTATAACATCCCCGGGCAGAGCATCAGTTGCATAATCCGTGTCCCCGGGTGTTATGCCCATAAGACGGTCGCGGACAGAACCCCCGACAAGATACAGCTTGTAATCGGAGTTTTCAAATACATCAAACATGAAGAAGAATATACATCCCGGGGCTCCTCAGGACTATTCCGAAACGGCTCTGTTTCTGAAAAAAAGAACGATCCCGGCCACAAGAGCTCCTGCTGCTCCAACAGTCCACAGGCCAAGTTTGTCTGCGAAAAGCCCCAGGACCGGAGCGTATACCATTGCTGACAGTGATTTTGCCTGAGATTCTATAGAGAGAACTGTCGCCCGCCTGCTGCCCTTCGATACTTCATCGAACCTGCCAACCTGCACCGGTCTCCACAGATTCTGAAGCAGTTCAAGAACAACAAAGATCACAATAGCTGCCGCGTACCACCTCATAAATAGAGCCGGAGCCATCAAGAGGTACATCAGGAAACCCGATCTCCACAGGCGGGAAACAGCTTTTTGCTCTGTCCCGGCTGCAGCAACAAACCTGTGGGAAAATCTGGCTCCGAATATTCCGATCAGAGCCAGTACAAAATATATCCCCCCGGCAAGAGCAGCAGAGCCCCTGTCTCCTGAAAGCCCTGCCAGAATGGGAATGGAGACAGCAATAGACTTGATTACCGGCTGCACATAATCAGAGGTGACTTTGTGCACTCCCTCGAAGCCCATTGTTTCCCCTATGAGACGCCTGAGGGGTTTCAGAGTCAGAGCATCTTTCAACGTGGATTTCAGCATTTCGAAACTGTCTCTGATTGAGGTGCTCCCGCTCTCGCTTCCCTCCAGGTCCCCGGGATATGAAAGCAGATTCACAAGATTCAGCAGGTAGGGCGGTATGCAGAAAAGGAAAACACTTGAATAGGCCCCGCTCTTCCAGACAAGTGCAGCGGCAATAACACTGGAAAGAGCTGTACCGGTCTTGGACCAGGATCTGGTAAATCCGTACACCCTGGTTTTCTCGGAAAGCCTGCCCTGGTTTTCAAGCCATTTAAAAATCATGGCTTTGTGAGTGCCGGTTCTGAACGCATCACCAATGGCAAAGAAGAACATGGCTCCGAAAAGAAGGGTAAAACTGGAGGAGAAGCTGAACACAATGAATGAAAGGATGTAGCCGGCCATTGATGCCGCCATGGTAAGTCTGCGGCCGTGACAGTCAGCCATTGCGCCACTGGGAACTTCCATCACAGTAACAGCAAGTTCACGGAAGGCCACAAGAAGGCCGATCTGAAAGAAAGAAAGTCCCTTGTCAAGGAAGAAGAGTATGAGAAAGGGTTCGTAGTACTTCTGATTCTTCAGGAAACCGTAGAGACTGAAACGCAGCAGCATAGACTACCGGTGAAAGGCCCAGTGGAGAAAACGCTTGAATCTCCCGGGCCTGTCATCTGCCTCAACAGAACTGTCCCCCCTGATTGCGGAAATTAAAGCGTCTGTATCAACATGCTCCTTTACAAGCTCCACTATCCGCCTGATCTTGTCGTCCTCGTGAGGTTCCACCTTGAAAATTCTCCTGGTGAGTTTTCCCGCTGATGCTTCAAGATCCTGACCTGTGGCATACAGGGGAATCCCTGCCTTCCTGAATGCTTCAGTTCTCCTTGAATCCAGTTCGCCGCCGCAGACAATAACTGCACCAGGGCCAATCCCTCCGGAGATTCTGAAAACAACTATTGCATCAAGAACATCCGGTCTTGAATGATCAACCAGAACGGACCTGAAAGGGTCACGGCCGATCTGCTTCAATACCTGTTCTGCAGAGCCGAAAGCAGTAATGTGTCCTGCAACCCTGTCATGGGTGGCACCGTTAAAGTCAACCACAGGCTCTGCCCCCAGTACTCTCTGCATGATCCCCAGTGACGGCCTGGCAATACTGTCCTCATAGGGGATGTAACCGAATACCGGTATATTTCTCTCGCCGAACCACTTACCCAGCAGCTCCTTAACCTTGTCCATCTTCCCTGGAATGATCCGGTTTATCACCACACCCAGCACAGGAACATCATAGTGGTGAAACATGGATGCACATAAATTAAACCTGTCAATTGTGGAACCGATTCCGCCGTCAAGAATGAGTAGAACAGGTGTACCAAGGATCTTTGCAGTTCTTGCATTGGACATGTCGAAAACCGACCCTACTCCCGGATGACCGGTGCCTTCAACAAGCACAGTCCGCCCTTTCCTGCCCATGGCTTTGTAGGCTCTTCTGATTCTTCCCGGGAGATCTGTGGGTTCGCCTACTCTGATGTACCTTGAAGCAGCGCCTGAAGACGCCGCAAAAGGAGCAGCCTTCTCCAGAGAAAGCCCCATTCCCAGAGCCCTGTCCACAAACCAGGAATCCTGACCTACCTGCTCACCCTCTACAGCAGTGGTTTTCTGACCCAGAGGTTTAATGAAGGAAACTCCTTCAGGAAGTACCTCCCTGAACCTGCTCAAAAGCCCCAGACAGAGAGTGGTTTTCCCTGCATCCTTCCCGGCGCCTGCAATGTAAATTCCTTTTGTCATTCTGCCCTCCTGAAAGAATTATACTGAATACAGCTATTCCTCCAACAGCATGACCAAAAAGGTAAAGTTCGAATCCGGTATGGCGTGCCAGAGAATTTGGATCATCACCATGGATCATCACCATTAACGGGGGCAGCCGCTCTCAAAACACACAGAGAGATTACTTCAATCTACCTGCTCAAGAGAGTAATACGCTGAATGAGGCCCGAATCGTCGGCAGCAGTGTAAACACCCGAGGGCAGCCTTTTTCCTGAGAAGCTTTCCCCGTTCCAGACCCCAGCCCCTTCAGAAACAGAGATGGAAGAGACTTCTCTGCCTGAAACATCAAAGACTCGCAGTTCAGATGTTTCAGATCCGGTAAACACTGTAACAGAACCCTCAACAGGATTGCATGAGAATGAAATGAAACCTGAAGGTGCAACAGGAGCACTCTCGTGTAACGTGCTTACATAGCTGTAATCAAACCAGCCGAAGGTGGGATAGTAACCTGCTATCGGTTCAGTCTCAGCTTGCTCATAAGCAATGTAAAGATTCCCTTCAGAATCGGTTACTCCGCTTATGAACGGCAGATCTTCCGGGTCTTCATCTGAATAGTCGTACGCTATAGCCCAATCAGCCCACGTATTGCCATTGCTGTCCATGACAAGGAAGAGAATCTGATTGTCTTGCCCATTGTCAGTCCAGACAAGATAGTAATGATCTGTACCCGGTATATGCTCCAGAATAAAATCAACGCTAATGTACATTTCGGGAGGCTCATCAGAAACAATTGGCTTCTGATTGATGAGCAGGGAACCTGTGAACTTATCAAGTTTCCACAATGTGTAATCTGGGCCAACATCTTCAACTACCATGAGATTCCCGCTCAAGTCAACAGCAAGTCTCGGATCTCGGCTACAGCCAAGATCACCTACCGTAAAATCAGTCAGCGGTACTGCTGTGTTTCCATCAAGGTCATACTGAAGATAGCAGTAGTCATGAGCATACGGATCCTGAACCACCACGTGCACCCTGTTCCCGTCAACAAGCAGCACACCTCCTGCATCAGCTCCCTCAATCTTCCAGTCTCGCTCTGTGATGAAGCCTGAACCGGGAGCAGGTGTCCAGACTGCATACCTGACATCTCCTCCATCATTATACAGGACATGGAGCCTACCCAGCGAATCAGGGCAAGCTCTGATGTAGGGGTACAACGTTGAGGTGGAAAACAGGTAAGTAGCTGGAGTTTCTATATTGCCGTTGGACATATCGCAAACACAGTAATAGATAGAACTGTAATCCCTCCAGAATACAAAGAGGCTATCTCCCATTGTTGTTCTGGAAACGAGAGCACTGTGCGAATCCAAAGAAATCATAGTATCAGTGTAGACTGTTGCTCCATCAAGTTGAAAGCATTTGTAACCAATTCTGGCTTCATCTCCATAACCAGACCAGATCAGGTGAAATCTTCCCTGATCATCCATATTGAGATGCAATTCAGGTCTTGAATCATTGTTCTCCTCTGTAACCAGAATCGGCGTACTCCACCCCAGATTCGGGATGACCCCGGAAAGCAGAAAGCAGAGAACTCCTGTCAACATCATTCAAGAACACCTGTTCTTCCTTCATCATGCTGAAACTGAGGCCATGGAGCATAACCCCGTGAGCATGATCCAAGTTCCCAACAATGAAGGTAGCCGTCACTGGTACCGAAAACAAGTTCCAGTGTATCATCCCTATCTATGTCAGCATCTCGAAGTTTGTCATTCATATGTAAGGTCAGATTAAATCGGGATGTTCTGCTTCGAGCCATTTCCGAACCTCCCTATTGAAGTCCATCAGAAATTCAAGCAGCTCTTCAACATTCCCGCAGGTAGCGCAGCCTGCATAATCGTACTCTAGAGTATTCCGCTTCATCCGACAGGCATTAAGATAGTCAGCGCTGATCTTCCATTCAGAACCAAGAATCTCAGGCATAGCCATGATAGTCCTGTAATGATGATTTCCACCGGTGATTCTGTATCCTTCTGACCTGAGGAGTATCGTGCAAAGCTTGAGAGCAGCATTGTAGGCTATTCCGAATTGCCAGTCCACCGAGACGGATTCCCTTGAGTCTCTCAGATCTCTTTCGATAATTGAGAAAAGGTTTTGTATCTCATTACTGCTGGAAGGTTCAGGCTTCAGCCAGCCGTTATTCTCCCATTGCTTCAAACTCATCAGGATCCCCCTTGATGAACAGTCTGGCTCCTTTGATCACTTTGTTTGCGAAATGATCATCTGTTCCCATGCGGCCGATGTACTCTTGTCTGGATATAACTATGGGGTTGATCTCCCTCTCAAGCCTTTCAGACACCCCGGAAAGAAGTCTGCTTACTTCCATCAGTCCGATGTGGCCGATTATCAGTATATCGACATCACTGTCCGGGGTTTCCTCTCCTTCTGCGACGGAACCAAAAACGAAAGCTGTTTCTATGCGATGGTCAGCAAGAGCCTCAGCTAGAACATCAACGAGCCCGGTAGTCTTGAGTACCATTGAGTGAATCTCATGGTAAAGCGGGTGTTTTAAGTTTGCTGAATAGTATACCCTGTTGCCATTTTTCCTGAGGTGGACAAGGCCAAGGGCAGCCAACTTGGTCAGCTCCTGTCTCACAGCGGCTTCCGAGTGCTTTGATCGTCTGGCGATCTCCCTGTTGTGAAGCTCTCTATGGCCCATACCGAACAGGATTGTGAATATCCCTGCTCTAGTTCTTGATGAAACAACAAGCTCAAGTGTGTTCATAATGCGTGTATATACCACGCACATGCGTGGTTTGTCAACGCATTTAAACATTCACCGAAAAGTTCTGAAAGGATCCGGTATGGCGTGCCGGGTTCAGCAGTTTTCAGAGGAACTGTCTGAGCGGGGAGAATGATGTCTTCTGATAATTCTGTCTGTTGCATCAAGAACTGCATGACCGGCCAGAAGAGCAACGATCGGCAGGGCTGGAAGAAGATACCTTGTCAGACCTTTGGTAACAGGTAGAGAGCATGAAAGGGCAATAACAGGCAGAAGAATAATCAGAGCGGCTTTTCTTGATCTCAGTCCTGCAAGAGCGATAACAGCAAGGATTACCATACCCGACTGGATAGCGGTAAGACCTAGATATTTCGTATTCATTCCTGCCAGATTTCCGGAACCTGGAAAACGGCTCCAGGCAGTAAGCCACCGCAATGCTCCCTGTTTGAGAATCTGAACCGGGTTGTCATCTGCAAAATTATCCATGGCTGCTCTTCGGAAATTGAAGTCTCCAGTCTGATCAATGTAGTAGTACTCCCAGTCATTGGTTGCTTCACTGAATTCCTCTGAGTCATCCCACCATTCAGCATCTATCGGTCTACTGGCCACCCACAGATTGTATCCTGAGTTGGAAGGCAGGAAAGTGGGAGTTCCAAGAGCTATGTAATTTCTCACTCCCCATGGAAGGACTACCGCAAAACTGCATGTAAGCAGGATCAGCCAGTTTTTCAATCCCTTTTTGAATCCGTAGATCCCGGCAAGTGTAAAAAAGCTGAAAAAGGCAACCGCGGTGCCTATGGACTTGGTCAGTATCAGAAAACCCATGAGAAATCCAACTACAAACAGATGAAGTTTCCTGTCGGTTTTGATGTAGAGAGTTAAAAAGTACAAAGATGCCCAGAGAAGAAATGTGAACAGGGCTTCACTGAGAATCCTTGATGAAAGGAACAGCCAGGGGAAATACAGAACTGAGAACAGAACAGACCATGGCTTGAATCTGTCTTCAAGCAGAATAATGGAAATCCTGAAAACGAACCACAGTGACACGCACAGCAGCAGAATCTGCAGAAGCTGAATCAGAAACAGATGTTCTCCAGCCAACCAATAGAAAACAAGTAGAAAAAGAGGGTATAGCGGTTGTCTCATTCTTGATGGGGACTCACCCGGATAATTATCGTACCCGTTTAAACATGCAGGAACAGAATAACTTTGATCGGTATGCAGAGAATGGCTTAATTCAAGGTATTCAATACTGTCCATATTCACTGCGGTATCGGAAAGCAGCATGACTCCCGAAAGCTGGATAACAAAAGCCAGCAGGAAACACACCGAACAGGTTAATTTAGCCTTATTAAAGATAGAGCTTCTCAATCCTTTTCATCTTCCTCAGAACTTCCAATCGGTTTGAGTCTCAGTTTCCGTCAGGCACACATCACCAACAGCAAATAGTTTTGCTTTTTTATGATAAAATAGCGCACATCAACTTCCTTGAAATTCAGGATTACATTACTTTGTTTGACTATATCATATACACAGACCATTGTTCCAGTTATAGCCAATGACCTTCTGGTATAACCAATTGGCAAAGTAATTCCTGAACAATACGATTTTCGTTCTCTGTCAGTTCGAGAACTGTCTACGGGGTGCCAGATATAATTCTGCAACTACTTGCAGAAAGCTCTGAAAGGATCCGGTTTGGCGTGCACGCGATTGGGATTCTCTGAATTAGAATGCGTGAACTTCTGTTGCCTTGAAGGTGAGATACACCGGAGACCCCTTTTCCAGACTCATATCGGTGAATGAACGTCTGGTTATGGAAGCTATGAAATCCACCCCGGCATCAACGGTGATCTGAAGAATGCTTCCGTGATCTTCCACTTTCCTGATCAACCCGTGGAAACAATTTACAGCGCTTGAACTCAGTGCTTTGTGGGAAATCAGAATGTCTTCCGGCCTGATGGAGGCATATACTTTTCCTGAGATGGCAACGGAGGATTCAATGGTTACCCCTCCAATGTCTATGGAGCTGATTCCACCTGCTCTTTCAGCATGACCGGGAAAGAGGTTTGCCGCTCCCAGAAAATCTGCCACGAACTTGTTCCCTGGTTTTCTGAACACGGCAGAAGGTTCTCCCACCTGTTCTATTACTCCATGGTTCATTATTCCCATCTGACTTCCCAGAAGAAATGCCTCGTCGAAACTGTGGGTCACATGTATCATGGTTGTATTCGTGTTCCTGTGGATACGCCTGAGTTCACCCCGCAGTTTGGCTCTTGTTTCGGTATCAAGAGCACTGAGGGGTTCATCGAGCAGCAGTATTTCAGGCTTCATTATCAGTGCCCGGGCAATGGCTGTTCTCTGCTGCTCTCCTCCGCTCAGGGTGTCCGGGTGCCGGCTGAGCAAATGGTGGATTTTCAGCATTTCGGCCAGTTCAGCCGCCTGCTTTGCCGCTTCCTTCTCATCCACACCTCTGTATCTCATTCCGAACATGATGTTCTTTTCAACTGTAAGGTGCGGGAAGAGCATGTAATCCTGATACACCATGCCGATGTTTCGTTTCCTGGCTGGAACATGGGTGATGTCCCTGCCATTTACAGAGATCCTTCCCTTTTCAGGGCGGTAAATTCCTGCAATTGTCTCAAGGAGTATTGTTTTACCGGCGCCTGTTGGCCCCAGAAGCATAAGGTACTCACCATCATCAACATTCAGGGTAACCCCGCGAAGGCTGAATTCTCCCAGAGTTTTGTGAACACTGTCTATGCTTATCATTCTATTTCATGCCCTGTCATAACATCCTGGTGGAACTGCTGAAGTACTCGAAAACAAAAATGGAAACAATTGAGATGACAATGAGTATGGTTGCCGACGCGATTGCCATGTGAAGGTCACCGCAGGACATGTTCAGGTAAAGTGAAATGGGCAGTGTCTCTGTCATCATTCTGGTGGCACCTGCGATCATAAGCGCGGCTCCGAATTCCCCGATCCCTCTGCACCATGTAATTACTGCTCCTGCAATAATGCCGTTTTTCGCCATGGGAAGAGCAACCCTTGCAAACACCTGGCCGTCGGTGCAGCCCAGTGTTCTGGCCACATGCTCATAGCGGGGACTGATGCAGTCGAAGGAGGAACGCATTATGCGCAGAGAGAAAGGAAGGTTAACAAAAAACTGCGCAAGTACGATTCCCCTGGGCGTGAAGACGAATTTAAGCCCCACGCCTGCAAGAAAATCACCGAAGGGTGTTGCTCCGAATATTATGAGAAGCCCCACCCCTGCCACCAGTGGAGGCAGGGCAAGGGGCATGTCGAGAATGGTATTCACCACACTCTTCCCCGGGAATTCATATCGGGCAAGGGCATAGGCTGCGGGTACCGACGCCATAAGGCATAAGGCAGTGGAAATCAGCGCTGTAATTACACTCATTTTCAGTGAAAACATTAATTCCTTCGAGGTAATGCTTTCCCACATGGCTGCCGTAGTGGTGTGTGTAACAACACAGTACAGAAGGGCCCCGATAAATATTACCAGGAAAAGGCAGATGCCCAGGGTGAATATTCTGAAACTCTTCTCGCGGATTCCCTGAAAGAATCCCCTTTTCTGCTCTCTAGACTTCATTGCCGGGTTTCCCGGAAAAGGTTTCTTTTTCACTGGCTGTGGAATACCATCCTGAACTCACGCCGGATCTTATGTCGAAATCAGGCACGTAGGGCTTTATGTCCAGCAGCGGCGTACCATCAAGAATGTCCACATCGGTCACATCCAGGAATCTTCCCTTCAGTGCGTTCAGTTTCACTATTGATATACCGATGGGATTGGGACGGTTAAAGTGCCTTATGGAGAACATTCCTCTAACCTCTTTATCCAGAAACGGTTTCAGAAGCAACCGGGGACCATCTGCCCGGTGAAAGTGATAAAGAAGAATGAGATGAGAGAAACCGCCCACATCCTTCAGGGCCTCTTCATATTCTGCAAACACCTCTACGCTGCCGTGGGATCCACCGGCATACATCCCCTGTATGGGAACATCTTTTTTCTCTGTGTACCCGGAATGTATTACCCCGATGGGTTTGAAGACAATCTCTTTCATTTCCTTCTCCAGTTCAAAGCAGAATCTGCGGGTCAAACCGCTATTCCTCTACGTATTCTCCGTACTCGGAATCCGGGTAACCGGGAAAGCCGTATTCGCTGAATACTGCCTGTGCCTCAGGGGACGCGCAAAAGTCAACGAAAAGTTCTGCGGCTTCCTGCTTTTCGGAAAAGGTCAGTGTACCCACCGGAATAATCTTGATAAGGTTCTGGTCCCGGGGGATTTCTATTATGTCTATGTCTTCATTGTCCGCAACGACGTCTCCCCAGTTGATGGTGGCATCTGCCTGCCCCATTGCGATGTAGACTATCAGCTCATTCATTGTTGGAACGGTAACTATAACGTTCTCCCATACTTCGTCCTTTATTCCGTTCTTCTCGAGAACGCTGTTTCCCAGTCTGCCGATAGCGGCAACTTCAGGGTCACCCCATGCAAGTTCAACACCTTCCCGTGCAAGGTCTTCAATGCAGGTGATGTTTCCGGGGTTTCCTGCAGGCACGGTAATCACTGGAATGTGATATGCCACAAGCTGCTTGTAGTCTATGAAGCCTTTTTCCTCGGCAAGCTCGAGATAATAGGTTTCTCCAGGCATATAGACATCACCCTCAAGGGTGAGTTCCATCTGACTCAGAAGGGCATTCGAGCCTGCATAGTTGTAAACAACGGATATTCCATACTCCTCTTCGAACATCACTGCCAGTTCATCCATGGGTTTCTGCATTCCGGCACCGCTGTAAACCATGATGGACGTTACCTGAGGTTCCGCCTGGGCAGCCGGTTCATCCTGGTTCCCATCTGAACAGGCGATTGATGTTATGATGCACAAACATATCGTTGCAATGCGAAACAAAACCTTTTTTCCCTTGAGGGTAGCCATTCTGAAGCCTCCAAATTGTGTAATTTTGCAAGGGTATATGAAAAGTATCCGGCATAATTCCGACGAGGACACCCCCGTCTTCAACTGAAACATTCTAAACCATGAAGCAAAAAGGGTCAACCCCTATTACCTACTATTTGAGTATATATTTCTTGCCATATTTTTTTATTTATTATTTTTAGTGTTATTTATTATTTTAATACTATCTTACTCTTTTTCAGGACAATTTCATCCCGCCTCAGCCTTCCCGAAAACCCTGGCAGAAAGCTCACCGTCAACAGATAACCATGGAGAGTCTCATTAATTTCTTGATAAGAGTAGTTGGTCTGAAACAACCGTTATGGCTTTAAGACTGCAGGCTGTTCTGAAATTCTTTCCCGGTGTTTCATAACCTGCGGAAAACCGCGGGCCTGCACCCGCGGTTTTCCTGAGAATTCAGCTGCGTAATTTCTAGAGTCCGTAAAGATTAGCCGTAAGAAGATCTGCAAGCTTCACGCAGGTTTCAGTTGTGTCCAGGTCCGGATATACTTCAGGTTCCCAGGATACACTGAAGAACAGGTCGCCCTTAAGAACAACTATTCTGACCTGGGTTCTGTCTCCTGCAGCGACTTCGCCGATTACCGCTGAATCCCAATTGGGTCCTGTTACCTCAACAGGGTCGGAGAGGAAACCTGCAGCTGTTTCGTATGCTTCCCGGCCCCCGTTGACATTTACTTCGAAACGCACCTTGCTGTAAGGAACACCACTTACATTGTAACTGCCAATCGGTCTTCCTGAAGATGCGCTGCTGGCAGCTTCCGAAAAAACGCCGAAACCCGGTGTACCCATAATGTCTTCAACTTCTGCCGCTGATACAGCATCAGTCATTGCCCAACCCTCCGGAAGCACAATACCGTCACCTGTAACTGTATCAGGAGTATCTTCCTGCTGTGTTACTGAGTCATCAGTTGTTTCGACTTCCGGAGCCGGCTGTTCACCACAGCCTGCAAATGCTGTTAGCATTGTGATAGTGAATATGGTAGCAAGCAGTCTCATAACATCCCCCTTAGCTAAATAAAAATTGTTCCGGCAGTGCGCCAGAAACAGAACTATACATAAATAATATTTACAATACAATTCTGCCTTATTGAGGGAGTATTCCCGATTCTCAGGGTAGATATACCCGGAGCAATATTCCTGACAACCCTGATCTGAATACTCTTCAACTGTTGCCAGTTCTGCAGGCGTCCCGCATGTGGTGCTGCAGAAGATAAAGTCTGCTATCTGGCTGCTATAAGTCTCTTTGTGAATTCTTCGACAACACCGGATACCCTCACCGCCATGTATACACTTCTGCCTTACATCCTTTTCCCGGACACTGATTGTTCTGCTGATTATATTGAACCCTTATCAAGTCATGAACTTGTTGAACACATTGAACCTGTCTCATTCTGAGAAGGCTCAGCGACAAATGGCCTGTATCAGAAATTGCAGTCGCATTGACAGAACAGAACCAGGCATTTAAAGTGTTAGTCTGAATAACAATTTAAGGGGATTACCAGGGATGAAATCGCCTATTCTTGTTACTGGAATTCACAGGAGCGGAACCACTTTTGTGGGAAAAATGCTTGCCAGTGCACCTGGGGTTGGCTATGTGCAGGAGCCGTTCAATCCCGACCTGGGCATTCAGGGAGTGGATGTCTGGTACAAATACATCAGAGCAGGCATGGAGAATGAGGAGTACTGGGCTGGAATTGTTCAGAATCTTCTTCAGGGAAAAGCCCGGTACAAAAACAGACCCGGTACCCACGGGGGATTCCTGAGAACTGCAGGAAGAAGGTTCTTCGGCAGCAGGGATTACCTGCAATATCTCAAATCCTCCCGGTTTCCCGGCTCGCGAAGACTGCTTCTGAAAGACCCGCTTGCCGCACTTTCTTCAGGCTGGCTCCATGACAGGTTCGGTATGAAGGTTGTTGCCCTTCTCCGTCATCCCGCGGGATTCGCTGCAAGCGCTGCAAGACTTGGATGGGACTACAACTTTTTTCAGTTTCTCACTTCCCAGAAATTTCTAATGGATGACTACCTTCAGGAGATTCTGGAACCTTACGACCTGCAGGCGCTCTCACAGCCTGAAGGAGCAGCTCTTCTCTGGCGGTGTGTTTACACCATTCTTGAGAACTACAACTCAAAGTGCTCTGAATTCAGGCTGGTCAGGCTTGAAGATGTTTCTGCTTCACCTCAGGAGGAATTCAGAGAGCTGTTCAACTTTCTGGGGCTGGAATTCACAGTCACAGCGGAAAAACTTATCAGAGAGTCTACCAGCGCTGAGAATCCGGTTTCTGCTCCTGACGGCAAGGTTCACAGCCTGAGGAGAAACAGCAGGGGTATTGCATCATCCTGGCAGAAGCTCTACAATAATTCTGAAATTCACAGAATTATGGAGCTGGCAGGCTCACTGGCAGATAAATACTATCCGAACTGAACCTCTGTATTTGAACTGGCGCACCCTTTAGGACAGGGTGCGCCAGCGAGGAGGGATGTATGACCGGATTAACCGGATGAAGCACAGTTGCTTAAGCTTCTGTCTTCATCAATGTTACCCGCTGTACTGATTTTGGTTCCCGGATTAGCGGGAGGAACCGGTACGCAGGGGGTGGGCCGCATACCGGTTCCGTGGTCGCATCAATCCGGAGGGATTTACTGCGAACCTGTCAGTTAAGATCCACCGGAATTCCGGTTACTGTGAAAATGGTTCTCTCGCAGATATTCACCACTCTGTCGCCTACCCGTTCAATGTTGTGGGCTATCCAGTCCAGCATCATGGCCTGCTCAATGTTGGCCGGTCTCTGCATTACGAATGTAGTAAGTTCCCTGTGAACCTGACCTGAAAGAATATCAATTTTCAGGTCTCTTGCAGGTATCTCTCCTGCAGCTTTATCATCACCTGCTGAGAAAGCTTTGATTGCATCGTAGAGCATCTTGCCTGCTATCTCTTCCATCCTGGGAATATCAATCAGAGGTTTCAGCAGCTCACCGGGGCCGATCTTCTCACTGATCCTGGCAATGCCTTTTGCGTAGTCACCGATCCGCTCTATCTCCGTGTTTATGAGAAGAATGGAAAACAGAAGCCTGAGGTCTGTTGCTACAGGCTGCTGGGTTGCAATTATCTTCAGGCACTTCTCTTCTATCTCCATACATCTGAGGTTAACAATCTCATCTGCCTCAATGATCTGAGCGGCACCTTTCATGTCACGAAGTTCCAGGTATCTGATGGATGCTGAAAGATTCTTACGCACCTTTTCAGTAACCTGAAAAAGCTGATGCTTAAGTTCCTCAAGCTCCCTGTCAAAGTTTTCTCTGCTCATTGCATCCTCCCCGTCAGCCGAATCGACCGCTTATATAGTCTTCAGTTCTCTTATCCGAGGGCGTTGTAAATATCTGCTTTGTTGGACCAAACTCGATGAGATTTCCAGCTCTCTTCTCATCCGTGAGAAGGAATGCGGTGAAGTCACTTACTCTTGCCGCCTGCTGCATGTTGTGTGTAACAATGGCAATTGTGTAGTTCTTCTTCAGTTCATTCATTAGTTCTTCAATTTTCAGTGTGGCAACAGGGTCCAGAGCAGAAGCCGGTTCATCCATAAGGATTACCTCCGGCTCAACGGCAATGGCTCTGGCAATACACAGTCTCTGCTGCTGACCTCCGGATATCGCCATGGCAGATTTGTGGAGGTCGTCCCTGACCTCATCCCAGAGAGCAGCGCTTTTCAAGCTTTTTTCCACAATCACAGCCAGGTCTGACTTGTTCCTTACGCCATGCAGCCTGGGCCCGTAAGCCACATTATCGAAAATGGATTTGGGAAAGGGGTTTGGTCTCTGGAACACCATTCCAACCTTCCGTCTCAGTTCAACAACATCTTCACAGGCAATTTCTTTCCCGTCAAGAAGAACTTTTCCTTCGGTACGAACACCGGGGATCAGGTCATTCATTCTGTTAAAACTTCTCAGGAATGTACTTTTCCCGCATCCGGACGGCCCTATGAACGCTGTGATCCTGTTGACCGGTATGTCCAGGCTTATTTTGTTGAGAGCCTTGAAGTCACTGTAGAACAGACTGAAGTCATCTGCCCTCATTCTGATTTTATCCGTCATCAGATCACCTCGTTTTTGCTGAGATCCGGTTGGTTACAATGTTGATGACAAGATTCATCACCACTATCAGACCAACCAGAACTGCTGCTGTTGACATCGCTTTATCGAAAGCCCTTGTCTCCATGGCAAGGTAGTAAACATGAAGAGCCATTGTTCTTCCGCCGGACATGAGTGAGTGCGGCACTCTGTAGCTTCCTCCAAGGGTAACGAAGAAGATTGCGGTTTCACTGACTATTCTGCCTGCGCTGAGGAGAATACCGGTGGAAATCCCTGGAAAAGCTGCAGGGATGACAACCTTCCGGATTGTCTCCCATTTTGTGGCTCCCAGTGCCAGAGACCCCTCTCTGTAACTCACCGGAACAGACTTCAGAGCCTCTTCGGTTGTTCTGATTATCACAGGGATTATCAGACAGGCACCTGCAAGGGACGCTGAAAGAATAGAAAAGCCCATGTTAAGTGCTGAGACAAACAGGGCATATCCGAAAAGACCGAAAATGATTGAAGGCACTCCTGCAAGGGTTTCAACTCCGAATCTTGCCATGGAAACAAGCTTCCTTACAACCACACTTTCAGCATTCTCCGAATACTCGGTGAGATAGATGGCTGCCCCTGTTCCAAGAGGTGTCGCAAACCCCAGCGTAACAACTATCATGTAGAAAGTTGTCACCACAGTTGACCAGATTCCTCCGTCGCCGGAAAGACCGCCTCTGGGAGAAGTGGTGAAGAATTCAAGATTGATTCCCGGAAGCCCCTGCACCATTATGTATCCCACTACAAAAACCATGATGAGAACCGCCAGTACTCCTGTGAACCAGAACATGGTGAAAGCAGAGCCCTGGGATATCCGTCTTCGCATCCTGGAGTTTTTCATTTCTTCCTGCTTCCTCTGCTCAGCGAAGACTTCAGCAGAAATCTGGCTGAAGTGTTTACAAGCATTATCAGAATGAAAAGAACAACTCCCGTTGCAAAGAGAGCGCTTTCATGGACCCCTGTTGCATAAGAGATCTCAACCGCAATGTTTCCTGTAAGAGTTCTGGCTCTTGAGAGGAATATGCTCAGGGGATTACCGGTCAATGCTGCAGGGATAACAACAGAGTTGCCTATCACCATTATCATTGCAATGGTTTCACCCAGTGCCCTGCCAAGACCAAGAACAACTGCGCTTATTATGCCGGGTCTTGCTGCAGGAACAATAACTCCTGCTATGGTCTCCCACTTTGTGGCGCCAAGAGCAAGGGAACCCTCTTTGTAGCCTCCGGGAACACTTCTGATGGCAAATTCAGATACATTGGCAATGGTGGGCAGCACCATAACTGCCAGAACAATAGACGCTGAAAGCAGGCCGAACCCGACATTTCCAGGAGCAGGTATGGTTCTTACAAGAGGAACCAGTACCACCATACCGAACAGACCGTAAACCACTGAAGGAATTCCCGCAAGAAGCTCGATGGAAGGTCGTACTATTTTGACTATCCACTCAGGTGCTATTTCCGAGAGAAACACCGCTGTTCCAAGAGCAAGTGGAACTCCAATGGCAACTGCACCTATGGTAACAAGACCGCTGCCTGCAATCATTGCGAGAATTCCAAACTGATCATTGCCGGGACGCCATACCTTGCCCAGAAGAAGGTCCATGATCCCGATCTCCCGAAAAGCCGGCATTGCCTCCTTCATTGTGAAGATAAAGATAAGAAGTACAATGAGCACTGAAGCAAGAGCGGATATGAGCAGAACCGATTTCATTGTGTTTTCGATCCCCATTCTCGCTCCATAATGCCGGCTTCCGGAAGTCATATCAATTCTCCAGTCGCTTAGTTGACAGGAAGGTAGCCCTCGGAGGCTACAACTGCCTGTCCGTCTTCACTGACGATGAACTGAAGCCACTCAGCGATCTTGCCCTGAGGTTCACCGTAAGTAACCATGTTCAGCGGTCTTACTACTGGATACAGACCAGCTGCAACATTTTCACCAGTGGGAAGAGACCCATCAATGGGCATAGGCTTTGTGCTGTCATCAAGGTAGCCGAAACTGATGTAGGCAATTGAGCCCGGTGTTGAGGTAACAGTTGTTCTTACAGCGCCGTTGGAAGGCTGAAGAATGGCATTCTCGCCGATAAGCGCCTCATCCATTACAAGATCCTCGAAAGCGGACCTTGTACCGGAGCCCTCTTCACGTGACACTATTGTGATCATGCCGGCTGTTCCGCCAAGCTCTGACCAGTCAGTGATCTCACCTGCAAAAACGCCTCTGGCCTGCTCTATTGTCATGTTTTCCACATCAACATCGTGACTTGTTACGATGGCAATACCGTCACGGGCAATTGTGTGTATCACGATCTCAGGACATTCAGCTATTTCGCTGTCCTTGATCTCTCTTGAAGCCATACCGATGTCGGCACTCTGCTCGCTGGCGCTCTTGACACCAACGGAGCTTCCGCCGCCGCTGACTGTAACGATAACGTTTGGATCCACAGCTTCATAAGCTTCACTGAGAAGCTCTGCAAGAGGCTGTACAGTTGTTGAGCCAACAACGCTGATCTCAACTGTTTCTTCCTGTGCAGGCTCTTCGGTGCCGTCTGCAGCATCTTCTGATTCACCGCAGGCGGTGAAGAGCACCATGAGGCTCAGTGCGAAGATCGCTGCGAGTTTTCTGTTCATTTTCATTGTTCTATCCTATCGTGTTATTCTTTTGCTGAAGTTTACTAAAACTTCATTCTCCAACCGAGATACATATCTGTGTAACTGTCGAAATCATCATTCTGACCGGAGTAGTTCCGCATGCCGATCTGAGCTGTATTCTTGCTTGAGTAAAGGTCCAGGTTCAGGCAGAAATCCATAGCGCTTGTGTCGTTCTCGGGATCCGTGTCGCCAACGTAACCAGGGCTGCAGTTCTCATAACGGACTGCAGGTCTTACTGCCTGGAGCATCTGACCCTCAAGGTTGAAGTTAGCCATAAGTGTCACGGCGTAAGCATTGGCATCATTGTAATCCAGGTCTTCATCAACAGTGTCACCCAGCATGAGATACTCGCCAGCGAAGAAAAGATCGCTTGTGGCACTGAGAGGGAAGTCAGCAGTAACGTAGAAGTCCATGCCTGTAGCGCTGTAGGTGTCCTGCATTGTTGAATCGGCATACTCGGAAGTCGTACCGAAAGCGGCACCGACATTGATGCCTTCTACAGGATTGATAACTGCGCGTGCTGTGAAGTTCTTCTGGTCATCATCCTCAGGCTCATTGTCGCCTTCGCCGTTTGTGAAAGCAAGGTCAATGTCCACAACACCGAAATCGGCATTCAGGTTTGCACCAATGTCCCTTTTACCAAAGTCGCCGATCATTCCTGTAAGCATGGCGCGGTCACGGAAGTACATGCTGCTGCCTGAACGGGTGTAGTTGTAGCAGAAAGGTCTCTTGAAGTGACCCATGCTGAAAGTGATCTCGTTTGTGAAGTGCATGTTGATAGCGATGTCTTCTGTTGTGAGACTGAGGTCTTCGTATGAACCTGTGTACTTTGTAGGCTGAGACTTAAAAGCAATTTTAGCATCCACCCAGTCGTTAAGCGTTGGAAGCCATTCGATTGTGGCGATAACATCGAAATCGTTGTTGGGAGCGCCATCTGCAAGTTCTTCGCCGTACATGTTGAATGTGCTTATCACATAGCCTTTGAACGTGAGAAGCTCGGAGCCGCCAGTTGAAAACTCACCGCTGGCCATTGCGGCCATGACGATGATCAATGTTGCTGCCATAATGTTACGCAATTGAAAACCCCTTTCGTTTTCTGTTGAGCTGCCGGTATTTACCGGCGACATGCGCAACATCCTATCTGGGTGTTAAGGCTGTATTTGCAAATTGTTAAGGTAGTGTTAACTGCTCCGGGGAAGAGTGAACAGGAAGATGGATCCCTGTCCCGGCGAACTGGTCACGCTGATTATCCCACCGTGGGCTTCAACGATGTGTTTTGATATTGCAAGCCCGAGACCGGTACCTCCGACTTTTCGAGATCTTGAACGGTCAACTACATAGAATCTCTCAAATATTCGTTCCTGGTGCTCTTCAGGAATGCCTCTCCCGGTATCTGAAACTGCGAAAACAACAAAGCTGCCCCTTGAAGAAACTCTAACTTCAATCCCGCCTGACTCTGTGTATTTGCAGGCATTGTCAATGAGATTTACAAGAACCTGTTCAACCCTGAATCTGTCTGCGTTCACTTTGAGATCAGGCTTGTCCTGAAGAAATGACAGGGACAGATTCTTCTTCTGCATCCTGCTCTCGAACAAAGGTAGAACTGTCTGCATGATGCTCTGAACAGAAACAGTTTCCATGGAAAGAAATCCGGAATCACTCTCAACCTCACTGAGAATCTGAATGTCCTCTACAAGTGCTATCAGTCTGTCAGTGTTTCGCAGTATTACCTGAAGATAACCGGAAGCATCTCCCTGAACTTCATCCTGCAGGGTTTCTGAATAACCTTTGATTGCAGTAAGAGGGGTTCTCAATTCATGAGATACATTTACAGCAAAATTTCTTTTCATCTCCGAAAGCCTGAATTCTTTTGTGATGTCACTGAAGGAGTACACTGAATCACTGGAACTCTCAACCGGTGCTGAAGTCCAGGCGATCATCTTACCCTGATACTCCAATCTGCCGCTGGCTGGTGGCTCTCCATTGCTCAGCACAATGTTCTTTACTTCAAGCGGCAGATCATTCCCATCTTCTGTCATCTTGAACAGATCTCTGAAAGACCCGTTTATCAGTACGATTTGACTGTGGGATGAGACTACAGCAACACCCTCTGAAAGAGAGTGAAGTATGGCACTGTTCCTGCTGTTTGATCTTGAGAGATCACTGATCAGTTTCTCATTCTTTTCCAGAGTTCTGTTAATGGAAACTGCAAGGCTGTTCTGTTCTCTGGTATTCCCAGGTGCTGCTCTGGCATCCAGTTCCCCTCTGCTGACCCTTTCAGCCACATCAGCAAGGTGACTCATGGGAACAGATATTCTACCTGAGATCAACCAGGCACTGAGAAGAGCCAGAACAAGTGCAGCAGCGGCAATGAAAATCATTTCATGAATAACCGGTAAAACAGTGGAGGTATGGCTGTCAAAGAAAATACTGGTTCTGACCACCGCTGTGATGGAATCTCCCGCGTGGACAGGCACAGCGGAATAGAGCATTTCTCTGCCCATGGTGGCACTTCTTCTGGAAGAACTGCCGGCAATGCCGTTGAATGCTGCGATAACTTCTGTTCTGGCCCTGTGATTCTCCATTTCTTCAGGATCTCTCTCGCTGTCCGCATAGATCCTTCCATCCCTGGCAATAACTGTAATCCTTGTATTCATTCCAGGAGCTGTAACCTTTACAAGAGAATCAAGACCGGCGAAATCTGAATCAGCAAGATAACTCTCAACAGAAGGCACAAGTGCCCGGGCAGAGCGTATCAGATCCTGATTGGCTCTCTCTCTGAAAGCAGAGGTAATTGTTGAGAGGAGCACCATGGGAGTAATCACCGCCAGTAAAAGTATTACCCACAGATAACCACGGACGATTGATGAAAAAAGAGAGGGAACCCGCTTTCTCATTCTTCCGTTTCCCCAAGCCGATAACCCACACCTCTCACATTCAGAATCAGGGATGAAGCTTCCCCGAGTTTCTCTCTGATGTGCCTTATGTGAACATCAATGGTTCTCTCAAAAACGAATTTCTCGCCGCCCCACAGCAGGTCCAGCAGTTTTGATCTTGAAAGGACCTTTCCTTTCCCCTCCATGAGAAGGGCAAGGATTCTGAATTCTGTAGAAGTAAAGTCCTTCCTTTTTCCTTTCACTCGAACAGTATAAGTATCAGTGTCAATTTCAATCACGCCGCATGACAGAACGGAGGAACTTCCTGAGGATTCCGGTGTCCCTGTTGTTCTTCTGAGAACCGCCCGAACTCTGGCAACAAGTTCTCTGGGACTGAAAGGCTTTGTTACATAGTCATCCGCCCCGAGCTCAAGGCCTGTTACTCTGTCAGTTTCATGGCTAAGAGCAGTAAGCATAATAACAGGAATGGCGGAGGTTTTCTCTGAATTTCTCAATCTCCTGCAGAGATCAGTCCCCTGTACATCCGGAAGCATTACATCAAGAACGCAAAGAAGAGGTTCACCGCCCAGATCCATCCAGCGGAGGAAGTCCGAGCCGTTTTCGAATGCAGCCGTGGCATACCCGGCACGTTTGAGGTGAAGCTCGACAAGCTCTCTGATGTCAGCCTCGTCGTCAACAACTACTATCAGCCTGTCCTGTTTCATCGTCTCTGTTCCTCTCTCCGAACCTTACAAGCGCAAGGATAACAGCGGCAACCGCTCCTGTAAATACCGCGGCACAAGTTGCCAGAGCTGCTCCAATCCCCCCCATTTTAGGGATCAGATAAAGATTCAACCCTATGTTTACAGCAGCAGAAATCAGAACGGACCAGAAGGAATACTGAGGTTTGTTCATAGCTGTTCCGGCAGTGGAAAAGAGGCTGCCGAAAGGCCGTATCACTGCCAGCCCTCCAAGAATGGCCAGTATGGGCCAGTTGGCACTGTACCTGCCGTCGTACACCGCATCTATCACAAAACCCGGGAAACAGACCAGAAGCACAACTACAGGCAGCTGGATCAGCTGAACAATTCCCAGAGCCTTCATTGTCATCCGTATCACAGCATCACGCCGGTTCTCTGACCAGGCTCTGGATATCACAGGCATAAGAACCATGTTTGCTGCTGCAGATACTATCACCACCATGGAAGTAAGTGCTCTTGAAGCGCTGTAAGCCGCCACGTCCGCTGCTGGAGCCATCTTTCCCAGCATGAGAATGTCAGTTCTGGTGTAAACAAATCCTGCCAGACTTATCCCCAGAGAATACCCGGCAAACTTTGCAACCCTCCTGAATGCATCTCTGCTGAGACCGGCAGCAGGATCGAACAAGGATTTTGCGTGCCAGAAATTCAGGATGAACGCACCTGTATTGGCAAGGGCTGTGGCTCTGAGAACCTGTTCTGCTCCTGTAAGTTTCCCTGCGTAAATGAGCCATCCGACTATCCCGCCTCTGATGATCAGAGAAAGAATATCAGCGTACATCACCTTTCCGGTTCCCAGCTTTGTCAGAAGAAGGTTCCTTGGAATGAAGGCCAGAGCTCCGGTTATTGCCACAAGGGCTATGCTGGGAATGATCCGACTGAGATCAATGTCTGAATAGAATGAATCCAGCACTCCCTGGAAGAGCAGAAGCAGAACAGCAACAGCAATACTGAAACCAACAGTAAGCAGAATTGCAGTGTTGGCTGCGGCAGAGGTCTCCCGGGAGGGTCTTTCACTACCAAGCTTCAAAAGAGCCTGAAGAACAAAACCGCCGCCGAGAAGCCCGGCGAACATCTCGATGGATCTTGCCAGGGCAAAAGCTGCATATGCATCATCAGGAAGCCGTCTTGCAATCAGAATGGAGATTATTCCCCAGACAGCAAGTGATCCCTGGCTGATCAGGGTCGGGAAACCGAGATTTATCGTTCTACTTCTTCTCAGAAGTTTTCCTCCCGGGACGGAGCTGGTCCTTTATTGTCCTGGCAGTTTCCCTGAGGAATGGTCCGTTGTCAGATGACTGAAGAATGGAATCGAGCCAGGTAATGAAGACAATCCATACCACACAGAGAATGAAAGCAATACCTGTGTATGTGATAACCATAACAGCCCTTTTCGGATAAGCTCTCAGGAACTCCGGAGTGGGTGGAACTATTATCTCTATGGTCGGGCTGTCCTTTGACTCTTCTATTCTCAGTGTTTCAAGCTCTCTGCGAAGGAGAAGATAGATTGCGCCTCTGGTTTCTATCTCCATGAGCAGGGACTCGTATTCAGCAAGATATCCCGGAATGCTGTCCATTACAGGAAAAACACTTGTTGAATCACCTGTTGTTGATCTGACTCTCAGGGCTTCTTCCAGGTAGTTGTACTGAGCACTGGCCTGGGTGTACATTGCGCTCCGGGGAGAAAGGTTGCTGCTGATTCCTTCCAGGACGGCTCCTGCTGTAACCAGATCACTCTCTATCTCAGCCATTGCATCCATCATGCTGGAGGCCTGCTGTTCAGGGAAAACAAGACCGGTTCTTGTCCGGAAAGCCTCAAGAGCCACTCTGGATGATTCCAGAGAATCTTCTGCAAGAGCCAGGGCAGCTTCTGTCTGGATCCTGCTTCTCCGGGATCTGCTTGTTACCAGAGTACTCAGTTCTTCGTTGGCGAAGGATATGATGTCATTGACTATAGCTGCAGCTTCTGTTCTGGAAGCTCCCTGTGCAGTAATGAAGATTACACCTTCAGGCGAGAGAGCCACTGATGATCTTTCACCGAACTTGCTCATTGCCCGTTCCATGCTCACAGAACGGTACCTGTCTATGAGTCCGTATTTCAGGATTATCCTCTCCTGAATCCTTCTGGATCCAAGAACCTGAACTGCAAGTGTAACATCAACTCCGGCGACATCCGTCATTATCCCGGAGCCGAACATACTCATTGCTCCAACAGCATCTCCCAGCCCGAGAGCCCCTGCTGAAGAAGAAAGTGACGAGGCAGTGGAACCTGGAACAATAGCTGCTGCCCAGGCCCCCCAGCGGGGGGTTCTTGTAAGAGCCCATACGGAAGACAGAGCTGCAGTAATGAAGCAGACCAGTATTATTTTTCTCAGGTTATCAGCAGTTCTTCTGATAATCCTGCCGGTGAGTTTTTCAGCAATGGGCTTATCGGTCATGCTTCATCCTACCTTGTCAGATAGATAATAGTTGAGGTAATGCCTACAACAGTTGCAAGAATGCCGATCTCCTGAGAGTGTCTGGCAATCCAGCTGTAGGGAACCTCTATTACATCCCCGGGAAGAACCTCTCTCTCCAGAGCCTCTTTGCCTGAGGCGATGGGAACACCGTCTCTGGTAAGTGTGGTTCCTCCGGTGCTGCCGTTGTAGAGTGATCCTCCCGCTCTTTCTATGTAAGCGCTGACCGGTGCACCGGGAATGTAGGCTATTATACCCCGCTGGTGCACAGCGCCGGCAACATAAATGTCGTTCCCCTGCACTACCAGTCTCAGTGTGTCACCGGAAGAAATTAAAGCAGCTGAAAAGCCGGCCCCTCTGTTCCAGACAGGAACACTGGTGGAATTTGACTGTATGGTGCTTCTGGCCAGATCAACATTGCCGGTTACACCGCCTATACGGTAGATGAGATCTTCAACGGATTCACCGGGAATGTGTTCCCAGGTTTCCACTTCAGGCACAGCGTATGAATCGTTGTAGTTACGGATGCCCGGTCTCACAACGTAAACCGGATCTGTTACCAGACTGAAACAGACCACAGATCCTCCGTCAACGAATGGATCCGCTACAGGTCTGCCTGTACCGCGATCAAACTGGAGATTGACAAAAGTTGAATCTCCAAGGGTGTTTATCATCCATCCGGTTCTTGATGAATAAGATGAAAGCCCCCCGGCATCGCTCACAAGATCGCTTACCCTGTTGATTGCATAAAGGGTGTACTGACCGGGTCTCTCCACCATACCGTTGATCCATACTTTCACCGTTCTGGGCTGAAGAAGGCCCAGCCCCACAGAAGTGCCGGGATAGTACAGAGAAACAAGCCTCTGCAGGTCTGTTTCAGCATCTGCAATAGTGAGGCTCATAACATTAAGCTGACCTATTCCTGACAACTGTATCATTCCATCACCTGAAACCTGGCAGGCGCTGATTGCAGGAAGCCCTGACAGAAGCATAACCTCGCTTGTACCGCCCTGAACCACCATCTGAAGAACGTCGCCTGCTCCGAGAATGTATTCATTCCTGTCTACAGGTTCAAAGATTGAGAATTCCTGAACAGTGCTGCCTGACTGGTCTGCAGCATCTGCATCCAGCTGTGCAAAGATAAGCGGGATCATGAAGAGCAGGATCATTATCTTACCAATCCCCTGAAATGGTCAATTGTTTTTTTAAGACCTTCTTCAAGTGTTACAGCAGGTTTCCACCCCAGAATCTCAACGGCTTTTGTAATGTCCGGCTTGCGAACCTTGGGGTCATCCACCGGCAGGTCTTTATAAACAAGGCTGCTGGGGCTGTCAGTAAGTCGTATAACCTCCCGGGCAAACTCTTTCACAGTCATCTCTATGGGATTACCTATGTTCACAGGATCATTGTGATCACTCTCCATAAGAGCAATAAGGCCATTAACCGTGTCTGAAACATAGCAGAAGCTTCTTGTCTGATTGCCGTCGCCGAAAATGGTGAGGTCTTCGCCGCGGATAGCCTGACAGACAAATGAAGGTACAACTCTGCCGTCATCAGCCCTGTTCCTGGGACCGTAGGTATTGAATATCCTGGCTATTCTGGTATCCACTCCATGAGTTCTGTGGTAGGCGAAAACCATTGCCTCTGCAAACCTTTTGGCCTCATCATAAACTCCTCTTGGTCCAACCGGATTTACATTGCCCCAATAGGTTTCAGGCTGAGGATGAACAAGGGGGTCACCATATACTTCACTGGTTGATGCCAGAAGAAGCCCGCTCTTTTTCTCCCTTGCAAGGCCAAGAGCCTTGTGTGTCCCCAGAGCGCCCACCTTAAGAGTCTGGATGGGATACATAAGATAATCGATAGGGCTGGCCGGGCTGGCCAGATGAAAGATAAAGTCGATTCTGCCGGGAAGATATATGTACTCCGTTACATCATGATTGATGAACTTGAAGTCTCCTCTTCCCCCAAGATGAGCGATGTTATCCGTGTTTCCAGTAATGAGGTTGTCCAGGGCAACAACTGAATGTCCCTTCTCAAGAAGCCTGTCACACAAATGGCTTCCGATAAAACCTGCTCCGCCGGTAACAAGTATTTTCACTTTATGATGTCCCTTCGGATTCTGAGAGTCTTCCTGAATACATCCTGCGGTAGTACTCCCTGAACTCTCCGGATCTGATAGTTTCCCACCAGTCAGAGTTCTCCCGGTACCACCTTACGGTTTCCAGTATGCCATCTTCGAAGGAAATGTCAGGTGACCAGCCAAGCTCTTCCCGTGCCCTGCTGATATCAAGAGCGTAGCGCCTGTCATGGCCGGGACGGTCTTTGATAAATCTGATGATCTCCTCTGATGCGCCGGTTGCTTCAATTATAGCCTTTGTAACCTGTTTGTTGGTTCGTTCCTCTCCGGCTCCCACATTGTATATCCTGCCGGGAAGACCCTTTTCAAGCACTGCGGTTAAAGCTCTGCAGTGATCTGTAACGAACATCCAGTCACGCATGTTCCCGCCGTCGCCGTAAAGGGGGAGCTTCTCCCCCTGAAACACATTGGTAATAAACAGAGGGATCAGTTTCTCAGGGTACTGAAACGGACCATAATTATTCGATGCCCTTGTAACGGTAACAGGAACACCGAAAGTGGTGTAATAACTCAGTGCCAGAAGCTCTCCGCCTGCTTTCGAGGCGGAATACGGGCTTCTGGGGCTGAGAGGGTCTGTTTCAACAGATCTTCCTGTTTCAACACTGCCGTACACTTCGTCGGTTGAGATCTGAAGGAACATTTTCCGGGAAGGGTCTTTTCTGAATTCTTCCAGAAGAACCCTCACCCCCTCCACATCTGTACGAACGAATGAAGACGGATCATCAATGGATCTGTCAACATGGGTTTCAGCGGCAAAATTAACAACAGCCTGGCAGTCTTTCATGGCTCCTGCTACAGCTTCAGGGTCACAGATATCACCATGAATGAAGCTGAATCTCTCTGATTTGCTGTATCTGTTAAGATTCTCCCTGCGTCCTGCGTATGTAAGCTTATCCAGAACTGTAACCGACCAGTCTGGAAAGTTATCCATCACATGGATGCAGAAGTTGGTTCCTATAAATCCAGCTCCTCCGGTAACCAGCAGTCTCATACAAACCTCCTGGAGAGCTCCCTGGCCCGGATATTGGCTTCCAGAAGATTGTCGGTACTGGCTCCGCAGTCGCTCCACCATCCTGTGATCTCGTCTGCATGAAGCTGCCCCAGACGAATGTATGCATTATTCAAGTCGGTAACTTCCAGCTCTCCCCGTCCGGATGGTTTCAACCCGTTAATGATGTCAAAGGCATTGTTGTCATACATATAAACACCGATTACAGCAAAATTGCTTCTGGGTTCACTGGGTTTCTCTTCAATTGAAACTACTCTTCCCTGAGCAATTTCAGCTACTCCGTAATCTCCGGGATCAGCAACCCTGGTGTAAAGAATCCTTGCTCCAGTGCCCTGTTTTTCAAATGCATCCACATATTTCTTTATGGAATTCTCAAGAATATTATCTCCGAGAATCACAACAAAACTTTCATCCCCTACAAAGGTTCTTGCCAGACCGATAGCCTGAGCTATTCCACCCTCTCCAGTCTGGTAAGCATAGTTAAGAGTCCGCAGGCCGAAAGCACTGCCGTCTCCCAGCAGCTGCATGAAACTTCCGGCACTGTTTCCGCCTGTTACAAGCATGACATCTCTGATGCCTGCATCTGCAAGAGTCTTCAGAGGATAAAATATCATCGGTCTGTCATAAACAGGCAGAAGGTGCTTGTTGGTAATGCTTGTGAGCGGTCTTAATCTTGTTCCCAGGCCGCCTGCAAGTACCACTCCCTTCATGGGTCCTCCTATCTATCTCACAAGTGCAAATTTAAGATGCAGAGGTTCCAGATCACCCTGCGTGACAAGGAGCATATATATACCGGAAGCTACTGTTTCACCGTCAGAGGTGTTTCCATCCCAGGCAAAATCATCTCTTCCACTGGAAGAATACTCAAAAACAAGCGAGCCGGTCAGGCTGTACACTTTGATCTCGGAGGGTTCATCGGGGATACCGGCTATTCCAAGCACCTCACCTCTGCCTGGAATGAATGGGTCCGGATATACCCTTGCATCGGATCCGTCCCCTGAAAGGGCTGTTTCCAGCTCTCCTCTCCATAACCCGTGATCAGTACTGAGCCAGATTTCTCCATCATCACTGTTTACAGACATTGCATAAATAGTGCAAACAGGAAGGACGCTGTTGAAAGAAGTGTATTCCTCAACTGTTCCTGTTGATTCGAAGTATCTCTTCAGCCCGTCTGAAGTAGACACCCATACAGAACCCAGTTCATCGCAGACCAGGGCTTCAATACTTTCACCTATGGCATCCACTTCTGTCAAAACATCATCTGATACCTTTGCCAGTCCTGCTGCTGTTCCCACAAAGACCGTTCCAGACCGGTTGACTGCCAGAGAAGTCACTGTGGAAGACGGCAGACCGCTCTGAGCATTATAAGTCTCAAGGATCATCTGCCTGTCACCGTCAAGCCATACAAGACCCTCATCTGTTCCAGCCCAGGCATATCTGCTTCCAGAAGGCAGAACACAATTCACTTCCTTGCTTGGAAGACCCTCAGAGTCGGTTATTACTGTAAAAAACGCTCCTGAAGGATCTCCAGGGCTCCAGCTGAGCAGGCTGACACCGCTGGGTTCTGTATCATACAGAGTTCTGTGAGCAAACCAGGTTGAACTGCTTGACCCGGCAGCGGCATTGAACACCCTGTCGTTGATCAGGCCGTCATCACTGGTGAAATGCAGTGTAGATGTAACCTCGCTGCCGTTCCATTCCAGCCAGTCGATACCGTGTCCGATTGAGGAAATGAATACACCGTTTCCAGCAGGACACACTGCATAACACTGACTGACAAACAACAGCTCCTGATTAAGATTGGTCCACTCCATGTTGGAATAAACAGATGCGCCGTTTGCATTGCTTGTTACCCAGAAACTGCCGTCGGAAAGAATGGTGCTGGCACGGAGATCGTTTGAAACAGGACCCATGTCAGGGAAAGTACGCCTCCATGTACTGTCAGACAGAAGCAGAGTAACACCGGAACCGCTTGAACGGTTGTCGGAGTAGGTGTTCGCCAGTACACCCAGCAGTCGGTCGCCCTGCCATGTGATTCCTGTGAGTGCATCTCCGTTCAGATTACCCTGGTAGAGTACCCACTGGTCATTCTGCAGAATGTAGCATCTGTTTGTACAGCCAACCGCAAGACCTCCTTCACCTGCTGCCATGCTGGCAATGCTGCCGAAGGGAAACGTGGGATCCTCAGCCCAGGAAGAACCGGGGGATTTTCTGAACAGCTGGTCCGCTGAGGCTGCCCAGAGGGTATCTCCCTGCCACTCAAGGGCTATTATTGAAACCTGGTCAATGCTCTGCTGCTGCCAGGAGGAAGGATCCTCAGGGGATGCAGACACCGGCAGGAAGGTAAGACCTGCTGTAGTACCAACGTACAGCCCGGAATCGGAAGATATCATACAGTTCACATTGTCAGATGGCAGACCGCCGCCGGTTTCGTAGCTGTCCCATATATCGAAGTAACCGTACTCTCTTATACAGAGCCCCTGGGTTGTAGCGGCATACACCACAGAGTCGGGGATTGTCTGATTTATTCCCAGATTGAGGGGAAGCCCGTCAATCTGATTGAAGTGGGTCTTCTCCCCCTGGGGAGAGAAAACATCTATTCCCCCACCACTGAGTGAAACCCAGAGGTTTCCCTGCTGGTCAAGAGTCAGATGCGAAACCCTGTCATGAGTAAGCATTTCCGGTGAAGTCCAGCCTGAATCTGCTATCAGTTTGTCTTCCTGACTGGAATAATGAGAGAAAAGAATTCCCCCGGAAGTACCTGCAAGAACAAGATCATCTTGGATCATTATGCAGTTGCCGCCTCCGTAATGAGGAAAGTGTTCCCACTGGGTAACCCTGCCCAGAAGTGCAGCAGCAATCAGAAACATTGTACTCACAGTCGTTCCTCCCACCATCGGTAGAGAAGGCCAAGACCCTTTTCCAGGGAAACATCCGCCTTCCAGCCCAGCTCTTTAAGCAGACAGGGATCGCCTATCTGGATCTGCTGGTCTTTCCGCCTCAGAAAACACTCGTCTGTAACTGCCCGGGCCTGATGCCCTGATATGGTCAGAAGCTTTTCAAGCAGCTCCGAAATGGAGTGTCCTTCTCCTGAACACACATTGTATATGGCACCCTGCCGCCCTTTTGCAAGGAGGCATGCATAGGCCCGGACAACATCATCAATATACAGATAGTCGCGACAGGCGCTGAGGTTTCCAACAGGTATGGTTCTGTCGCCGTTCCTGGAAGCATTAATGATCCGTCTGCAGAAGGATGGAAGTACAAAATTCATCTGCTGGCCCGGGCCATAATGGGGAAAAGAACGGCTTATTATCCACTCTGCGCCTGATTCACTGACAGCTTTTTCAGCAGCAAGTTTGCTTTGCCCGTAAGGGTTAATGGGCTCTGCAGGAGAAGATTCCTGAAGAATCATGTCCGTGGGACTGTAAACTTCCGCGGAGCTGACAAAGAGCATTCTGGAGTATGGAGACCGGCTTTCCATCCACTCTATAACTGATCCGGTGCCAAGGGCATTAACCCTGTGATAAATATCTTCAGCGTTTTCAGATTGAGCAGCAGAGCTCAGTCCGGCAAGATGAATCAGATATCTTACCGGTCCGGGGTCTTCTGCCGGTTTTCCCGGAAGTACCCAGCGGATTTTCCTTACGCCTTCAGGGGCAGGAAAATCACAGTTTACATCGGTGGCCACATCTCCCGGTCCCATGCGAAACATGTTCATAACAGATCTGCCGACAAATCCCCCTGCGCCTGTTACAAGAACAGGTCCTTCATCAAGATGAAAACCCAGTATCTCTCTGCTCATTCAGAATCTCCCAGCACTTCTATCTCTTTTACCAGTCTTATGCCGGATTGCGCCTCAACCCTGTCCTGGACCAGCGTGATCAACTTCAGAATATCACAGCTTGTAGCCCCTCCGGTATTCTCTATAAAATTCGCATGAACAGGAGAAACCCGCGCGCCGCCTGTTCTGTGCCCTTTCAACCCGCACTCCTCTATTAATTTACCGGGTGGAGGGCCATTTTCAGGCCTTTTGAAAACGCTTCCCGCGTTGGGCATATTCAAAGGAAACTTCTCTCTTCTCATGCTGAGAATCCCTCTCGCCTCTGCTTTCAGCTCCTCAACGCCTCCGGGGATGGCAGTGAGTTCCAGAACCGCACCGGTGATAACACACCTGCATGTTTGAAAAGCACTGGACCGGTAACCGAACCTGCTCTGTTCAGAAGAAAAACTTTCGTAAACCCCTGCTTCTGAGAGAACGGTAATCTCCTTAACCACATCACTCATGGAGGATCCATAAGCCCCTGCATTCATGAAGAGTGCTCCCCCAAGCGATCCGGGAATGCCCACTGCGAATGCAAGACCGGAAAGTCCTCCGGAACAAGCAGCTCCGGCCATGGAGGGAAGTGGCGCCCCTGCTCCGGCGTGAAGCAGGTTTTCCCTGAACCTGTATCCTGTGAACTCACCTGTAAGGATAACCGCGATCCCGTCCCATCCTTCTGATGGAGCAAGAGTATTGGAACCTCGTCCCAGAATGGTCCATTTTATATTTTCTTCTCTGATGAATCCAATAGTCTCCTGAAGTTCTTCCGGTGACCTGGCGAAAGCTGCAGTGCACAGTCCGCCAACCCCCCAGGTGGTGTACCGGGCAAGAGAAATCTCCCTGAAAACACCTGGCAGAGCCGATCTCATTTCATTGGATATCACAGATCAAGCTCCTTCCCCTTAAGGCCGGCAAGACATGCCCCTGCAGAAAGCCAGGTAAAGAGAACCTGCGGACCACCCACTGTTTCAGCTGTTTTCAGTGCGAACCTGTATATCCAGGGTACCAGAGCAACAGCGGTAAAGATTCTTACAGGTGCAAGGTACAATGGGCTGCTGAAAACAGGTTCCACCCATCGGCTGCCAAGAAGGCCTCTTGCAGCAGGATGCTTCTTCAGCGTATACCTGAGACCGCTTCCTCCGTACTCCAGCATCTTCTCCGAGTGCTTTCTCACGGTTACATGGTCCAGATGGTTCACTGAAAGAGCCGGTTCCCAGTAAAAACCGGTATCCATGGCCTCGAGCCTAAGGCCCATTTCAGTGTCTTCACCACCGTACCGGTTGATCTCGGGATCAAACCCCCCTGCCCTGAGAAGAAGGCTGTTTGTTACCGACAGATTCCCTGTAATGAAGTATTTCCCGGGAAACTGCCCGGCAGGATTATTTCCCATAGCTCTGGTATCCATCCACTTCTGCCAGGGAGTGGCGTCCTGACTCCATCCATTGATCCTCCTGCCCATAACAACATCAGCTCCGGTTGACTGACGCACTTCAAAATGTTTCCGGAGTAGATCCGGTGAAAACTCCAGATCTGCGTCCATCAGCAGCGCCACATCAGCAGTTGAAGACTCAAGAGCAGCATTCCTTGCCAGTGGCCTGTTGCCACCAGGATCCATCCGGATGATTCCTGTTCTGCAGTTATCCGGCAGGGAAGAAAGCTCCCGGGAAAATTCCCTTTCAACCGGGCTGCTGCTTCCGTCATCCACTATTATCAGCTCCCATTTTCCTTTGAAATCCTGGGCAGCCAGGCTTTTAAGAAACCTCCTGAAAGGCTCTCCGCCATTCTTCACCGGAACCTGAACAGAAATCTCACACATCGCCTGTATCCTTAAGAAGGTCTGAGGTGCCCAGCGACCTGAGAACCCCCAGAAGAAGAACTGTGAGTACGGTTCCCGCCAGCACTGCTATCACCCTGCCCTGAGGAGGCAGTCCTGCGAGAATACCTGAAACAACCGGAAAGAAAACAAGAGCAGCCACGGCAAAGAAGTTTACCGGGAATACTTTTCTGCCTATCCAGAACAGAGAGAGAGCCATGAACATGTTTGTTGCAAGAGTTGCAAAAGCAGCACCTACCGCACCTGCAACAGGAATAAGCCTGAGATTGAAGCCGATGTTCAGCATTGCGCCAAAGGCTGTCATCCATCCTATGTACCTGGTTTGTCCTGTAAGAAGCGGCGCAGTCTGAGAAACGGTGAATAGAGCATATGTTGCTGTGGCACCGGCGAGCCATGGAATCACTTTAACTGCAGGAAGCCACTCTCCACCGCCGAAAACAGATACGATCTCCGTTGAAAGGAGAGCCAGAATCATGGCGGCCCAGGTAACGGATATCATAAAAAGGAGAGCACTGCGCCCCAGTTCCTCCATGCTTCCGCCATGCTTCTTCTTTCTGAAAATGTACCTCTGCCAGGCCATGCTGAAACCGATGGTCAGAGGAGTGATTACAAGAACCGCTCGGCCTGCCCATTCATACCAGCCGCTTTGAGCCAGGTCTGTGCTTATTGTTCTCAGCATGAACATGTCTGCACTTGAAAGAACCAGCAGAGCGAGGCTTGCAGGCACCAGAGGAAGGCTGAAAACCAGCATCTCTCCGGTAAGTCCCCTGGAATCATGCCTCTTTTCAGAATCTGCTGTAGCAAACCACATGAAAATAAAGGTGAAAACTGCAGCTGCTATTGTGGGTATCCACCTGGCTTCAAGAAATGCTGAAAGCGCTTCAGAACCCCGGACTCCTGAAAGCAGAACAAAGAGAAGTCCCAGGGAGATCATTCCTCTGGTGAACTGTATGGAAAAGAATGTACCTGCCATACCCTTTGCCCTTGGCATGGAGAGGGCAACCTGCAGCATTGCAGCACCTGCACCAAGAGCCAGGGCATGGAAGAGCAGTGACGGATCTCCAATCTGGAGGATCCCGGACAGGTTACCGCTGAAGAACATGAGTAATACAATGCATAAGGCCAGAGGAATCAGCGGTAGAAGAAAAGCTCTTTTAAGAATTGCTCTGTGACTCCGGGTTCCATGCCACGATCTGACAATTGCAGCAGGAAGACCGAGAACCACAACGCCAGCTATAATCTCACTTATGATTCTGATAACACCCAGAGCTCCAGCCTGCTCCGGTGAGAGGAACGCGCTCATGAAAGGAAGGAAGGCGAACTGAACCAGGCCGCTGACAACCATTGCAAGACCGTACAGAATGGTCTCCCTTGCCAGATCCTTTCTTCCAGACACTCCTACTTCTCCCATCCAAGCTCCCTGTACCTTCTGTGCATTGTCTCTGCCACTGTTTTCCAGTGGTGAGTTTTTTCTATCCAGGGAGGTCCCGCAGCAGCGTATCTGTTTCTCAGGTCACTGTCCAGAACAAGCTCTCTCAGGACTTTCTCCAGATTCTCAGGTGTTGAAACGGCAAAGGGATGGTCAGGAATAAAATCCTGGTAAATATCTGAGAGATTAGTAACAGTGCAGATCCCCATGGCCAGAGTTTCCAGTGAATTCACTCCGTATCCCATATCTCCTGTTGACATCTGGTCCACTGCGATATGACAGGATGCCTTCATCCTGATTGCCTCACTGTGGGACATGTTTTCAATAAGCACCATCTCCACCGGAAGCTTCCTGGAAAGGCTCTCCACTGCAGCAAGAATCTTTTCGGTACCCTTTACCGCTCTGATCCTGGGAGCATGGCAGATCCTGATTGTGTCACCTGTGGGATTTGCCCCGGGCACAAGTGAGCTGTCAAATGGAAGAAACAGATACTCCAGCTCGGGATACCTCAGATAGAGATCAAATTCGCAGGTAGTGTGCAGTTCAGTAACATCCCAGACCGGCTTGATAGCCCCTCTCATACGAAGGTCGAGTCCATGGTAGTTTGAGACAATATGCCCCCCTCTCTCTCTGAGGAGCTTCACATCTCTACCGTCACGGAAAAAGCTCATTCCTCCTTCCAGAACCTGGATATCGTATTCGCTGAAGCTGTATTTCTTCTCGGCTTTCCTGAGAATCGGGTTCCAGACAATATCCCTTAACCCCATGAGCACTCTCTCCGCCCTTGAAGGAGACCAGAATATCCGTTCAGATGTACCGGTGAAAGGAACCTTCAGACTGCCGCTTCGGATAAGTCTCTTGACTTTCCACAACCACTCCATGGGGCCTACGAAGGGAAGGTTGAGGCAGATGTCCTCTGGATAGAGATTCTTTGCACGGTAAAATGTGGCCAGTCGGCTGTTGTGCCCCAGAGCCCTGTGCCCCTTTACATATAGCGTTAGTATACCTGTGTAATTCTGGGGAGATAGATGGAGAATCTTCATGGGAATTTTCTGCCTTTCCATGCGTAGAACAGTATTCCTCCGCCGGCGAGTATCTGTATTAAAGCTCCGGGAATCCCCAGGGCGTGATAACCGAGAATATCAGGGTTAAGAATGTCAGGATGCAGGATTGTATGAAGAAGCGGTGATCTGTCAGGTGACCAGACCAGGCTCTGTCTGGACTGGGTGTCGAAATCGTCGTGTCCAAGCTCCCTTTCAAGGGAATTGGTATCAGTTACAGAAGCTGCAAGTGCAATGAGCAGGGAAACAACAGCAAGCACCTTGAAGAGCTTTCCTCCAGTGCCGGAACGCATGAGAGGCATGAAGAGAACCGGAAGCACCGGAAAGAGGAACCTGGGACCCCAGCCTGTTCCACCGGTCCAGTCGTGAAGGAAGCCGTGGATTACCAGAGAAAACACAAGGGGACTCCAGAACCGCCAGTCTCCACAGTGAAAAATGGCCACAATGGTCAACGGTGCATACCAGAACAACCCTTTTCCAGGGCTGAAAAGAAGCCCGGGGATTCCTCTGCTGTACATGTCCACTGCAATGGCGGGGTCCTGGTTATGGCCGTCAGTAAAAACAGAACCGAATCTGTAGTGATTGTATGCCAGAAGGCCCAGCACAAACGGGAAAACTCCTGCGGCAAACGGTATGAACTTCTTCAGCGGATGCTCGTCTGCCCAGTAGATCGGTATCATTACCGCCATGTCGGGACGAATGAAAAGAGCTGACCCGAAAAGCATACCTGCGTGAAACGGTTTTCCGGTATGCATGAACCATGCACCCCAGAGAGCCAGTGCAGTTGCAGAGGTAACATCGTATGGCAGCCTGGCATAAATCAGGGCCATTGTTCCAACAGAAACTGCAAGAAATCGCATATCACTCACAGGTCCCATGAATCCTTCGGCAAGTTTCTTCAGAGCAATAATAAGCAGAAGGCTCATCACAGAGCTTGTGAGAGCTGCGAGAACCTTTCCGGCGGAAACTCCCAGAAGAAGACCGAGCCCTGCAGACGGAAGAAGCAAAGCGGAATATCCGGGAGCATGAGGTACATAGGAATCAGATCGAACTCCTGACACCTGCCAGCCGTACTCAGAAGTGAACAGCTGTCTGGAACCGAATACCGATTCTGCAACCTGATACTGGGCAGCAACATCAGTAGTCATCAGTCTTCCACCGAAAAACATCAGCAGAAGCCCGATCCATACTGGAATAACTCTGGAAGTCATTGGGCTCAGATCCTGCCTTTG
This sequence comes from uncultured bacterium, assembly GCA_964386635.1. GTDB lineage: Bacteria > Fermentibacterota > Fermentibacteria > Fermentibacterales > JCC-6 > Sabulitectum. The sequence goes on along the minus strand of CAYLRO010000002.1, from coordinate 64,933 downwards.
AAAGTATTTCTGAACTGTCCTCTTGCGGAGAAGGACTCCTTGAACCTGCAGAGGCCGTAATTGACCTCCATATCAAGGGTGTAGGTTCCCAGATCCAGATAGTGGTAGCCCATCTTTCTGGCCCAGTCGATTACTTCTCTGTAAACAAGGTTCACCGGGCGCATGGCCTGATGCTGCTCGTTGTGGGAGATATAGAATGCAAGTGTGGTTCTTGGGTTGCAGTGAAACATTATCATCCCTGCAAGTACCTCACCCTCAGGATTCACTGTAATGAACTGTCTGACAGCTGGCTGGCCCAGAATATCCCTGAGGCGATTAAGCTCTTCAAGGGAGTGGGTGGGCTTTACGTTGTGCCGGTCTTTAAGGTTGTTGGCAAGTACAGGATAAAACCTGGAATAGTCGTTGTCCTCTATAACCGTCAGTCCTGATTTAACAGCCTTCTTCACTCCTCTTTTTGCAGACTGGGTGAAGCCCAGGTCTATCTCTTCCCCCAGCCGCCTGAGGTCTATCACACCTGTCAGTTCCCTTTTCTTGTACCCGAAGCCTTTTCTGACAAGAGAAAAGTCGATGTAGTTATGGGGTCTTCTGAAATAGCACAACGGCGGCGGTGTCATTTCAATGCCGGCAAATCCCTGCTTTCTGCAGTAGACAATTAGTGAATCTATAATCTTCTGTACCTTGTCCAGACCCATACGGTCATCAAAAACAGGACCTCCATAGGATGCCCCGGGGTAACTTCTGAACCATGTTTCACCGTCTATCTCAGAAAGAGCTGCAGGCACCACCGCCACAATGCTTCCATTACTGCCTGTTACCAGCAGATGGTAATTGTTGAACCGTCCATCCGGGTGATAATCAAGAAAGGCAGGGGTATGAAAGATCGTTCCATTGTTGGACGTTTCAACGAAAGAAGTCCAGGCAGGCAGGTCATCATGTGTAATTCTTCTTACGGTCAGTCCGCTCATCTTACCACCGTTATCTTTTCAGTAAACACCGTATCTCCCACGGTAACTATTACAATGTACACACCAGAAGCCACAATTTTGTTATTCAGGCTGCCGTCCCAGCTCCACTGGGAAACTGATGTTGCTTCAACAGTTCCCGCATAAGAACCTGAAAGCCGGAAGAAATCCACAGTTACCGGTATGTTCTCTTCAGGTCCTGTGAAATACAGGACATCTTCTCCGTATATGAAGGGCTGAGGATAGAAGCTGAGGCCCGAACCGTTCTGACTGCCTCCATCACCGGCCTGAAACACAGTCCATAAGCCCTTGATCGAGGAAAAGAAAACCCCGCCGCTGATCTCGTCTTCTGTTGAATACTCCCTGTCGTAAGGTGTTGAAGGCTTGAAATCACTGTTCAGAGCGTTGAAAATGCTGGATTCACCGTCAATCACCCGGTAAATCCCGGATTCGCTTAAACACCAGAGTCTGCCTGTCCGGTCAGGGTACATGGTCTTAACAGGTTCCGTAATGTCTCCGTACTCTGTGAAACCTGAACCTGTCCACTTTGCCAGACCTGAAGAAGTGCCTGCAATAAGCCCCACTCCAGGAAGACTGGTGAAGCAGAAAACCTCTCCGGAGGGAAGGCCGTCTACTGTTGAGTATGCAACTCCTGAACCTGGATACCAGGTATCCTCTGAGTCATCTGCTGGATTTCCCGAGTGAACCAGCAGCTGACAGCCGCCGCCGTTCTTGAATGAGATCCAGAGACTGTCATTGCTCACCGGGTAGAGGCTCTGAATGCTTACAGCAGCGATTCCACTGTTTTCAGTTCTTCCTGCCCAGTTCATTGTTCCCAGAGGATCCCCGTTCATACCGAGAATACCGCTGGATTCATCAGGTGCGCCTGCAGGATCAAACTGCTCGAATCCAACCCAGACACCATTGCTCTGATTTGCCATTATCACAGGCTGGTTGTTGGGAATAGGAGCAAGGACAATGGTTGTGTTCGGACCGTAGTTCTCGATAGAGTCCCGTACAAATGTGATGATAGTGTCGCCTTCACTGAACCAGTCACCGTTATCCCTTATCCAGGATAGTCCGTAATGATAAGAAGAAGCCCATATCCCGTTATCAGGATCCTCTGTTAAAGAGAATGTTTGAAATCCGCTGGGCATGCCGTCTTCAGATTCGTAGCCTCTCCAGCCATACCCCGGATAGTAGGCCTGAACTCCTCTTTGATAGGTTGCAGCATACAGCCTGCCGTCATCTGCAGAAGCCATCTGATGAACCCGGGTACTCTGCAGCCCTGGAATGGTAAAATTGGTCCAGATGTTCTGAGAAAGAGAGTAAAAACCAAGGCCTGATTGTGTATTTACCAGGTTGCCAAGAGTTGTCTGGTAGGTGAATCCGCAGTGAACGGTTTCATCGATTTCGAAGAGACAGGTAGGCCAGTAGAACATTGGAAGCCCTGTGCCCTCCTTTTCCCAGGACTCTCCAGCCTGCCGGTAAACAATTCCCCTGCAGGCTGCAAGAAGGCCTGAACCAGTCTCCATAATATCGATGACTGAACTGTCCGCAGCTTGAGAATAGTCCAGAATGTACTGGAAGCTGGTCATCCCTGGAGAAAGGGCAACTGCCCCGCTGTCTCCACAGGCATAAACCGCTGATGTACCAACTCGGACTTTTCTCAATTGAAGGAACTGAGTTTCCTCCCAGTGTTCCCAGGAAGCGGGATTAAGGGGGTTGCCTGGATCATGGAGAGAAAAGATACCCTTATTGGTGCACAGCCACAGGGTATCATTCCTTGTGGAAACAGAGTACACATCGTCTGCGGAAAGAGCATCACCGACAGGAGTAAATCCGTTAATATCTCCGTGGGCAAAACCCCCGGAGCAGCCTACCCATATCTCACCGGCAGACTCAGCCAGAGAGGTGACAATTCCCTGGCCTGGAATACCTTCAAAGCTTGAGTATGTGCTCCAGTTGTTACCGTCGAACATAACAAGACCCTCGCCGCCGGTTGCAAACCAGAGCCTTCCCGATGAATCTTTCAGAATATCCCTGCAGTCCGGAAGAGGCAGCTGCTCCGGACAGGAGTAGATCGTATCTATTCCCTCTGAGGGAGAGTAGTGGAATGCACCTCCGGAAGAAGCGCACCAGACTCCGCCGTTTCCATCAGAAACCGCACTGTAAATATAGGAAAGCGAGGTGGTCAGCTCCCATTCAGGGGCAGCTGCCAGCAGCATGCAAAGAAGAATCTGCATTTCGTCCTCTCAGAAAAGCCAGGGGAATCTAATTCGCCAGACCATCCAGGTGGCTTCCCAGACGATTGATCGTGACATTTTACTGGTTCCTGAATGTCGGTCTACAAAAACTATGGGAACCTCGGTCAATGAACAACCTGCCTTGTAGAGCTTGTAGGTGACTTCAATCTGGAATGAATAACCGTCAGAGCAGATGGAGCTCAGATCAAGTTTTTCAAGAGCAGATCGCCTGAAAGCCTTGAAGCCTCCAGTGGCATCATCAACAGGAAGGCCGGTTACGAATTTCGAATACTTGTTAGCGAACCATGAAAGCATCAGTCGGTGGAGAGGCCAGTTAACCACATTCACCCCGTTTGAATACCTGGAGCCTATGGCAATGTCGAAACTCTCCAGACTCCGGACCAGATCAGGGACCTTTTCGGGATTGTGAGAAAAATCGGCATCCATCTGAACTACAGGATCGTAGCAATCCCGTTCAAGGGCCCAGCCGAATCCGGCCACATATGCCTGGCCAAGACCGTTTTTAACAGCCCTGGACAGCAGATGCACCCTGCCGGTATCAGCTAAAGCCTTAACAGCTTCCCCTGTTCCGTCAGGACTTGAGTCATCAACAACAAGTACGTGGGCCTTCAAAGGCAGATCAAGGAGTTTTGGTATCATCTCCTTAATGTTCTCCAACTCGTTGTAAGTTGGTATCACGATCAGCGGTATCTTCAACCCCACCCTCCAGTTTAACGGTTTGCAGCAATATAATCCATCAGGTTCCCTGCAGAGTACTGCATTCTCCCGGCGACTTTCTGTAATCATCAGCAGCAACTATGTTCCATGCAAATCAGAAACCAGACTGGAGATGTCCATGAAATACGCTATTTTCATACTGTCAATTGCCGCAGCTGCTGCAGGGGCTTTTACTGTATTGCCCGTACTGGGTTACTCTTCATCCACTGGATTCCTTCTGGGAGGATACCTGGTAACACAGATCGGATCAGATCAGCCGGTTACCATGTTTTCCGTGGATACCTATTACGGCACTGCAGGTGTGATCAAGTTCCAGCCTGCTCTTACACAGGTGATTCACCAGGGGATTCTCAATTCAAATCTTGAATGCAGAAAGATCCTGGACAAGAACTGGTTCGGCTGGGGAAACAACACTGACCCGGACAGTTTCGCGACAATGGACATTGAAATGGTTCATCTCACATCAGTCTACACTCTTCCTCTTTCTGAAAACTTCAGTGTTTCTGCAGGACTGGATGCAAGGCATTCATCTGTATTCAACAGAGAAGAAAGCTATCTCTGGGAAAGAATCCCGGGAGAAGTGTTCAATCCCACACAGACAGCAGGCGCATCCGCTGCTGTTACAGGGGTGTTTCCCGTACCGGTAAACGGCGATCTGCTCTTTGAAACTCAGGGATTTTTCCAGGCAGGTGATGTATCTTACTCAGGGATTTCTGGAAGGGTCAGACTCCAGGTCAGGCCATGGGAAGGAGGAGAACTGGCAGCAGGAACCAGACTCTACAGACACTTCAATGTTGAAGAAACCCCTGTGCCTTATACTTCAGGCATTGGCGCTCACAATGACTTCAGAGGATACAGCGACTACCGGTTTACCGGAGGAGCCTGGGTTCTCGGGCAATTCGAGGCAAGACAAAGGATCCTCACGCTGAAGGATGAGAATGGACAACCGGCACTCACTCTGGCCGTGGCAGGATTTGCAGAGGCAGGAAGATCAGGGGAAAACATCGGTGAGCTTTCAATGGACGATCTTCATACAGATGCAGGCGGAGGCATCAGGATAGGTGCCAATCAGCAGGCAATGATGAGAATGGACGCTGGATGGGGAGACCAGGGTATGATTCTCTCAACAGGATTCAACAGTGCATTTTAAAAGGGGGTAGGGGATGAGCATTTCAGTACTGGTAATGACGGTTCTTCTTTCATGGGCAATGGATCCTGCTCCAGGACCATCTGTCCCGTTCTGGTGGACTGCATATCCTGAAGCGGACAATTCTCTTCTGGTAAATCCATCCGGCACATCCTGGCTTCTTTCCAACACCATCCGGGTGGGTTTTGTTCTCAGCGACAGCACCTTCGAACACTTTGACAGGGTAACGCTGGACAGTAAGACCGGAGGTTTCACAGGCTGGTGGGAAGACAATCAGAACCTGAGACGATTCACAACAGGAGGATCGTTCAGAACCGGCAATCTCTCCGCTGGTTTCGGTTACACCTGGTACGATCCCACAGTAAACAACCACGCCCAGGAAGGGGAAAAATTCGTCACACTGGGTCTTACTTACAGACCGGACGATCATATCGGCCTCGGAGCTACCGCCAGAACAGCAACCGGGGATATTGATGACTGCTACATCACAGGAGTCGCAATCAGACCACTGGGCAATCACATGGTCACACTTACTGGAGACTACAGGTTCGAATCCGGGATTATCCCTGACAGGTGGGCTGCAGGAATAGAAGCAAGGCCTCTGGACGGCCTGGCAATCCGGGGTTCTTACGGTGAAAATGACACTTTCAGCCTGGGGCTTCAGCTTGATTTCGGCAAGACCGGAATTACTGCAGGGGCAGAGATCCCTGACGGGAACTATACCGGTACAACAGGTGAGATACTCATGTTCGACAACGCAAGGCCAAGTGTCATTCAACCGCTGCCGGAATTTCTTTCCTTTTCAACAGACCACGGTGATGAACTGCCCTCTAAAACCTTCCTGGGTCCGAGAATTGCCTCCTTCACTGAGAACATCGCATCCCTTGCTGCAGGAGTTCAGGATGATGCAATAAAAGGGGTAATGGTAGATTTTTCAGACTACTCTTTCAGCACAGCCCAGAGTGAAGAGTTAAGAGAGGTCCTGACAGATTACCGGTCTGCCGGTAAACCTGTATACGGATACATGGAGTATGCCGACAACGCTTCATACTATGCAGCAAGCGCCTGCCGTGCAATCTGCATCCACAAAGCGGGACAGATCTCAGTGCGCGGATTCACAGGATACACATTTTTTGTAAGGGGATTTCTGGACAAACTGGGTCTCTATCCTGACCTGATGCATATCGGAGACTACAAAAGTGCCAGTGACATGCTCACCGAATACTCCATATCAGATTCCCAGATCGAAGCGACAACAGCTCTGTTGGAAAATCTGAAGAGTGAAATAGTCAGAGGTATTTCTGAAGGCAGGGGACTTGAACCGGCCCAGATGAGCGTGCTCTTCAACAACAGTCCTTTTGCCGGTGAGTCCATGGTTGGTATGGGTCTCGCAGACACACTGCTTTATCAAGATCAGTTCGAGGAATTTGTAGAGGATGAACTTGGAAGATCGATTACCTCCATGACAACCGGATATTACAGTTCGATTCCTGAAACACCTTCTCTGTGGGGGGAAAACCCCAGAGTAGCCGTTGTGGTGGCTGACGGCAACATAATAAACGGGGAAAGCGGTTCATCCATAATGGGTAGAACAATGGGCAGCGAAACTGTGGTAAGCATGCTTGAGAGTGCCGCTGCACAGCCAGGGGTCAAGGCAATAGTCCTTAGAATAAACTCAGGCGGTGGTGATGCCATGGCCAGTGCTGACATGTTCCATGCAGTGGAGAACATCAGAGAAAGAATGCCTGTTGTGGTAAGCATGGGTGCTGTTGCTGCAAGCGGAGGCTACTACATGGCTTGTGGAGCAGATGCCATCTTTGCTGATAAAACCACAATAACCGGTTCAATCGGAATCATCAGCGGAAAGTTCGTTTTCGGTGATCTTATGGAAAGAATCGGCATAAATGTGGAAAAGGTGGAAATCGAGCCTTCAGGAAACCCGGGAAACCCCTTCGAACCATATACCGAAGACGAGTTTGACAGACATTTCGCAGCAATGCGTCAGGGATACGAACTTTTCGCAGGAACCGTTGCGGAATCCAGAGGCATGACTTTTGAGGAAGTGGATTCAATCGGACAGGGAAGGGTCTGGGCTGGAATGGATGCCCTTGAGCTGGGGCTTGTTGACTACAATGGCGGAGTGCTTGATGCAATTGCATACGCTGCTCATCTGGGGGGAATTGACCAGAACGAACCTGAAATACTGGTTTATCCGGCAACGTCAGGGTTTGGTTCAATAAGCTTAAGTCCTTTCGGCTTCAACTCCATTGCAGAAACAGTAACCGAGCTGGCAGACGATCCTCTTCTGAACACCGCCGGTCCTCTTTATCTGGCTCCTGTAATTGTTATGGAATAGAAAAAACCAGGACAATAGAACCAGAGGGAGAATTCCGGTGATTGCGAAAAATGGTTTTGATAATGAAAAGTACCTGGCGGAACAGACTACTGAAATAGTAAGAAGAGTAAAGGCTTCCAGTGGGCGTCTTTACCTTGAATTCGGTGGCAAGCTGATGTTTGATCATCATGCAGCCAGAGTACTGCCCGGCTACGATCCCAATGTTAAGCTCCGGCTTCTGGAGCAGCTGAAGGATCAGGCGGAGATAATTCTCTGCATCTATGCAGGAGACATCGAGAAGAGAAAGATCAGAGGTGATTTCGGAATAACCTACGATTCCGATGCGCTGATGCTTATTGACGGTTTCCGTTCCAGGGGAATTCAGCTCCGGGGAGTGGTAATCACAAGGTTTGAAGAACAGCCTTCAGCAATTGCTTTCGAGAACAAACTGAAGAACAGAGGAGTAGATGTTTTCAGGCACTACTTCACCAGGGGATATCCTACCAATGTAGATCTCATAGTCAGTGAAGAAGGCTATGGCAGGAATGACTATATACCCCCGACAAAACCCCTTGTAGTGGTTACAGGCCCCGGGCCTGGAAGCGGCAAGCTGGCTACATGCCTCTCACAGCTCTATCATGACCACCAGAGAAACATTGAGGCGGGATACGCCAAGTTCGAAACTTTTCCTGTCTGGAATCTGCCACTGAAACACCCGGTGAACGACGCCTACGAAGCAGCAACTGCTGATCTTCTGGATGTGAATCTGGTGGATCCTTTCCACCTTGACGCTTACGGAAAAGTTGCCATCAACTACAACAGAGACGTGGAAGCCTTCCCTCTGGTGAAAAGGATTCTTGAAAAGATCACCGGCCAGGAAGCGCCTTATGCCTCCCCAACAGACATGGGCGTAAACAGAATCGGCTTTGGTATTGTGAATGACGATGTTGTTCGCAATGCAGCCAGGCAGGAAATCATAAGAAGATATTTCCGGTACCGGTGCGAATACGCAATGGGTCTGGCAGACAGCAAAACCGTTGAAAAGATAGAACTTCTCATGAACAACCTCAATCTCACCAGATACAGCCGTCCTGTGGTTGAACAGGCTGAAAAGAGAGCCGGAAAAGAAGGAAATTCGGAGGCCAAAACCGCTGCAATACAGCTGAAGGATGGTACTATAGTCACAGGAACAGGCTCACCGCTGATGCATGCGTCTTCAGCTGCAGTTCTCAATGCAGTCAAGGTCCTGGCAGGAATTGACAAGAAAACCCACCTGCTCTCTCCTGAAATAATCCAGTCCATAAGAAACCTGAAGAAGGCAACAGGATCACTTCCCCTCCACCTTAACCTTGAGGAAGTGCTCATTGCCCTCAGCGTAAGCGCAGCTGCTTCAGAAGACGCGGCAAAAGGCATGGAGAAACTGACCGATCTGAAAAACTGCGAAGCACACCTGACGCATATGCCTTCTTCCGGAGACGAAAGCGGCCTGAGAAATCTTGGGATCAATGTCACCAGTGATCCCCGATTCGCCAGTTCAAGACTGTATGTAAACTGATTTGCTGAAAGGTCAGGCAAAATGGGAATCCTGCTCCCTGTCATTCTTGCGGTAACTCCCCCTGTTCTCTTTCTGATCTGGATACTCCGGTTTGACAGATATGAAAAAGAACCGCTGGGTTATGTGCTGAAAATGCTCTTCCTGGGATGCCTTTCTGTTATACCTGCAGCTTTTCTGGAGGTCCCGATTCTTGAACTCTCAATCTTTCAAACGGGAGGTGTTACCGGGGCTGCCCTTCAGTCTTTTCTTGTTATTGCACCAGTGGAGGAGGTGGCAAAACTTCTTGTGTTCTTCCTTTTCGTGTGGAGGAACAGAAACTTCAATGAATCCAATGACGGAATTGTCTATGCGGGAGCCATCTCCATCGGATTCGCTCTTGCGGAAAATCTCCTCTACGTTCTTGAGCACGGTATCGGCGTGGGAATTGCCAGAGCTCTCACCTCAATACCGGGACATACATTCACAGGAGTACTCATGGGGTACTTCCTGGGCCTGGCAAAGTTCGGCGGTTCGAACAAAGCCGGTAACATTGCCAGAGCTTTGCTGATACCCTGGCTGCTCCATGCCGCTTACGACACATTTGCTCTTTCAGGTACAAGCGCTTCTCTGCTTGTAATCCCCATGGTTGTTTTCTACTTCATAACAGGCATCAGGTACCTGAAGAAAGGCAGGGCTTTATCAGCCGCCAGATGGGCTGCCTCTTCCCTGCCTGCAGAACCGGAATATGAACCCTTGAGGGAACCGCTTTCCAAAAGATCAGCAGGCTGCAGGAGGGTGGCCGGTGTTACACTTCTTGTTCTGTCAGGCGTCTTCTGGGCACTGATTATTCTGGGTCTTCTCGTTGGTTCAGGAGTTGAAGATGCTGACCTGTCCACAGTGCTGGGAGGTGCCATGCTGATCACAGCACTGCCTGTAACTGCAGGTGTGCTGCTGATAACTCTGAAGAGGAAGAACTGAAAACTATTCAGATCCCCAGCCTCACATAGACGGTCTGGTTGGAGTCATAACATTGCCTGGAGAACCACAGGAATGATCCATCCGGTGATGAGTGGAATCTTTCCGGGCCGTAGATGTCCTCTCCCTCCACAGCAATTGTTCCGGCAAGCTCTTTCTCCTCTGAATCAAGTACATAAATAATGAAACTGCCTCCACCGGGAGCGTCCTGGTAATCCCAGCCGTAAACGTATCCGCCGCCGGGCTTAAGGAAACTTACCCCCTGAAGAGGCGTTATATCCGAAGGAAAGTCATACTGATCAATCAGCTCAAGTGTTGCTCCGTTATAAACTGCAGTGCCAAAATCTCCTGCGCAGCACAAATTCCCATCTGAATCGATGTAAGCGTCATTGAAACCGGACCCGGTTTCACCGAAGGTGCTGAAATCCGGTAAGCTGTAACCGGTGACTATACCGTTCCAGCTTGTGAGATAGAGCCTGTTCCCGTCTGGAGACAGCGTACCCCGACTGAAAGAAGGTATCGGAATGATTTGCAGAATATCCAGTGTTTCTCTGTCGAATAGAATACGTTCGTTCTGGCAGGATGCAAGTATTCCTTCAGGAGTGTCAATCAGTGCAAGTATGGGGAAGCTGACAGAAACAGCTGTGAGCTCTGACAATGAGGGACTGTAAACAGTCAGTTTTTCACTGGACCAATCATCGGTACTCACAACTATGTTTCCATTAAGGAGTTCTGCAGAACATCTTTCCTGACAGTCCAATGCTCCAAGCCACTGGCCGTCACTGCTTCTTCTTTTCTCTATGTATTTAGCACCGTAGTTGTCCACCGAAGTGAGGAAATAGCTCTGGTCCTGAGAAATGTAGCTTATGTGAAAATGTGAATCGCTGTATGGGTTTGTAGAAACGATCCTCGTTACTCTCCAGGGGATGTCACCACCAGGCAGAAACTCCACCACATTACTGTAAGAACCCAGGCCGGTGGAGTCCACAGTGACAACAGTGTAGAAATAACCCGGCGGAGCCGTTAATGTGGTATCCGTAAAAGTTAAAGTTGCCCTGTCTGAGGTGGTAAACAGAGTGTCATGCATGTATGACGGATTCTTTTCTATATCCGGAAGGTAACTTCTGAGAACATGATATGCTGCAAAGTCATCCTCCATGTATTCAGTCCAGATCAAACGGCAGAAGGTAAAATTGACTTTTTCAAAATCAAGTACAACAGGTTCAGGATAGGGTGAATCGGGAGACTGAACAGATATCTCGTCGCTCCATCTGGTGGATCCTTCAGCAGGAATGGCCCTCACCGCATAATAGTAAACTGTTCCCCAATCAATATTCTCAGAATCTATCCAGTTTCGCGTCAGAAGAGTTGCAAGAGCTTCTGCTTCTTCAGGATCGCTCTGAATTGACGGAACCAGGCTTCGGAAGACGGTGTACTCAAAACGCGTGTCTGGAACAGGATACTCCCACATGAGCGTAAACTGGCATATTGGTTCTTCCCCGGTAGAATCACCGGTAAACTCCAGGGAAGTAAAAAGGAAATCAGGTTCTGAAGGACCTGTTGAGCCACATGAGGTCAGAGATAACAGCAGCACCGAAATTAAAGCGAAACAAAATGCCAGCTTCATACAGCCCCCTTTTAGAGAATCAATATGAATTATAGTCGGCAGCTTTCTGCCGGTTCCAGCTGAACTAAAGGGATATTCTGAAGAGAGTGCGGGACATGTCGGCCTGATATCCCAGACACCACAGGAAATCCCCCTGGGGGGACGCCAGAATGTCCTCCAGATCAACCAGGTCAACATGCTCAGGCCGGACGGACCCGGGAGACTCCCCGGTGAGGGTATCCCAGACCCTGAAGACAAGCCGGTCATCTTCATAAACCGGTACATAAACCACATTGCATTCAGGAGGCAGGAGGATCACCTCATCTTTATCCGCCTGTTGTGGAAAGACAAACATCCGAATCAGTGAAAGTGATTCAGCATCATACACTTCAACTCTTGTGCTGCTGCTGCACCTGATGTTTCCATCAGAACCCATCCGGATTGAGGAGTAGCTTCCGGAAATACCGGCTGCAACAGAGAGATCAGGCAGATTCACCATGAGCACTCCTGAGCTGTTCAGAACGAACACGCGACTGCCTTCGGATGAAAGAATAAACTCCCTGCAGCCGAAACTTGCAGTATGAAGGGTCTCAAGAGAAATCTGATCCAGAAGTTCTGTGGTTGATGCAGTGCCCAGCAGAAGCCCTTCCTCTGTATCAGCCATGGACAGAACAGGTGGAAAGGGCCTTGAAACAATCTCTTCTGAAAGATCACTGTGATACAGTGCGAATCTGTGGCCGGTGGTGAGATCAAGACCTACTCCGAAAGAGCCGTCTGAAAGCTCGCCCAGAAACTCCACATCAGCGCAGAGATGGTTGAGAGGTGCCCCCTGGGCAGTATCCAGAACATATCCTACAGAATAACCAGTCCTCTTAACGGAGGTATACATTCCGGTCCCGTTGTCACTTACGGAGTAGTTGTCAGCGTCCAGCCCCAGCACTCTCTTCCAGACGGATATCCTCCAGGGCACATCTCCCCCTGGGATGAACTCCACCTCGTTACTGAATCCGGATAAACCTGAAGAATCTTCCACAGCCACCACATAGTAACTGGATTCAACAGATGAAGCCAGGGAATCGGTGAAAAAGACTGAGTCCAAATCCGTTGTTGCATAAAGAGTATCGGAATACCAGAGAATTCCAGGAATGCCGGGCTCCGTGGACCGTAAAACAGTATAGGACTTAAAACCCTCCTCTGCAGCAGTCCAGCTAAGAGAGCATTCGGTGAAACCTGTTTTCAACTGCGAGAGCTGGCATGGGGCTGGAAACGGAGAGACAGGTGTTGATGAAGATACTTCGCTGCTCCACCAGGAGTCCCCGGCACTGTTCTCAGCAAGTACCGCATAGAAGTAGTCCGTTCCCCATTCAAGCTCACTGGAATCTGTTCCTGTGTTGTCTGCTGTAACACCCACCACAGTTGCAACTGAAGGATCAGCCTGAATAGAGGAAGAGGGAGATCTGTAGAGAGTGTAAAAGAGTGTGCCGCCGTTTTCCGGTACGGTCCATAGAAGGGTGAACTCACAGAAAGGCAGAGAAGAACCTGTTCCTGCGGAATCACCTGTGAACTGAATATCTGTTATAAGAAACTCACTGGAAGACGGGCTGGTGGAGAGGCACGATATGCCGCACAGGACACATGTCAGGCACAGAACAGAAAGAACCCTCATCTGCATGTGTTTTTCTTTCCATAAGCGCTGAGTGTGCAGTGCCGCGGTTCCCGCAGCACTGCACTTTCATTCAGCAGAGATCTAACCCTTTGCAGCTTCCAGAAGAAGCTTTGCTATCTCAGGTCTTGTGAACTCAGGAGGAGGAAGTTCACCTTCAACCAGCATGGCCCTGACCTTCTTGCCGGAGAGGAATACTCTGTCTTTGGCAGTGTGAGGACAGGTTCTGGCTGTTGCCATACCGTCACAGGCATTGCAGAAGAATGCATGCTCGAATTTAAGAGGTGTTATGCCGATCTCTTCAGGAGTAAAGTTTTCAAATATCTCCTGAGCATCGTATGTGCCGTAGTAGTCACCAACTCCGGCGTGATCCCTTCCCACTATGAAATGAGTGCAGCCGTAGTTCTTGCGGAGAAGAGCGTGGAAAATCGCCTCTCTGGGACCTGCGTACCTCATTGCTGCGGGAAACACGCTGAGAGCTGTTCTCTCTTTGGGATAGTAAAGCTCCAGAATGGTCTCGTAGCACTTCATTCTTACATCCGCAGGAATGTCATCAGACTTTGTGGCTCCTACAAGAGGGTGTACAAGAAGGCCATCCACCATCTCAAGTGACACTTTCTGCAGGTATTCGTGGGCCCGGTGGATTGGGTTCCTGGTCTGAAAAGCCACAACAGACTTCCAGCCCCTGTCTCTGAACATGGCCCTTGTTTCTTCCGGAATAAGTCTGTGCTCTCTGAAAGGCTCCTCATCCCTGGTGTCGATCGCCTGGACTGATCCACCTATGTATGTGCCTGAAAGGCTGGAAAGATACTGTACTCCAGGATGAGCCGGGTCATCAGTGAGAAGCGTTGTTCTGGCTTCATCCATCAGGTCTGCTGCGAAAATATCGCTTACAGTCATCATGCCCCGGACCTTGCCGTTGTAAGACAGGTTCACAGTATCACCGGGTTTAACCTCAGGATCGCCATCCTTTTTTGCGAAAACCACAGGAAGACTCCAGACTGTACCATTTGCCAGTCGCATATTCTTAAGTACAGATTTGTAATTTTCCTCACTCATGAATCCCTGGAGAGGGCTCATGGCGCCGCACCCGATCATCTCGAGATCGCTTTTTTCTCTTTCGTTCATGGACAGGCTCAGAGCATCTGCCGGAAGCTGCTCCGGACTTATCATCCTGTTTACCAGTTTTCCTCCGTGAGGTAAAATCATTGTGTCCTCCGTTTATTCGGTTAGTTGCTTTCAGTTGATTCAGGTATGTATTTTTCACTTGCCAGTGATTTTGTAGCCTCTCCCTGACTGATGAGATCCTGTATCACATCCTCCAGCCGTACAAGATTCCAATCTTCATAGTATCTTGAGGAAATTCTTGAGGCAGTGTCTATAACCAGTACTGCAGGGAGGGCCCGGACGCCGAAACTGCTCATGGCCTCATGGTCCGGATCAGCCAGAACAGGGAAGTGGATCTGCCACTGGTCCACAATGGAAGATGCCATGGCGGAATCCGCTCCGGCTGAGATGATTACACAGGCAACAGGTTTATCGCTGAAGGTACTGTCTATGCTGCAGAGGCGACTGAGGTCTTCAAGGTCGGCAAGTGTGTTGAAGTCGTTGAACAGAACCACAACCACATGGCCCTTGAGCTGCATGAAAAGGCTCAGAGGCTCACTGACGTTGAACCATGTTCCCGCAGGGAAATCTGAAGCAATCTCCATTCTCCCGGCAGGGGGGCGCGCAGGACTCTGACGAAAGAGGAACCCGGCAATAACTGTAAAGACAACAACCCCTGCAACAAAGAGAATTGTTGCTTTGAACTGTTTTCTCTTGTACTGGGAAACAATCAGGTCCTTTGCGTAATTCTTCAGCAATTCAAGTTTTCTCCGGTATCTATTCCGTCTGCGTCTCCGGAGGCGGTGCAAGGGTTGTCAGATCAAGAAGCCATCTTTCTCCAATGAGTCGGACAGGAATGATCTGGTCTCCATCAATTGTTGCCACAGTTACAAGTGCAGTGAGCGAATCATGAAGGGTAACATTCCTTACAGACCCTGAAAGCTCTGCAGATTCAGGAGCAGACTGCACCATACGTATAAACAGCATTTCTCCGCTGAGTTCCGAAAATTCATCCATTGTTATCGGGGCTGAGAGAGAAAGCAGATACTGAGAACTCTCTGTGTAGCCGAACCTGTGAAACACTACAGCAGTTGAATCCCAGGCTGCCTGAGTTTCCGGAGTCAGCATGTTCCATGCATCTTCCCAGGATGAATCAGCCAGAGCAATTGTAAACGCTTTTACGGTATCGGATGCGGGATGGTTACCGCATCCGGATAAAACTGCTGGAAGCAGTGCTGTGAGAAAAACGGATATCAGCCTTCTACAGGACATGAACCACCAGTCCGCTTCTGAGCTTGGGCTCGAACCAGGTGGATTTCGGAGGCATGACATTACCGCTGTCTGCCACTGCCATAAGCTGCTCAACAGAGGTAGGGAACATTGAGAAAGCCACTGTGTATTTTCCGGAATCCACCAGATTCTCAAGCTCCTGTGTCCCTCTGATACCACCTACGAATTTAATGTGTGATGCTGTTCTGGGGTTCTCAACTCCAAGAACCGGCTTCAGAAGGTTCTCCTGTAGAATGCTTGCATCAAGGCTCTTTACCGGATCACCTGCGGGGAATGTACCACCCACAGGCTTAATGGTGTACCAGTCACCTGAGAGGTACATGCTGAATTCCTGGTTTCCCGAGGGCTCTTTCCTGCCTGACTTCTCAACGGTGAAACTTCCGGATATCTCTTTGATGAATTCCTCGGGAGTCCTGCCCTTAAGATCCTGAACCGCCCTGTTGTAGGCAAGTATCTTCATCTGAGTTTCAGGAAAGATTACAGCAAGGAAGTAGTTGTACTCCTCCCTGCCGGTATGACCGGGGTTGATGGCGCGTCTTCTTCCGGCAATGATGGCTCCTGAAGCACTTCTGTGATGACCGTCAGCCACGTAGAGAAACGGTATCTTTCCGAACAGATCGGAAATTCTTCCGTTCACCCGGGCATCGGCAACAACCCAGAAGGTGTGTCTTATCCCGTCAGGTGCTGTGAAATCGTAATCAGGCTCTCCGCCGCACACTTCTGTCTGGATTCCATCTATGCCTCTGTCATCAGGATAGGTAAGGAATACCGGGCCGCACTGAGCATTCTGTGTCTCGATATGCTTTATACGGTCTTCTTCCTTTTCCTTCCTGGTAAACTCGTGCTTCTTGATAACATCATTGTTGTAATCCTCAGCTGAAACACATGCAACAAGACCTGTCTGTGAGTGATCACCCATGATCTGTCTGTAGAAATAGAAACAAGGGTTTTCGTCCTGACTCATGAGACCGTCTTCCATGAGTCTTCTGAGATTCCTTGCTCCCTGCTGATATACTGGTTCACTGTAAAGATCCACGCCAGGGCTCAGATCAACTTCCGGTTTGACAACCCTGAGGAAGCTCAGGGGATTATCCTTTACCAGGTCTCTGGCCTCATCCGAATCCAGAACATCATAAGGGGGAGAAGCGATCTTCTCTGCGAATTCTCTGCCGGGCCTGAGGCCCCTGAAAGGTCTAACTATGGACATTGTTTTCCTCCGGTATCAGTTCAGCCGGGCAAGCTCGGCGTCAACCATTTCCCTGGCAAGGGAATCGAAGTTGATTTCAGGTTTCCACCCCAGTACACTCCTTGCCTTGGATGCGTCCCCGCAAAGGGCGTCAACCTCAGTAGGTCTCATGTACCTGGGATCGGTTTTAACATGATCGTGCCAGTTAAGTTCCAGGTGGGTAAACACAACCTCAAGAAATTCTTTTACGGAATGCATTTCACCAGTAGCAACAACATAATCATCCGCCTCAGGCTGCTGAAGCATCAGGTGCATTGCTTTCACATAATCTTTTGCGTGGCCCCAGTCGCGTCGGGACTCGAGGTTTCCCAGAGAAAGGGAATCCGCAAGCCCCAGTTTTATTTTTGCAGCGCCAAGGGCGATCTTTCTTGTAACAAAGTTCTCTCCCCTTCTTGGTGATTCGTGATTGAAGAGGATTCCGCTGGATGCGTGCATGTTGTATCCCTCGCGGTAGTTTATCACCATCCAGTGGGCACAGAGCTTTGAGGCAGCATAGGGGCTTCTGGGCTTGAAGGGTGTATCCTCGTTCTGAGGAGGTGCACTGGACCCGAAAAGCTCACTGGTTGAAGCCTGGTAGAATTTTGTTGTTCCTGACATCCCGGTCTCCCGGAGGGCATCAAGAAGCCTTACCACCCCGATGGCATCAACGTCACAGGTGTACTCTGGCATTCCGAACGAAATACCCACATGACTCTGAGCTGCAAGGTTGTATACCTCATCAGGTTCTGTACGCTCTATGATTCTGTTCAGACCGCTTGAGTCTGTCATGTCACCGTAGTGAAGAAACAGCGTGCTGTTGTAGATGTCTCTGTTCTGAATCAGGTGCTCAATGCGGTTCCTGTTGAAACTGCTTGCCCTGCGAACAATTCCATGCACAACATAGCCCTTTTCCAGAAGCAGTTCTGTCAGGTAAGACCCATCCTGCCCGGTAATTCCGGTAATCAAGGCTCTCTTCAATTTCTCGTCCTTTCAGAAAGGTAAAGCAGAGGGTAAGATACTATCCTTGAGAATTTTTGACAAAACCTGTGTTAAGCACCGCTTTCAGCTGTTTCCGCTCCTGAAAATATCTGGGGTCAAGTACCCTTCCAACTGTTAGTTTGAGGTACCTTCTCCACTGCTTGAGTCCTGCCCCGACCTCACCGGAGATCACACCTCCTTCAAACAGAATACGCCAGCGCCACTCCGCTTCACCTGCAGTCCAGTCATCCAGAACACCTCTCAGTATCCCTGGAGCTGAGCCGTTGTGTACTCTCTCGATAAGATGAAGTTCCCGCCAGGGGGAGCTTTCAGGAGGAGCAGTATCATCAGCTGTTCTCTTCCCTGACAGCCTTAATGCTCTGTTCCTGAGAAGTTGTGAAGGAGCCACCTGTATACATCGTTCATAGTCCTCTCTGGCCTCTGCAAGAAGGAACATGGGACCGGATGCCAGAGAAAAGGCCTTTTTCTTCTTATTAAGTGTCAGGCAGATCTCGTATGATCGGGTAAACTGCTCTTCAGAAGCACTCCATTTACCTGTTCTTGCAAGAATGTCACCAAGGAAAGCGGCAGCTCCAGCATCAGCCGGATGGGCCTCTGCCAGTGCACTGGCAACAATCATGGCTTCTTCAGGCAGTGCCAGATCAAGAAGCAGATTCGCTTCAAGTCTCTTCAGGGAAGCCTTTTTCGATGGGTTCGTTTCTGCTTTGAGTCGATTCCTCGTTATCAGCAGTTGACGACCGGCATTTCTCTTCTTATTAGGAGCCATAATCGGCGAAAGGAGTTCCATTTCCAATGAGTGAAGTGCTAGACAAAATTACCAATGACTCAACATCCGGAGCCACTGGAATATACATAAAAGTTCTGAATCATATTGTTCTGGGTTTTCTGAAGGGAGCAGACCTTCCGGATCAGCTCCGGGAAAAGGCTGGAGACATGGTCTCTCTCCACTACCTTGCCAGCAGGCTGGATAACGAGCCCCTGTTCAGACAGAAGGACGTGGCCAAAGAACTTCAGAAGAAGATCCGGTTAGAATCCGCTGCTGCAGGCATACAGCTCTACAAGGCACTGGCCAATTCGAAGAATCACATTCTCTGCCACTCCAACAGCGGCAGTGTTCTCCGTGCTCTCGAGCACCGCAAGAACCGGATCGAGCTTGTATACCAGACAAAATCGCAACCTGGCGAAGAAGGCAGAGAAGCCGCCAGGCTCCTGAAGGCCGATGGCTTCAACGTAAAGCTCATTGCCGACTCCAGGGCCATATCGATGATAAAAGAAGGCGCTGTGCCTGTTCTCGGCACAGACTGTATCAGTGAAAGCTTCTTTGTGAACAAGATCGGTACTGCAAAAATAGTAGAAGCCGCCCTGGAGCAGAAACTGACTCCTGTAATTGTTGCAGGAACGGAAAAACTGACAAAGGAAAAACACTACGGCGACAGACCTTTAAGCGATCTTTTCGAACGGATTCCCCATAACAAAGTCAAGCTCATTGTTGGCGGATCCACATTCAGAATGCCCAGAGATCGTAATCGTCTCTGGAAAAGCATGGAAATCGCGGATCAGGCCTAAGTGTCGCTGAAGTCAGTTTTTCTCGGTCACTGGCGTGCCCTTGAGAAAAAGTGGCTTGAGGAATTTCTCAAACTGTCAGACCTGGGCACTGTTGCTGTAGTCACAGCCGGATACCCCCAGACTAAACGGCTGCAATCTCTTATTGCCGGGTCCGTATCTGGGGCCAGTTTCTACCCTGGCATACCTAAACTGGCTGATGCTCTTTCAACAAAGCTGGCTTCACCTTCTGTGTCAAAACAGCAAAGCATCGTTCTCGCATACAGTGCAGGTTACGATGTTAATGCCGCCGCTTCAGCCGCTGAATTCTTCGAGCGGCTGATAGACAATGGGATCAGTGCCGAGAACTTTACCGTTCAGGCCTATTCAATGATACCCCCGGACAGTGAAGTGGTTAAAACAGCTGAAAGGTTCTCCCGATACTGCATTCAAAGAAGCAGAGAGCACGGTTTTGTCACTGACATGAGCTCAGGCAAGCCCCCGGGAAGGCCTGAAAGATTCAACACATACATGATCTACGGATTCTATGATCTCAATCCCGGCCAGAGAAACTACATAAAGGCACTGTCTGAAAAAGCTGATGTTTTCTGGCTCTCTCCGGTGCATCCTTCACACTACTGGCGGTCAGCTTTCACAAGAACGCTGAACTTTCTGGATGGGATGTACAGAAAAGAAGACTTCCATCGGGTTGACGGCAGTGTTCCCCTGTCCCCCATTGCTCAGTTCGGAGAAAACCTTCTCACAGGGAAGGCTCTGCAGAGAACAAAAAACATCTGCCTGAAATACTGCGGAAGTGGAACGGCTTTCAGCAGAGCTGTTTCAGAAGAAGTCAGGCTTCTTAATTCTTCAGGGCTTCACAACAGTGATATTGCAGTGGTTGCTTCTGCGAAAGATTCTGAAGCTGTTATCACAGAATTTTTCTGCTCAGGGATAGAATGCTCGTCAAACCTCACAGTGGAGTGCGCAAAGCTCCCATGGGGAAGATTCATACTCCAGCTCATATCTCTTGATGAAAACAATTTTCATCACAAAGACCTGGAGAAGCTGCTGGCAACAGGAGTGATATCGGCACCGGACACACCATGCTCCTCGGAGTATTCCAGAAGAGCCCTGGAAAAGGGTGCCAGATTTGGTCTGGATGCTCTCCAGGAGACCGGATTTGTATTCGCCTCGCTGATAAGGGATTACTTCCTGTCACTTCCGGACTCAGCAGAACCGCAGAAGTATCTGGATCTTCTTCAGAGGGTCCTTCAGAAACTGGGAGGAGATTCTGTTCCGGATGTGTTCCTTTCCAGTATTCTCAGCAGCAGTCGATTTACCTCCAGGGCAGCTGTAAGGTACAACCTGTTCAAAAAACTTGTTGCAGTCTCAATGGAAGAAAAAGTGAAGATCGCTGAGAAAAGCAGAACCGGTGTTACGGTTCTCACACTGGGAGAGGCAAGAGGAAACCTTTTCCAGGCAGTGATTCTTACTGGAATGGAGGAAGGTTCCTTCCCTGGTAAAACGGTAAACGACCCCAGGATGCCTGTAAGGTTGAAACAGCTTCTGGAAATGCCCTCGCCGGACAACAGGGAAACTGAAGAGGCTTTTCTTCTGAGACAGGCCTTTGAACTGCCTGAGAAACACCTTGTCATCCTTGCAAGAAGCGAGGATGAGGGAGGGAATCCAATTTCCCTTTCTCCGTTCCTCATCCCGCTGAAAGTAAGGAAGGACAAGTCAAACAAAGATCTTCTGGCAAGGGTCAGAATCCCATCTTCTCCCTCTCTTACACTGAGCTTTCCAGCAGATCCGCCGTTTCTGGCGTCATCCTTCAGGGCCCAGAGAGAACGAGTGTTCTTCAACCCGGATGAACCTGATGAAAAGGCAGATCACTCAGGCATGATCGGGGAGGGTCTGTTCACGAAAGAGTATATCACTGCCTCAATGCTTGAAGCCTACTCTTATTGCCCCTTCGCCTTTCTTACAGACAGAATCTGGCATCTGTGCAAACCGGAAGAGTTCCCTGTACGATCAGAGCCTGATCCCCTGGCAAGGGGAAGCCTGGTTCATAACTGCGTGGAAAAGGTGCTTCAAAAGGGCGGAGATGTATACAATACGGTGCTTGCTGAAGCAGAGAGAAACAATCTCAGAGCAATGCTTGGCTCTCAGGCACTTGCCTCTGTGTGGATAAGCAATACCTGCCGGGGCCTTGAACAGATGCTTCTTGAACTGAATGAAAAGAAGTGGACCTTTCATGACTGCGAGGTAGAGGTGAAGGGCACTGTGGCAGGTTATCCGGCAAGAGGAAGGATCGACCTGATATTCACATCTGATTCCGGTAACTTCATCCTTGCGGATCTGAAGACAGGCAGACCAAAAGAAGCGAAAGCTGATAACCTTATCAGGAAGGGGCTTTACCAGTTGCCCTTTTACATGGAGCTGGCAATACAGAACGGCTGTCAGCCTGTATCAAAGGTTTGCTACATACACCTTCAGGGAACTGGCGATGTGACATTTGAAGAGATCTCAGCGGCTGATATCTCTTCCATAAAGAGTGATTTTGAAAACAGTGTCTCAGATACAGTGATGAACATTCACAGGGGAATATTCCCTTTCAGAGAAGAGAAAAACGATTGGTCGAGAAGTCGAAGGTAATTGTTGATCAGCACATCCGGGATGCCATAAAAAGCGAAATCTCCCGAAGCGTTGTTGTGGAAGCCAGCGCAGGTACAGGCAAAACAACACTTCTTACAGACAGAGTCTGTGCCATGGTGGAACACGGTATAAACCTGGAAAGCATGGCTGTAGTAACATTTACAGAAGCTGCCGCAGGTGAGTTGAGAGAGCGGATACGATCAAAGCTGAGGCCTGACCTGAGAAAGAAAATGGACCAGGCCTGGATTCATACTATTCATGGTTTTGCCTCGAGAATACTCAGGGAGTACTATCATCTTACAGGGGGCATACCTTCATTTTCAACAGAAACCAGTCATTTCAGCAGGGCCGAGATGGAAATTCTCTGGGATCTGTTCCTTGCAGAAGCCACGCCTGAAGAGCTGAAAGACGCAACAGATGCTCTAAGAAACCCCGGGTCGGAGATACTTCTTGACGCTGCAGTAGAGATGGAAAAACACCGCTGGCTCACAAACTCAACACCGCTGGGTAACATCAGAGAAACAATAAACGATGATCTAAGAAAGTGGAAAAGCAGGCTCAGAGAGCTGGCGGGGCTCTGTTCCTCCAGGTCAGACAAGCTCCTCCTCCAGATAGAAACCGCTATCTGCAGCCTGGACCATGGCGACCTGAACTGCCGGCTTAACCTCCGTAACGGTTCACAGACAAACTGGGGTGGTAAACAGGGACGGGATGAGGTGATTGCAGAGCTGAAAACATTCAGAGCAAACCTGAAGAATCTCTCTGCAATGGATTCCATGCTCTCAGTCATGCCTGCAGTAGACAACCTTGTGATACCTTTTCTCAACAGGATCAGAGCCAGATGGGACAGCGATCCATCCAGATACTCATTTGAAGACCTGCTCTATAAAGCAGAGGCTTCCGTGTTCTCTTCTCAGGAGCTGAGAAATCAGCTCGGTGAAAAGTTCAGCTACATTTTCATAGATGAGTTTCAGGACACCAGCCTTGTACAGGTGAACCTCTTCAGGGCAATTCTGGAATCCTCCGGATTAAGCAGCAAACTTACTGTTGTAGGTGATCCCAAACAGTCTATATACGGATGGCGTTCTGCAGACATAGAGACCTACATGGAAACAGTGAAAGAGCTGGAAAATGCAGATGCTCTTTCTGAGACAATCTCAGTCAACTTCAGAAGTTCAGTCTCCATAATCAACTTCATCAACTCTTTCGGCAAAGCCCTCTTCCAGAATGCTTCACCGGAGGAAGCACCGTTTTCCAGCAGTTACAGTCCTATTGAACCGGCGCCTGATGCAGTTATCGGAGATGGAGTTTTTGTTCACAGGTATCAGGGAAAAACAGCTGAAGAAAAAGCCGGGATTGAAGCAGCGGGGATTGTTGAACTTATCAGAGATCCAGGTTCCACTGCAGTTCTTTTCAGAACAAAAACTCACATTGATGCTCTTCTTAAAGAGCTTGATGCACACAGCATCCCTTACAGGGTTGAGGCTGGCAGAGACTTCCATAAAAGGCCTGAAGTAAAAGACATGGCTGTTCTTCTCAGATACCTTCTCAGCCCTGGTGATCACCATGCAGAGATTCACACTCTCAGATCAATGTTCTTCGGAATCAATGACAGGGAAATAACCATATGGATAAGGAGCGGCAGAGAGTCTGAATCCATTCTGAAAGCACATGCATTGCTCAATGACCTGAGAGAACGGATAACCAGGTATCCTCCGGGAATATTCATGCGCACTCTTCTAAGAAACACATGCCTGCTGAACTCAATCAGGCTCAGCGGCTACCAGACCGGCAGAAGGCTGTCGAACATAAGATTCATTCTGGAGCTGGCTGAGAATTCACAGGACTATTCTCTCCTTCTGGAAACTCTTGAAGGCCTTGCTCCTGTGAGCACCGATGAACCGTCCGCCCCTCCGGAAAGAGGCGACAGCGCTGTAACAATCTCTACCATACACAGCGCCAAGGGCCTTGCCTGGGATCATGTGATCCTGGCCAGTCCGGGAAACACATTCCCGGGTATATCCCACAAGGTTCTTGTGAACAGAAGAAAGAAGGAAATGGGGCTGAGACTGAAAAACGCCCTCTCTGCTCAGTATCCCCGGCTCCTTGAAATGGAAAAACACAGAAGAATGGCGGAGTATCGCAGGCTTCTTTACGTTGCTGTAACAAGACCCAGGCGCAGGCTTGATCTGTTTCTGCCCTCTGGAGCCGGAGAAACCTCACCGGTGGCATTTATTGAAACTGCCCTGGTGAACCCGGACCTGTACACTGAACATGTAATTGATCCAGTTGAACTGCCGGATGTCAGTTATGCCCGAGAGCCTGATCTGAAAGAAACTCCGGGAGAACCGTTCACTGACCTGTTTTCATTCTCTCTCCCTGAACAGGAAACTGAGCAGTCAAGGGACCTGGCAATGCGCCTTGGAACGGAAGTACACAGGATAATGGAATTCATTGACCTGAAGAGCCCGTTCATCTGGCTGGAAGAGAACAGAGAAATGCTGGAAACTGTTCTGGAGTTTCCAGGCAGGGCAGCCGAGCTTGCAGGTAAGTTCTTTAAACTGTTCCCCATTGGGGATGCAGTTGTAAAAGGCAGAGAATACCCGATACTAACAGAAACACAAACGCTGTATGTAGACCTTCTCCTTGAACGGAACGGCATTCTTGAGGCTGTGGATTACAAAACAGACACCTCTGACATCAGGGAAAGAACTGAATTCTACAGACCCCATCAGATTGATTATCAGAGAGAGCTGAAGAAGACAACAGGGAAAGAGGTTAAAACCTTTCTTGTTTTCCTCCACCACGGAGAAATCATAGAGATTGAATAAGGCCCGGAGAACCAACCCCGGGCCTTATCCGTTTATCGCTATCTCTACAGATCTATGTCAATTGGAGCTGCTGTGCGATGTCCGGCACCGGCAGGTCTGGCAACAACACGAACTTCATCACCAATTCCGCTTCCACCGTAGGATTCCACATCGATATTCCAGGCGCCTGCATTCTCCATGGTAGCTTCAATCTCAAGGTAGGGATTGAAGTCTCCGCCGTCGTCATCACTGAACCAGACCTCTCCTTCAGTATCTGTAACTGTCAGTGTCAGGTCAGTGTCACTTTCTGCAAATATCTCATAAGTCTCACCTGGTTCGAACACCAGACTGAGATAGATGTTGGAATCTGAGAAACCGGTCTGATCCCAGGGAAGATATCCCCGTTCTCTCTCTATAGGAGCAGCCATGGTGAACATGAAGTCCACTGTCTCGTTGCTTCCCTCGGAGTAAGGGGTAACAAGAGCAGCATAGTGACCGGCGCTGAGCTGAAGGGTAAGCTGGGGGTCCAGGCCCTCAGGACCGTCATCGTTGTACTCAATCATGTTTGAGTTCTCGTCAATGATGGCCATTTTAGTGTCAGCATAACACATGGCATTAAAAACATACTCGCCGTCCTGATCGATCTGGAACTCGAAGACAACAACCTGCTCTTCAGGATAGATTCCCCAGTAGTCTCCTGCTTCAGGCCAGTAGGAGAGAACCATTGAACCCTCGTTGAACTCTCCTGTATACCACTCGTCAGTCTCGTAAACGGGAACGATGTCAGCCATCATATCATCTGCATCGATCTCTTCAACACCAATGGTGAACTCTGCATCAACATTGCCGGAATAGGTGTCAATTACAACCACATAGCTTCCTGCTTCAAGTTCACCGGCAAATGCGGGGTTTGAACCGTTGGTGTCGTCATCGTAGTCGATGTATTCAAGGTCGTCGCGGTCAACTTCGAGAATAGCCATGACGCAGTCCTGGTCACTCTCAACATGTATTCTTACCCAGCCGTCAGATGAAATTGTCAGGGGCATTACCGTACAGGTTTCCCAGTTTTCTCTGTATATGTCATTAACATCCTGGAGCAGCTCCTCCCAGAGATCGTTGCTCTTGTCCTCCAGGATAAAGGATTCGATTTCATCATCAAATTCAAGCTCCCGGAAGTATCCGGATGCCTCGTCGGCTTCTATAGTGAAAAGACCGTCATCACCGGACACATCGAATACAACTGCCACAGCTCCATCGGGAACTTTATCCAGTGAAACGAAAGCATCCAGCTCCTCATCCCAGTCATCTCCTGCTGCAAGAACATTGAACTCTGCATCCACAACAACAATAACCGGATCAAATCTATCCTCTTCAACAAAAAGGGATATGCCGTCATCGCCGGCAGCAAGAGGGAATTCCACTGCTGGCCAGTCATCTTCAACAGCAATACCTGCTGCAAGGAGAACTTCCTCTGCATCGGGAATTATCTCACCGATTTCCATTCCGTTATCAAGATCACCCTCAAGGACATCACCGGGTTTAAGCCCTGTTCCGCCAAGGAGTGAGCAGCCTGCCGCTGCAAGCAGTACAACAAGTACTGCAGGTAGTAATTTTCTGATCATTCCTGACCCCTTTCCAATTTAAACTCGTTCTCTGAAATTGAATACATCAGGGAACATCACTTCATTCCATCAACTCATACAGAATGCTATTATAAGCAAGGACATGTTAAGAAAGTATTGAAAAAGGGCCCGGCAGAAGCCGGACCCTTATATCCAGGGACAGGTTTACCTGACTACACTTACCCTTGAGGTGGCAATGTTGTCACCCTGTGTAAGTCGCATGAAGTAAACACCTGTTGATACATCGGATGCATCCCATGTAAACACAGCCTGACCATTAAGTGCGGCGTTGAATGGTGTATCCACCACTCGGCCGGATACGTCAAATATCTCCACTTTTGCTGGTCCGCCAACACCTGTAAGTGTTACAGGAACACTTCCGTAAACAGGGTTGGGAGCAGAAACTGAGATCGGTGAAATAACCACACCGGAGCTCTGATCCTCTATACCTGTCATTGGCCAGGTCTTGGTGATAACGCTGGGATCTCCGAAGAGGGTGTATCCTTCATAGTAATACTGGGTTCTGCCGCTGCCGCTGTAATAGCTGTAAACAGCCATGAGACCCTGGTTCATGAATCCCTTGGGCCAGTAGATATCGTTACCCATAAAGGCTTCGAACTCGCCTTTCTCCTGAATATCATCCTCGTCCCAGTAAGAGCTGGGTACGGAACCCCAGAAATAGAGCCCGCCTCTTGCAGGAGTGCGTGTCCAGGTTTCACCCCAGCAGGTGGCTGTTCCGTAATCACCTGTCAGGCAGGCGTGGCTGAGAACACCAGGGAACATGCCGTCATTTGTCAGCTGGTTGAAGTTGGTTGAGTTAAAGCTCATGTCACCCCAGCTGGTCTGTGAACCGTGACCGCTGAATGTAAGGAAGGAAATACCGTCATTAATTACTGCAACAGCATCAGAAGCTGTTCCGCCCTGTGAAGGATACACCTTGTGAGATGTATAACCTCTGGGATCCATGTAGTTGGTAACGCAGTAGTTGTGAGTGCCTTCCGAAACACTGGAGTTGTCACTGGATGCTATGAAGAGAACATCCTGTACCCAGTCCTGAACTCCAACTGTATTCTCATAATTGATGACTCTCTGGGCCATTGTAACAGCTTCGCCTGTTGTTGTCACACTGAATCTGCCCAGGAAGCAGTCGGGTACCCATCCGCCGTCATCAAGACATGCGTAGTAAAGATCGGTAACACCGCTGTATTCAGTTGCGGTGCCGCCTGGAAGGAATGCCGTGTCTCCAACAAGAAGAACATAAACTGTTCCGTTGCCGATGGCGGTCTGGATGTAAGTTCTGATTTCGTCAGCAGTGGAACCTGTGACTGAAAGGTCAACCATGTCCACTGTGAAGCCCAGGGCTTCCTTATGAGAAACGAAAGCGTCCATACCGGTGGTTACGAAATCGCTGTGACCGATGATAAGGTAGGGAGCAGGAGGTGTATCAAGAGCGCCGCCCTCGAAAGTGCCGTAGTTCATGAGCTGGTCACTGAGGATCTGCTCGTACTCGTTGCAGGCAAGTCTTGAAGCCTGCTCGTAGGAAGATGCAATGTCGCCGCCGTTGAAAGTCAGGGCGATCTCAGCACCTGTAAGCAGTGTGAAGTTGTTGTCCTGAACATTCCATCTGAGAGGCATAACCTCAACAAGTGCCAGGTTTCTGCCGCGCATGCCGCCGGCGTAAACAATTCTTACCCACTGCTGCGGGAATGTTGTTCCGGTGCTGTATACATCAGGATCGTATGTCATTGTGAAGGCATCTCTGGGCTGATCCTTTGTTGTACTTTCAACAGCAGGTACAACTGCTGCACCGTCATTACTGATGATCTCAGTGCGGTACTCTGTTACAGTTGCCTCAACCGTGGCACCAACCGGTATCTCGATCCAGGTCCTGTAAACAGGAACTCTGGGAAGTCCGACCTCTGCAAGGTTTTCAGCACCGTCCATTGTAATGGTGGTGTACTCTGCACCTCTGACAACAGTTGATCCGAAATCGGGTACTGCTGCATCCATGTTCAGCGTTACTCCGGTTTCAGATGACTCAAGCAATGTGAGCCCTGAAGCGAGAGATGCCGCGGCGAATACTGTAAATAACAGTAATGCTGTTCTCATCTTTCCTCCTGTAATTTTCTGCCTTATAACTTAGGCAGAGCTATCGGTCCATTTCCATATTTATATATGCAGGGTTCGAAGATAGTTTCCCGGTCAGCCGGAGTAAAGGAGGGCAAAATGGCTGTGATAGTTAAACATGCCAGAGATTCCCGAGTAGAACAGTCTGGAACCCGCGGCTTGAGGGAATCACTTATTGCAGGCCCTTCCGCAGGCTGTAACAGATTTACAATGAAGAAGATCACTCTGGAGGAAAACGGACGCACTGCAAACTCTTTTTTCAGCAGGTCAACTGTATACTTCATACATCAGGGTACAGTGGCTTTATGCCATGATGAAGGAGGGCTTGATCATTTGAAAACCGGCGAAGCGGCTGTTGTTCATCCTGATGAGGAACACTTTCTTAAGAATCTTTCAAAAGAAAAATGCATTATTCTGGCGGTAACTGCACAATGAAAAACTGTTTCATCTTCCTCCTGATTCTTACAACCGTTCTCAGTGCCAAGTCCCTGGGCCCTTCAGCTCCTTCAGGAATTGCTCTTGTGCTTGAAGGCGGCGGCGCCAAGGGTATCGCTCATGTGGGCTTCCTTATGGCCCTGGAGGAAAATGATGTAAGAATTTCTGCCCTGGCTGGAACAAGCATGGGGGCTCTCATGGCAGGCCTCTATTCCTGCGGCTACTCAGCAGCGCAGCTGGACAGCCTCTGCCGAGCAATAGACTGGAATCATCTTTTCAACTCGGCACCTGAATCCAGACTCACATTCCTCCCTGACAGAGTCAGAGGAAGGCAGGACCTTGTGAGTCTGAACATCAGGGGGCTCACACCCAGCCTGCCTCAAAGCGCAGTGTCAAACATGAGAGTGGGTTTTCTTCTTTCCGGGCTCACAGGCCCGATTCAGGTAATGAAGGGCTTCTCCTTCGACTCTCTTCGTATTCCCCTCCGGGTTGTGGCATCAGACCTTATTTCAAGAGACAGGGTTATCTTCAGGAAGGGGAAACTCTACAGATTTCTCCTTGCCAGCATGGCTATTCCCGGTGTCTTTCCCCCTATGGAAGAAGACTCTCTCCTTCTTGTAGACGGTGGAATCTTCGACAATCTGCCGGTGGACGCTGCAGTAAAATCCTGGGCGGATCTTCCGGTTCTTGCAGTCTCTCTGGATACTGTTAGTGCTGTGGAATACCCGGAGTCACCATCTCTGCTCACTGTGGCTGGAATGACCTATGAAGCTCTCTCTGACAGGGCGAATGAGCATTACTACAGAGAACCGGACTGGCTGATTCACCTTGACCTTCATGAAGCCCAGGTCTGGAGCTTTGACCACGCAGACTCTCTTCTGAACTGGGGTTACCAACAGGGAATGGCCTGGATTGCAGAGCACCCGGAACTCCCAAGGGGAACAACCACCCCTGTAACAGGCTGGGATCCTCCGGCGCTCACCATCAGAAACATTCTGTACTCAGGAAATGAGAGAGTTTCAGTGCTTGCAATAGACAACTGGCTGACCCTGAACCCGGGAGACACACTGAACTGCAGAACCGCTTCTGAAGCAGCAGAGAACCTTTATGCATCCGGCCTCTTCAGCATGGTGCGGTTCACAATGCTTCCAACCGGGGAGACTGGCACAGCGGATCTGGCGTTCGATCTCACAGAGAAAGATCCCGGGAACATCGGCCTGGGTCTCTCCTACAACAACGACTTCGGCCTGGACGGCAGAATAACCATCAACCACTACAACACCTTCAATCGGGGAATCAGGTCACTTGTGAATGTTGGAGGAGGCAACGGATACGCATTCGCAGAGCTTAACAGCTACACCGGAACAAGCAGAAACAACAGATTCGCCAGCCTTTCAGCGAGTATCTATCAGATAAAAGGGCAGGAGCCAAGGGAAACTGAAGAAAGTGAACCAAGAATCTGGACCGATCATTCAATTTCCATGAATGCAGACAGACCTTTCTCCTGGTTCGGTTTTTCCGAATTCAGTGCAGGAATAAAGGGAAGAAAATATGCCGGCACAGGTAGCACCAGTTCTTTCCCCTTCCTTGCAGTTTCATTTCTCTCGGATACCAGAGACAATCCTACTGCCACCGCTCCCGGAACAAGGCTTTTTCTCCGGTGTGAGTGGTGCCCTGCTGAAAAGAGCCGCCACTACTCCGCCAACTGGGATTTTGCCCGGAGGAGTGAATTATCAGGGGAACTGCATGGTGGGATTTACACCTGGGGAAGCCTGTTCTGGGGAGACAACTACTCCTGGCAGGAGTCAAGACTTACTGCCGCCAGAGGGATTCCCGGTTACAGATGGAACGCTCTGCCTGCCAGGGAAAGAATTGCAGGGGGTATTACTTTATCCCACTCTCTTACAGGACCGGTGTTTCTTCAGGCTGAAGCAGCAGGAACTTATGATTTCGATACTTTTTCACAGTACGATAACGGCAATATATCCTGGGGAATCGGGCTCAGTGCCGGTGTTAACATTCCAGGAGGAACAGCCACTCTGGGACCGGGGTTCACTGAAGAGGGTAAAACCAGGTGGACCTTCTCCTATGGAAGCGACTACTCTTTCGGCCCTGGAAGATAGAGTACCGGGGGCACTTTTCAGTACCCCCGGTATAAAAGTCTTTACTTCAGAAGAACGGCTCTCTCAGAGATCCTGTTTCCTCCCACCTCACCGCAAATCAGATAGGTGCCTGATGCAAGATCAGCGCCGGACATGATGAATGTGTGAGAACCTGCAGAGACTGTTCCCTCTGAAAGGGTTCCAATTCTCCTGCCGGACACGTCGAAAACATCCAGATTACACTGTGAAGCTCCTGGCAAAACAACAGTTGCGCTGAGCATGCCTGTTGACGGGTTGGTAACTGCAACAACTGAACCCGCAGCAATTCCACTGCTTTCTTCAGCTGTTCCTGTACCACCAAGGAGGTAGTTTCTGTAGCATACCATCAGTTCCTGTCTTGTTGTTCCGGTCTCCTGGAACACTGAAAAGAAAACGGAAGAGGTAATGGTTCTGTAGTTGTCTGTGGGGCCCTGGTAAAATCCCACCCGGCCGTTGCCGTCCTGGCTGGCAAAGAGGATTGCTCCGCCGTTGGGAGAAAAGAAGTCCACATAACCATCAGGCTCTGTTTTATACGGATAGTCAAAACTTATACCGGTACACATATATGCGCCTGATATGCTCTGTACATTGCCTGTGCCGGCAGGGGAACCGTCTCCCGCATAGGTAAGGCCGGTGTAGGGCCAGATGTCATAACCTTTGTTGTTGTAACCGATATCGTTGCCTTCGAAGTAAACTGATCCGCCTGCATCAAGGTAGCTGATAAGCTGAGCTCGCACCGCCGGTGCGATTGTGTTGTTGTCACCTCAACAGGTATACATTCCCATCATGATGAAAACGCCGTCATACACGCTTAAATCAGCAGGAAGTTCAGTGCCGGAGTCCACAGTATCACCAAGGGAAAGAAGGGTCTGTTCAACCCAGTAGCCGGTATCAATCGAATCTCCAACCACAGGATCATAAACAAGATCCACCTGGTCATAGTTGAAGATGCAGAAGTTGGCAGCCAGGGATAACCCTGACACCAGAATCAGCATCAAAAATGATGTTCTCATTTTATCCTCCGGGAACAAAGGTTTATGGCAGGGAAACCTGCAAAACATATAAGGGGAAAAACACCAGGTGGCAAGGTTTCACGAAAAGCAGGCTCCGGCTGATGCCGAAGCCTGCTTCTTTCTGCTCCTGATCCTATTTTGAGATCACAAATCTGCTGGATTCACTTATACTGCCACCCTGTATCCTGGTGAAATAGACACCCGGGGCAAGACCATGTGTCATGAACTGAATCTGGTGGTTACCGGCATTCAGCTCCCCTGAACACACAGTTTGAACTGCTCTTCCGGCCATATCATACACGGTGATTTCTGTCTCGGAAGAGACAGGAAGACTGAAAGAGATTGCAGCCTGACCGCTGGATACCGGGTTGGGTGAAACTGACAGAGCCAGAGGAGAATCCACCGGTGAGCTTTCATTCTCCCAGGTTGATGTTCCACAGTAGGAACGCCAGACCGAAGCACCTGTTGTCCCGGCAAAGAGAAATTCTCCGGCCACATCTACAACGCACTTTACAGCTGGAACTCCAGGATCTTCACCGAAGTAGACAGGATCTCCTGTCCAGTCTTCCCACATCCAGACGCCGGAACTGGTACTGATAACCAGCCCGTCTACCACATCCGACTGGTAGAGGCTGTAGCTTGTGGAAAACGCTGTGGTGACCCTTGCCCAGCTGCTGCCGCCATCATCACTGGCGTACAACCCGCTGGAGGAGGCTATGGCAATCCTGCTTTGGTCAGTTGGATGAACGAGCATGTCGTACGGGGTTCCTGAGAATCCAGTCATAGCGGACTCTGTCCAGTTTGCTCCCCCGTCTTCTGTTCTGAAAAGAGTGCTTGCGCTGTTCTTGTAACCGGCGCCATAAACCCGGTTTCCATCAGATGGGTCAGCAGCAATAGCCCTCACATATCCGTATGTGCTGCCTGAGTAAACTGTATGCCTGGTCCAGGTTGCCCCGGCATCAGTAGACTGTGAAATCACTGCCATATAGTTGGGCGAAAGATACTTGTAGCCGCAGCTCCAGAAGTTGCCGCCTCCTGTGTGAATCATTCCGTAACCGTCTCCGTAGTAACTGTCTGCCTGTGTCCAGACGGAACCTCCGTCTGTGCTCCTGTAGAGCTCGGAGTTTCCTCAACCACTTCCCTCAAGGGCCAGAAGGGTTCCGGCTCCATCGGCGCAGATATCACAGAAGTCACCGCATGAAAGGGGAGTTGACACCTCCTCCCACTGAACAGTTGCCGAAGCAGGGGTTTTAAACACGCCCATGTCTTCCATGTTCATGAAGATCCAGCCCTGGGATTCCGCCATTGCAAGAACTTTTCCAACCAGAAGACCCTCATTGCTGCCAGTCCAGGATGTGCCTCCTGAGGTTGAGCGGTAGAATCCCGCTGAACTTCCGGTAAAGGCAATGTCGGTGCTGCTCCAGGAAGGAACAACCCACTGTATGTCGCTTCCATCAAGACCTGATGTAACAGATGACCAGGTTACACCGCCGTCTGCGGATCTGTAAAGACGGCTGCTGCCTCCCGCCACAACAAGATCAGGATCTGCATCGCTGAAACAGATCCTGTAGTTGTAGGACTGACTGGCAGCAACTTTCGTCCAGCTGGTACCGCCGTCAGTTGATCGGTACATGCTCTGGAGAGAGCCTGCAAGCAGAATGTCCGGGTTTGCCGGATGCACACCAACACCGTAAAAATAGTACTGCGATGCCGCTTCAGGTGGAGTGACGCTGGCAAAACTTGCTCCGCCGTCAGTGGACTTCATAACAAGCGGTTCGTATGTGGCATCAGTGGTTGAATAGCCGTATCCCCCAAGAAGGATCACTGAGGGATCACTCTTTCCAATGGCAATTGATCTGCCGTAGGAGTACGAATATGTCCCGGGCAGGGAAACGTATGTCACTGTATAAGTGAGACCTCCGTCTGTGGAGTGCATAAAGGAGAACTTCCATGAGCCGTCGTACGCATATCCACAGCCGAACACCTGATCAGGGTCTGTTGGGTGGGCAACAATATCGTAGAAGATTGTATTGGACAAATAGCTGTCGGTCCATGTGAACCCGCCATCTGTTGAT
Organism: uncultured bacterium; assembly: GCA_964386635.1. Lineage (GTDB taxonomy): Bacteria > Fermentibacterota > Fermentibacteria > Fermentibacterales > JCC-6 > Sabulitectum. Next base: position 30,686 of record CAYLRO010000002.1, on the reverse strand, counting down.
CTCCAGGTACGGCTGCTGCCTGCAGCAACAAGATCGCCATCCGAACAGATCGCAAAATCGTAAGCTGTGCCTCCGGTTATGGAACTCAATACCTCCCAGGTCAATCCTCCGTCAGTTGAATGAACAACCTGTATGGGATTGCTTCCTGAAAAAGCCCAGAGTTCCTCCGGATTTGTCGGGGATTGAACAGGGGAGTTAATATCACCGCCTTCAGGGCCCAGGGCGGTCCAGGGACCGTAGCCTGTCAGGATCAGAAAGACAACCAGAACGGTGCTCATGCCTCCTCCTTCGCGGGATTTTTAAAAATTTTATTACCTCTGCATGCTCTCATTTAATTACTTAGTAACAAATAGTAAAGCCATGGGACTTAGTCAACCACTTAAATAGTAGGAAATCGAACTGCTTACGGAGAATCCAGACCACAATTTGATATTCTTTCAGTGATCTTTTCCACTTGACTCACACTGGAAAATCCATCTAATTTATTGACTACGATAAACGCAGGGAGGGAAAATGGCTTCTCGGGAATTGTGGAACAGTAAAACGGCTTTTATTCTGGCAGCTGTAGGATCGGCAATTGGTCTTGGTAACATCTGGCGTTTCCCCTACATCACATTCGAGAACGGCGGAGGGGCTTTTCTGGTTGCCTATTTCGTCTGTCTCTTCATTGCAGGGATTCCTCTCTTAATGCTTGAGTTCAGCATGGGACACAAGACCAGGAGTGCAGCTCCCGGAGCATTCGCAAAGTACTACCCCAGAATGCAGTGGTTCGGCTGGTTCGCAGCAGGCGTGGGATTCATCATAGTCACCTACTACGCCATAATCATGTCCTGGAGCATGAACTACACATGGGAGGCTGCAACACTGGGCTGGCAGCAGAATCAGGGTGAATACGCCGATGTTCAGTACGCAGTGGAAACAACTGACCTGGAGAACATGGAGGTTCTCACTCCTGTTCCACAGCGTCTTTACAACACACAGTACACTGATCCTGTAGACTGTTCAGCAGGCACCATCCAGCCAGAGGGCACATTTCTTGTGGCCTGGCAGGGGCACCTTTATGCAATGTCATCTATGGGCAATGCAGACACTTTCATGGCATCGCCGGCAGATTTCTTCTACAACGATTTTCTGGGTCTTACAAGTGAGCCCTGGGACATGGGCACATTCAGATGGCCGCTTCTTATTGGATTCACACTGGCCTGGATCTGGATCGTGGCTTCAGTGTGGAAGGGCACCAGAACAGTAAGCAAGGTTGTGTACTACACGGTTTTCATACCATGGGGTCTGCTTGTTCTGTTCATCATCCGGGGAGTTACCCTGCCTGGAGCAGGGGCCGGGCTCTCGTTCTATCTCACTCCGGAATGGGAAAGGCTGCTGTCTGCTGATATCTGGCTTGCGGCAATCTCACAGGTGTTCTTCAGTCTCAGTGTGGGGTTTGCCATAATGATCGCTTACGGCAGCTTCCTTCCCAAAAAAACAAACCTGGCAGGGTACGCAATCATCATAGGAATAGCCGACGCTCTCACTGCATTCTGCGGCGGCCTTGCAGTTTTCTCTGCACTGGGTTACCAGGCAACGAGAATGGGAGTTGAAGTAGCAGAGGTGGCTCAGTCCGGTCCGGGTCTTGCCTTTGTGGCATACCCACACATTATCGGCAGCCTTCCAGGGGCAAGGATATTCGGTGTACTGTTCTTCATGATGCTCCTTACCCTTGCAGTGGATTCTGCATTCAGTCTCCTTGAAGCGGTAACAGCAGCGGTGAAAGACAAATGGAAGATGTCGCACAAAAGGGCAAATCTCACAGTAGGCAGCCTCTGTTTCCTGCTGGGTCTGCCAATGCTCACAGGAGCAGGCCTCTACATTCTTGATATTGCAGACCACTTCATGAACAGCTTTGGACTCACCATTGTGGTTCTTGTGGAAGTACTCATGATAGGCTGGGCATTCGGGGCTGAAGAACAGAGGAAATACATCTCCAGACACTCAAGCTTCAGATTGGGCAGATGGTGGAACATCTGTGTAAGATGGCTTATCCCCATGAGCATAATCTGGATGCTCTTTGCAGAGATCAGCTCAAGAACGGTTCCCTACGGAGGTTTCTGCCTGAGAAGTCAGGAATTCCTCTTCGGATGGCTGTTGCTGATACTTCTTCCAATAGTCGGTGACATTCTTGCTCACGCAAAGGGAAATTCCCCTGAGTAACTGAGAAAAACAGGGCGGATGTCTGTCCGCCCTGTTAGTAACAGAAGTGTTCAGTCTCTCAATCACTGCTTAGAACATATATCTTGGGATAGTCAGCAGGGCCGAAGTCGTAGGCCAGCATTCCACCTTTCACACAGTACTGGAGCTGATTGAGACCGGCAAGTTCAGGAATAACCGCCAGCCTGAGAAGCTCTCCCTCAGGAGAATAGATTTCGAATGTGGGCATATCGGTATACCCCTGTTCCACCCAGATGTTGTCTTCTCCATCAACATAGATACCTGCAATGGCCAGGTGGTACGGGTATCTCTGGATAACTTCCGCTCGCCGCACAGTGGATTCACCTTCATCACTCCGTGAGAGCCCTTCTGCAAAGACCTCTTCCTGAAGCTCTTCTTCAGTTTTCGCAATGGGCTCCCATTCTTTCTCAACAGTGAATATCTCTTCACCCCGGGAATTAAGTCCCTGGAATCCGTAAGATTCTCCATCCCGTACCGCCCAGAACAGGTTGCCTCTGCTGTCTGAATCCCAGACAACATCAACATTCTCCACATTCACATCTCCCTCTTCATCAATGGTGATGTCCAGAGGGAATGAGACCAGGATAATGTCAGGAGTTGTGCCATCTGTGTACAGTCCCACATAACTGTTGCCGGTGGGAAGGTCTCCCTCTATTTCCATATCAATTGAAGCGCAGCCGGCATAGTAGGCGCCGTCAGGGCCAGGACAGGGATACATTGGAGGAACCAGGGGGAAACCGGCAAGCTGATCCTGATAGTTGTAAAGAGAATCAAAGAAGGTAGTGGTTGAACCTGAATAATCCGAAATCATCAATCTGCCGTCATTCAACTGACCAAAGCAGTTGGGATACTGAAACTCTCCCGGACCGGAACCGTGTCTGCCAATGAAACCGGCGAACTCAAGAGACCGGTCGAAAATAGTGATCCGGCCCTTTAAGGCATCCAGAGCAAGAATATTACCTTTACTGTCAAACTGTACATCCGCCAGACTTCCGAATTCCTCCACGGAGTCACCCATGAGAACTCCAACTGTATCTGTCACTGACAGGTACAGAGTGTCCAGTGAATTCGAGGTGCTTTCTGAATTGACTTCTGCAGAATCAGAACCACCGCATCCTGAAAAAGCCGCCAGAATGAAAAAACAGATTTGTGCAATCTTCATGAATCCTCCTTGAATACAGTGTTTAGGGATTAAGGGGTTCTGTTACTGAATTATGAACATCTTCTCCCCTGATTCCTACATCCGCATTAAAACTGCTGCAACTGGCAAGTACCAGGAACAGTGCTGAGATGATCAGATATTTCATTTCTACTCCAATCTTTATAATTTAGTAACTTTCTCTTGACAAATACATAATATCACATTTGTATTTGTCAACTATTCATGCTGCTGTAGAAAAAAAGCACCGGCAGGAAACCGGTGCATCAGAAAAGATTGGATACTGCTGCTATCTGCCTGTAACGGTTACTGAAACCGTGTAGTCGCCTGTTCCGTGGTCAAGCGCGTATACTCTTGCCTGGCAGACACCTGCCCCGGCTATGGTGTAGGTAAGGCATTCTTCCAGGGCATATTGCGAATCCCACTCTGCAAGAACTGCTCCGGTGGAAACTTCTACAAGCTTCAGCATGGGGTCAAATCCATCTGCTTCAATACAAACTGTGACCGCATCCAGAGACTCAACCTGAAAGTCGAATGGATCGTATGCCAGATCTGCATGATTACGGTCAATCAGATCCCCCGGCTCAATTGTTCCTGTTTCCTCCAGAGAATAGAGCCTGGTTACTTCTGCTTCCTCGCCGCATCCAGCAATGAATAAGATCGATAGAAACACCGGCAACAGAATCCTCATGATCTTCCCCCTCCTCCTGTTTCTCTTTCCGTTCCTTCATGGGCTTTTCTCTCCATGGCCTCAGTAAAGAATTTCCAGATGAACTCAGCTGCGTTGAAGTCCCGGCAAACCCTTCCAATAAGATTCCCGGACAAATACTGCCCGCCGCCGGGCCATCCGTGTCCTCCTCCGTCAATTCTCACAAGCAGCACATCTCTTACGCCTGTATAGAGAAACATTGTTTCGGTACACCCGTCTTCGGGAACTGTGTTACGCATCTCTGTTACCGCAGCATCACCGGTGCAGCTGTTGACTCCCCGCCAGATCCTCACCGCTTCATCTGCAGGAAGAACGCTTCCCGGGGTTCTTCTGCCGCCGATTTCTCCTCCATCCCAGGGAACAAGAGGATCTTCCACCCCCTGGATAATGCACACATCCAGAGGGGAATCAGGTGAGAACCACTGATATCCCGGATCAGCTACTCCACCGCATACAGGTGCAATCCCTGCAAGAACTCCAGGAAGCTTTTCAGCAAGGAAGTGGCAGAAAATGCCCCCGTTGGACATCCCGGTGGCGTATATCCTGTCAGTGTCCAGAGTGTACCTCCTGGATAACGAGTCAATAACAGCTTCCACAAACAACACATCGGACACGTCACCAGGGTCCACTCTACCGTCGTTCCAGTGTCTCTGGAGCCCCTGGGGATAAACTGCGATGATCCCCTCCCGGTCTGCCAGTTCCGAAATGCTGTATTTCTCCTCTGCTCCTGATGCAGTTCCGTAACCGCCGTGGAAAACAAGAAGCACAGGCAGAGCTCCACCATTGCTTTCAGGAGGATGAACCAGCAGTGTTCTCCCCTGACCGTTAACAGTCATCTCCCAGACCTCAGTTCCAGGAAGAGGTGTGGCATTCTGAATCCCGCAGCCGGCAAGAAGCAGAACGGCAGCCGGTATAATCTTCCTGACCATTCACATACCTTCCTTCTCAAGTTCAAGGGTTCTGTAGTTGAAAGCCGCTCCCTTTTCAATTTCAACAAGAAAGTCTGTCAGCTTTTCGTTTTTAATCACAGTGTTCAGCTCACCTGAGTGGATCATCGCTCTGAGGTAATCGTCTATTACCGTGTATCTCTGGTTGCGCCTTCTTGCACAGAACTGACGCTTCTCCCTGGTCCATCTGTCCAGGCTCTCAGCAGCACTTCGCAGCCTTTCAACACTTATGCCCTGTCTTTTATAGAGAGTGATCATGTCCTGAAGCAGAATCGTGAACTGGTCATAGAGGGTGAACTGATCTCTGTAGAGTCTGTGTGGAAAAAGGTCATCCATATTGAATTTCTCCCAGACAACGGCTGCATGAGAGTAAAAACTTCTCATGGTGTTTCCAGGCGGATTGCCCCACTGGTCGTTGTTGGAATAGAGTTTCATCAGGGGTTTAACCATATCAGGACGGCACTGTCGCAGAGCGCTGAAGAAAAAGCCTTTCTGCCTTCCCTCTTTCAGGGTAAGAAGGCCGGGCATTGCGAATTGTGCGCCGATTTCCGTCAGTTTTTCCAGAAGAACCTCCAGCTGCTCTGGAGAACTGGTGAGACCGGGGATGAACGGCATTGCCAGAACACCTGCATTCATTCCACGGCTTCGAAACTCCCTGATCATGGACAATCGTTCCTGTACAGAAGATGCACCTGGTTCGATACACTTCCTTACACTGTCATCAGCCATGGTAAGCGATACCATAAGGGTGAACGCCGATTTCTCATGAACCTTCTGCCAGAGATCAATGTCCCTCAGTGCAAGAGATGACTTTGTATGAACTATCACAGGATGACCGTGTTCAGCAAGAATTTCCGCACATCTTCCTGTAAGGTTCATTTCAGCCTCAACAGGCTGATAGGGATCACTCACTCCTGAAGAAATACAGACCGGTCCAGGTTCTCTGAGTTTCAGTATCTCCGTCTCAAGCAGTTCAGGAGAATTCTCTCTTGCAACAATATCCCTGTCAAAGTCTCCCTGAACACCATACTTCTCGAACCTGCCGTCGCAGTATATGCACCTGTGTCCGCAGGCCATATAGGGTGAGAATCTGTATCTGCCGCTGAACATACCGGGTCTCTTCTCCCGTTTCAGAAGCTTCTTTACCTGAACTTTTCTAACCGTTTCATCATTCAATATTCAAAACCGATTCAGCAAATTCACGAATCTCCCTCTGGTCAGCAACGGTTTCAGGAACTCCTCATGGTGTAGTTAACCCCTCTGTCCTTCAGGTAAGCCAGAATGAACCTGAAGCAGTCTTCGTCGTATCCAAGAAACTCCGCTGGGCTTAGGCCTTTTCGGGTGTAAAGCCCTGATGCTACTGCGTTAACAGCAGCTGTACAGGCGTAACCGGTGGTCCTGGCCATAGACGAGGTTTTTGTCTCTGAACAGTACCGGTCGTAAAGATCCCATGTGTGCTCAATCTGTGATCCGTTCTCAATGCCGCTGACAACAACCCGCATCACTGTAAATTCGTCCTCGAAAGCTCCCGGTTTCCAGTTTCTGTCTGTAAAAAGGATCTTTTCGGTGAATTCAAGAGGTGAAATCCCGACTCCGTTTATCTCAACAGGTTCTCTGCTGAAAAATCCTGACTCTCTCAGAATTCTGGCTTTCTCTATGTGCCCCGGCCATCTGAGAGTTTTCTCCTTCATGTGTGGAATTTCAGGCATGTTATAGAGAAGTGAACGCAGACCATCGCTGTTCCAGGACTCAAGCGTTCCGCACCGGGGAAACTCTACAAGCTCAGGATCTGAAAGAGCCGGACGGACAACATCCTCACCGTTTTCCCTGAACCTTGCAGGTCTTACATACTCCTCGATAACATCACAGGGAGAAAAGGGAGCCCTGTACTCCCAGGGCCAGATTCTCTTTACCGGCAGCCCTCCCACAAGACAGAGGTACCTGTCAACCTGCATACGCCTGTGGTGGTACCCCAGCAGCACATTGCACATCCCGGGAGCAACTCCCATGTCTGTAACTGCAGTAACTCCCATTTCGGAAGCCAGGCTTCCAAGCGGCCTTGAATCCTCAGGAAAGAATGCTATGTCAACAACATTCTTCCCTGCCTTTATCACATTTTCCAGAGTGCTGTAACCCATGAAGCCGGGAACAGCGTTAACAACCATATCAGCTTCACTGATCACATTCGTCAGCACTTCTCTGTTTGACAGATCGGAAACCCGTGTACTGATCCCGGACTGTGAAAGCCTTTCAAGGGCCAGTGTGTCAACATCGGCGGAAACCACCTGGTGAGAACCTGCCAGGTCCCGCGCGATGGCACTCCCCACCATACCTGCTCCGAGAACGGTAATTCTCATGCATCCTCCTTAATACTGTGATGGAAAGACAATAGTGAAAGAGGTACCGGACAGAAAGGGCGGAATTGACTGGCGCTCTTTGTACAGGCTATCTTCACGAACATCAATCCGAAGGGTAAATGATCAGCATGAAGAAATTCAACGAATTCTACATAAAGTATCTCGGGGCTCACCGTGAACTGATGGATGCAGGTCAGCAGATATTTCCCTCGATTACCAGAGTTGAACCTGAAGCAGTAAACTCAAACTACTATCATCATCTCATCGTAACGCAGTACATGGGAAAGCTGGTGCATTCAGTTGCTCCTTCCCTGCTGCCTGATTACAGGGAAGTGGCTCCTCTTGATGTAACCGAGGATCTCCTTGAAAGAGTGGATGACGCTTTCGCCTCAATCTACAGGGGCCGGTACTACCGGATAAGGGAAATGCACCGGTACACAACTGAAACCCATTTTGAACCATCACCGCTTGTAACAGTTCTTTCCGAGGAACACAGGGAAATTGTCATGCGCAGGCTGGGGAAAAGAGGCACTGCGGTGAAGGAAAGATACTGGCAGAACACCATGCGGCAGATGCTCCGGGATGGCAGATTCTTTTCCGTTATTCAGGGAAACACGGAAATAGCCAGAAGCAATGTGGTGGATATCCCGTATTCTGCAGCCAACATAGATATCTGGACTCATCCTGATCACAGGCACAAAGGCCTGGCCACTGCTCTTGTAGGCGCAGCAGTGAACTGGTGTCACCGGAACGATCGGGTTCCTGTATACATTGCACATGCTTGCAATGAACCTTCCGTGAGCCTGGCGGAAAAGATGGAACTCACAAGAATGGCCACTGAAATACAAACCTTCGTTGTAAGGTACTGACAATTCATGAAAAGAACTCTTATTACCGCTCTTGAGATATGGATGGCAAAAGGAGTCCTCTGGCCGGTGCAACTGGCAGCAGGATTAATAGGGAACCGCCTGAATAAGCTGCCCAGAGGGCTTGTTGTTGAACCATCCCAGCGCTGTACAGGTTTCTGCACAGGCTGCCCTGAGCCGGAAAGTCCTGCAGAACTTCAACCTGAAGTTCTCAAAAAGTGGCTGCTGTCCAGGCCTGTAAAGCCTGTAAACATCCACTTCGCAGGGAAGCATTCAGACCCGCTTGCCTCCAGCCGGCTTCATGAAATTGCAGACATTGCCTTAAGGCATGCTGCCATGGTCTCATTAAGCACCATCGGTCTTGGAATGACTGAAGAACTTGAGAAACTCCCGGTTGACCGCTGGATTTTCTCCATTCCCGCAGCTTCGGAAGAGAGCTGGTATGCTCTCAGGGGAACACGGCGACTGGGGGAATTCAAGGAGATACTGAAGAGAATGGCTGAAGCAGACAGCGGAATGGTTGAGCTTGTTCTCACAGTCTGGAAGCAGTCAGCAGGAGACCTGCCGGCTTTCAGGGCTCTGGCGGAAGAAGCTTCAGTGGAAAACCTGAACATGGTCTTCGGCAGATACGATCCTGACGGCAATCTCCTGGGCAGAGTGGAAAATCTGGCACTTGAAGAAGAGAACTGCCCGTACCGGCTGGATGAAAACGGCGTTATCACTCTGAAATGGAGTACTCCATGTCCCTTCCTGTCCACACTCTTCCTGGATGCAGAGGGTGTTCTTCATCCCTGTCCCTTTGCAGGAACCGCTGATCCGGCCCTGTCAGTACCCTGCGAGGCATCATGGAAAATGGCTGCCGGATGGAGAAATTTCAAAGTTCTGAGAAGCTTCAGCTCCTGCAGATACTGTTTCTAGCGAACCGTGGATGATGACCTTTTCCAGTATCCAGTACCGTCAAACCTCTCCTGTGGATCTGTCCCAGTGTACAACAACACCTCTGTCACTCTGGTGAAGAATGACCTCCATGCCCCTCTGCAGTTTTACCGCATGAATCAGGTCCACAACCCCTGTAACCTCTATCAACCGTGTTGAGCCGTCCTCTTCTGTAACCTGAAATGTCATCTTAAGTTTAGGTGATTCGTTTATGTATGTCCCTGTTTCCCTGTAATCCTGAAGAACAGCCCTGCATTCCACTCCGGAATCAAGAATGGTCCGGGTAAACAGCCTGTCCCTTTTGAATTTCATCTCCAGAATGAGAATAGCGATCCATGGCAGAATAATGAAAGAGATACCCAGCAGCTTCATCTCCAGGCTGGGGTTAATCCAGCCTGAGGGATCGGAAGTAGTGTAGCCGAAAAAGCCCAGGATCATGATAAAGATTCCGGTAAGGGTAAACACCCCGGTAACAAGAACATAAATCCACTTCATCCAGCACTCCTTTCCGGAATCCGGTTAAAGCGAGAATCTTTCCATGTGGATTTCCCTGCTGTTCACTCCCAGAAGCAGCAAAGCAGCTGAAGCTCCCCCCAGCATTCCAGGAGGTCCGCAGATAAAGAATGTACAGTCATCCAGCGAACCCAGATGCTTCCTGATCATCTCACTGCCGATCCGGCCCCGCTCTCCCTTCCATGTGTCATCCGGTCTGCTGAGGATGTTTACTGTCTGAAGGGTGAACGGCCCGGTACCCTGGGAAATAAGATCAAGCTCCAGGCGGAATGCAATGTCGGATTCTGTTCTGTTTCCGTAGAGAAGAACCGCTTCTGCCTGCCTGTTCGCACTCTTCATGTGTCTTATCATGCTTATCACAGGGGTAATCCCTATGCCACCTGCTATGAACACAATTCTCTTCTTCAATGGATAAAGGAGGTAAGAGAACCGGCCGTAAGGTGCCATAACTGCTGCTCTGTCTCCAGCCTTCGTTCTGCCTGCAGACCTGGTGTAATCTCCCAGCTCCTTCACTGTAATGGAAATACTGTCACTCCCTGGAGCAGAAGAGATGGTGAACGGGTGCTCCTCTGCTGGAAGCCCTCTCCCTCTGAGAAGGGTTACAAAGAGAAACTGCCCTGGAAGAAAGGGAAATACACTGCTGCCTGATGGTGGCGAGAGAGTTATCTCCCAGACACCGCCGGTTACTGAACGGACATTTGTCACTGAATACGGTTTTGATCTGCTTCTAAGGCGCTGGTAAAGTGTCAGATGCAGGTAGGAGTAAATTCCGGCCGCCAGAAAACAAATCCATACTGTTTTAACAGGACCTGCCAGGTATTTCACCCCGGTGAACCAGCTGTGAATAAAAATCAGAGCAAGTATTACCGGGGTCATTCCATTGTGAGCACGGAACCACTGCTGAAAGGGAATCCGGAGGAAGCGGTGAAAAAGAGCAGCTGCTCCGAACAGATAAAGCAGAATAATAGTGATTTTCCCCAGGGCAATCTGCCAGGGAGGATCAGCACTGAAGAGAATTGCCGTGCTCCGGGAACCAAGGGCAAGCAGAACCGGATGCAGAAGAGCCAGCACTGCCGCAGCAGCACCTGAGATGCGGTGGAAAGTGAGCAGCCTGTCCAGACCTGCACTGCGTTCAATCCACTTGAACCTGGCGGCTATCACCGGTTGAAGAAAAAGAATTGCGAAGGCGGTAACAGCCGAGATCCTTGCAGCGGCGTGAAAAGGTACCAGATAAGCAAATCCTCCTGTAAAGCCCAGAACAGCAACAGGCAGAAGAGCAGCCATGAACCAGACTGTCAGCAGCAGCCCTGTACCCGGCCTGTGAATCCTGTTCATGAAAAAAGACCTCCTCCCATTTCAGGCTGCTGCGGTGTCAGCGGGAAGACATGAAGCGGCAATGGTATCAGCAGCAGCATATTACCCCCGGTGAAAGAGGGTATTACCTTATTCAGAACATATCAGAAACCGGTTCGATTGACGAGGAGGCGCTGACAGAATCAGCGCCTCCTTTTCTCTATGGACAGGCTCTGTACACCCGGGCAAGTTCGCAGTCCTCAATTGTAGACCCGAAAATCCAGAGAGCCGAGAGCTTCCGCTCCCTGTGGTGGGAATCAAAGATCCCCATGTGACAGCCTCTCGAGGCATAATCCTCGCACGAAAGATCGCCGTGGCCCCTCTGTACAGCCTCTGTAAAGAAGGTGCCGTTCTGAACCCGTCCCCACCTTCCCAGTGTGGTCCATGCACCTGCATGATCTCTGCCCTGCCTGAGTGCGGGGAATCTTTCACAGGTAAGAACGGTGTTCTCAACTGATCCTCCTGGCTGAAGGAAACCCCTGATATCCAGTTCACCTGATGTGTACTCACCATCCACTGCTGTACAGAAGAGTTCCGTTGAAAGCACCGGTACTTCAGGAAGAAGCCCCACCTTCCACACAAGCCGGACAGAGCCGAAATCCTTGTGCTCTATTCTCCACTCCATCTTCCAGCCGGTGACAGGCGCTCCGGCAGAATCATCAGTAAAACGCTTTACAGACGGCCGCACCTTATCCAGCTGGAAAGGTCTGTTGCCGCCTGTGCAGAATCTGGGATGAATACCCCCGAACCAGGGTTTCTCCCAGGCAAACTCCGAGGGTTCCGGATGAGACGAAAGCAAAAACTCTCTACCGGCGGAAAGAAGTGAATACACCTGCCCGAAAGCCATGGGATCCAGTGAAGCGTCAACCCTTCTGTTGGAAAGGGTCAGAAGTCTGTCGCTCTTTTCCAGGGCTTCAACCGCTGCAGAGCCTGAAACCAGGAACACCGGTTTTACAACTGATCTACCTGCAACGGTCAATGCCACATGGGAAAACCCTTTTCCAGGCAGATTCCCGGAAATTGTCCTTTCTCTGGAAACCGGGCCACTGCAGATCTCAACTCCCTGGCACTGAACCGATGCTTTTCTTTCACCGTGAAGAGGGTGCGTAAGGGAGACATGAGAACCTGTCACCATTACAGGATGGAGGTTGTGCTGGATAAACTCCATCCGTTCCCTCCAGTTTCCAACGGTCCAGCCAAGGGCTTCAGCCTTTTGAAGAAGAGTTTCGGAATTCCCCGGCGTGAACAGCATCATGTAATCGGGAGATTCTACTGTTTCACCTGGTGCTGCCAATACATCACAGGTGCCGGGTATGCCGTACTCGAACTCTGTCCAGCCTCTGTAGTAACCCATTGCAGAATGCCCCGGGCCTTCAACACCGTTCCAGGGTGAAGCAAGCCCGGATACCTTTGCAGACAGGTCCTCGTCCCAGTCCGGCACCTGATTGTAAACCCTCTTTACAGCAAGAAGGCCTCCTGGAACCGGCAGCAGATCCACTTTTGGCTCCAGAACATGTCCGAAACTGTCAGTCACTCTGAAGTTCATCTTCTGCTTCTGACTGGAACCGTTGTGCACAAACGCTTTCCCCTGTGCAAAACCTGCCTGATCAAGTCTCACTGTGAAACTGTGTTCAAGTCCCGGTCTTGACGGCCAGAGGGTTTTCCCGGTAACAGAGTCACCGTCCGGCTGCAGATCATATTTCTGCTTTGCCAGCTCGGAGTGCCAGCCGGGAGGTCCCGCATACATATAAAAGGTGCAGATTTCAACGGCTTCACCTCTGTCATCCCTGAAGTAGAGTCTTGTCCGTCCGCCCTTTTTCGCAACTGTCATCACATTTTCGCCGGATACTGTGACAGAGTGTTTTCTTGTCTCAAAACCCTGAGTTTCACCGGAGGGAATTCCTGCAACAAGCACTACAGTCTCAGTGTAACCGGTTCTCCCTATCTGCACAGACATTGTGTGTATCCCGGTGGCAAGTTCAGGAACATCCAGAGTAATGGTCTGGTATGTGGACTCTGCAAGGGGAATCACCTTCAGAAGCATGTCTCCTCCATCAACGGAGTAGCTCACCGAAGCAGAGGTTACATTGCCCAGTCTCTTCACTCCCAGAGAAACGGAACAGGCACCTGCAGGCAGGAATCTGAAAGCGTTTCCGTTAAGAGAAACCTCCTCTGCTGTGAGCATTCCGATACCCAGCCGGAGATCACTGTTTCCTACTTCAACCACAACACGGTCCGCTACCTCATGAACAGTTGAAGGGATCCGAACAGGAACCGGTTTCACCTTCATTGTATCAGGAGATATCCTGTCAAAGGGAAGAGAATCAGCAGAGCTCATTGAAACAGAATCCGCAGAGAAACCCTTTCCGGACAGGGTTACAGATACAGGTCTTCCGGCAAAGTACTCCCCGCCGCTGTGAACGGAAAGAGCAGCTCTGAACCCGGGGTATTCCATCTTCGAAAGACATCGTCCCTGTTTGTCGAACTCAGCTGTGAAAAGATTTTCACCTTTTCTGAACTCGTAACGGAATATCCGCCTTCCGGCAGCGGTTTTCCCCTCATCAGGTTTCACTTCAAGAGCCCGGTGAAAAATGGAGTACCAGTCATCTTCACCCACAAACTCTTTGAACTCAGGTCTGCCAAGCAGGAAAGGCATGTAGTTCTGCATATACACCATGGTATCCGGCACCCAGAAGAAACCGGTCTTCTTGTACAGAGGAACCGCTTTCATGTTTGCAGGCCAGGTGTGCAAATCGATTCTCTTCATACCGAACTCCACGGATCGGGAGATGGCATCAAGAAGAAGCGCCTTCCCTATTCCTGTCCCATGCAGGTCAGGCACGGCGTTCAGAAGATCCACATAGGATGCATCAGTCTCTCCCGGATAGGGGCTGGTTCTGCAGAAACCCACCAGTCTTTCACCTGCGAAAGCAAGAACGGTGAAGAGCTTTCCAGAAGCCTTCTCCTCCTGCTCAACGCTTGAAGGGGAGATATCCGAGGCGCCGAAAAATCCCGGGGGCCATCCGTCACGGCTCTCTTTCCACATCTGCACAACAGCGTGCACGTCGGAATCCCGGTAAAGTCGATAATCAATATGGTCCATATACCCTCCTGGAAAGTTGATATATACCAGATTTTCTGGTATATCGTTGATTATTGCTAATAAAAAATAATCGACAGAGGCATTCACCCTGAATACACCGAGTCTCAGTCGATGCGCGGTCTTCAGCCTGCCTTATAAACGGATTTTACGGGTTGTCACCAAACCGGATGGCTTGCTGACAAAGGGAGGCTCTCAGGCCCGACACCCCTGTCGGTATGAATTGACCTTTATCATTAAATGCCCCCCCTTCTTTTGAGCCGGTGAGTACCGGCGGTTAAAGACTGCGATACAGCCCGGTACAATATATAAAATCCCATGGGAAATTGGCAAATTTGCCATTATATCAATTTTATTCCTGTATAAAACACCTGTTGCACCGGTTTCTGCAGATTCTCTCTGGAGTTCATCACCATTGGAAATTCTGGAAACACTCCAGGAAGAACATGTAATCCAGCTGCCGCTGTACCGCAGGCCGAACTGCTGATCAGATAAATCTCAGCCTGTTTTGCCCTTCAGCTCCATCAGCTTCAGGTTCATCTCCCAGCGCGGGTTGTCATGCTGTTGCTGCTCGCATGCCGCAATACACTGTTCAAGAACGTCACGGTCATCTGTAACCTTCGTCATGGCGTACAGAATGTCGAATTTATCCTGCTTCCCGCTGCATTTTGGAAGAGCCTTCCGAAAAACATCCAGGGCTTCTTCAGCCTTCCCCCCGGCTGCCAGTATCCTGCCCTTCAGATTCAGGATCTGCACCTCCATGTCTCTCTCCAAAGCCCAGTTCTCGATCTTCTCAACCAGTTCCCCGGCGGAAGTCAAATCACCTGAATCTATCAGCACTGAAGCCAGTTCATAAGCATAATCCACCCTGTAGAGTCCCAGACCCTCGGTATGGCAGATTTCAAGAGCTTTTCTGAAATGATGAATGCTTTCTTCCATGCGTCTCACTCTGTAAAGAGCCCCGCCCAGGTTGGCGTGTGCAATGGAAAGGGAATCGCTGCCGCCGTACTTCCCTGCAAGAACAATAGCCTCCCGGTAAAGTTTGTATGCTTCGTCAGAGGGAGCCTGTCTTTCAAGCAGTGAGCCCAGGTTCCCCATTGCCTGAAGCTCCGCAAGATGGCTTCCGGTAAGTCTGGCCAGCTTAAGATGTCTTCTGGTCATGATCCCGGCATCATCCATCCTCCTGGGCATATACTTGTAAACCAGTGCAAGATTCCCCACGCAGATGGTTTCCATCATTAGTTTGTCAGTTTCCTCAGCGTATGCGAGAACTGTTTTCAGGGCCTTCTCCGCTTCTTCAAGATTATCCTGCAAACGCAGAATACAACCGGAAGCGTTTCCAAGAGCCATGTGTGCAATCCGCCTGTCTTCAGTACTGCCCTGACACAGTTCCTGATAAACACCAAGAAGATAATCTCTTGCTTTCTCTGTTCTGCCCTGGAGAATAAGCACCCGGCCTCTGAGATGAAGAATCTCACCCCGCAGTGATGGTGCTTTCTTCTCAAGGCCCAGGAGGAGATCTGACGCAACATCAGGATTACCTCTGTTTACCGCCAGATTCGCTTTCATAAGCTGTAACACAGCACTGCTGGAATCAGTGAGAAGCTGATCAGTCAGGGCAGTCTCAATAGCTTTTTCCGCCTGGTCCAGTTCACCTGATGAAACCAGAAGCTCATAGATAAGTCTGTGGGCAGCAGTTCTTCTATCAGCCTCAGTGGAAAGACAAAGCACCCTGGACAGATAACCGCGGCAGGTATTGTTCATCCGCCTGGAAAGAGCATATTCTCCGGCTTTCATGTACCAGAGAGAGGCCTCTTCAGGTTTTTCCGCCATCTCAAGGTGATATGCAGTCTCCCCGTATCTTTCCGGTGTATCTGCCCATTTTTCGGTCATTATTTCTGCTGCATTCAGGTGAAGGGTGGCCCTTTCACTGTGAGACTGCAGTCTGTACGCCGCTTCCCTGAACAGGTTGTGATTGAAGCTGTATACACCTGCTTCACCTGGTATCCAGAGGCAGAGCGCAACACCCCGGTTAAGCAGTTCTGAAGACCTGCCTGTTTTGCAGATTCCTTTAAGCACATCAACTGAGAACTCTCTGCCCAGAACGCTGGCACAGAGTACTGTTCTCCTTAGATCCGGTTCCAGATTATCAAGTCTGGCAACCAGCAGAGAATGAAGGTTACCTGGAAAGCTCTCGTTATCCGGCACCAGATCAGGAGACTCCAGCATATCAGCATACTGCTCCATGTAGAAGGGTATTCCCTCGGTGCGGTGGTGAAACCAGTCCAGAAGATCAGGAGACGGCGGGCTGCCAAGTTTCCATTCCAGGAAGCTGTTTGCTCCATTGGCTGTAAGGGGTTTAAGCTGAATCTCCACCGGATCGACCCCTATGGTCTCCATTGTGTCCGGCGGAACAGACCCTGCCATGAACAGAACAGGAGGTCTGTCCATTCCCGGATGGGAGAGTACTCCGGAAAGAAGATGCACTGAATCAGGGCTGATGTTCTGCAGGTCATCAACTACCAGAACAGTGCTTTTCAGAGCCATCCGGCCCTGAATGAATGCCACTATTACGGAAACAGTGTTGTCAAATCTTCCCTCCGGGTCCAACCCGCTGTATAGAGACCGCTCCCTGTAGAATCCCACTAGAGCAGCCAGCACAGACTCTGCCCGGAGCAGCTCATCAGCTGCTGCATCCGCATCTGGATCGTTCAGCCCCTCAAGCCTGTCTATGAACCCGTAAAGCTTTTCTCTGAATACTGATTGATCTCCACCGCCAAGCCACTCACGAAACCATCTGCTGAACACGTCTCCACTGGAGGATTCTGCAGTATTTCTGCACTTCAGATGTATGAAGTCAGTTCCTGCCATTATCTGCTTCAGCTCTTCCACCATGCGGGTTTTTCCCATACCGGTTTCTCCCCGGAGAAGAACTGATGAATCTTTTTTTGTAAGTGAAGCTGCCAGTTTGCCCAGAACCCCCGACCTCTCCAGAAGAGGTGTCCGGGAAACCACAACAGTATTTCTCCTGCTCCATGGATGGAGCTGATACACTGTTACAGGATCGGCAAATCCTTTCAGGGTCATCTGTCTGACCCGTCTTTCCTGCAGTGTGGAGGTTCCGTTGAAAGACGGTCCTGCAAATATTCTGTTCCATCCGGCACTGTCGTGAAGCCGGGCAGCCAGGTTAACAGAGGGGCCAAGTACTGTATAGGACTGCAGAAGAGGAGTGGTAACTGAGCCGCAGAATACAAGGCCGGAGGATGCTCCTGCCCGGACTCTGCCTGAAGCACCGCTGAAAACGAGAGAAAGGAAATTGTCAGCCCTTGAATGATCATCTTCTCTGGTTACAGGTGCTCCGAACACCACAAGCAGCCGGTATGTGTCTCCGCTGGTTTCAAGACCGGAGACAAAACCACCCAGCCGGGCTGCAGCATCCAGTACCAGCTGCTGAAATTCAACAGGGCAGCTGTTGCCGCGCCGGTTCTCCTGCGAGATGAAAACACTGGTTACATGTCTGAACTGGTTCGGCACTGCATCCTGGAATAACTCAGGAGGAAGAAAAACATCGGAAACAACGGAAACCCGTGAAACAGGTTCGCCGGCTTCAGAATCAACTGGAACAGAGATCTCATTCCCGGCACATCCGGTAGCAGCCAGGCCAAGGGCAGAGCCCTGAAAACTGTAGAACGACCAGCCGTCCATGGGAATAATGTTCCATCTGACATTACCCCTGCCGGCTGTAGCCCGGATAGGCAATGCGCCTTCCGGAGCAATTGATGAAAGCCTCTCCACAGCGGTCTCTGCACTCCCGGGAAAAACAATCGTTACCGCATCGCCGGCAAACGAAACCGGGTATCCCCCTTCTTCAGCACAAACGGAAACCACAGCAGAGAGAGTTGCACTGACATCTGCTGAAAGCTCCTCCGCACCTCTGGTGCCCTTCTCTGCCATATCCTGAAATCTGGCAGTGAAACCGCAGATATCAGCCATGAGGGCGGAACCTGAAAAGGAACCGGAAATCTCGCCTGCAGCAGCAGCTTCTCTTATAACATCAGGAATCTTTCTCAATGGGGTCCTTTCATGAGAAACCGCTTAAAAGCTACCAAACCGAATTGATGTTGGCAATCAGCTGAATCCACCCATCAGAACTTCGGTCTTGAGATACAGGGTTTCACGCCAAGTGATTCCATTCGGGATTTTCTCACAGCTATCTTCTCAGACAGTGAAGGAAACTCAATAGACGCCATGTCAAGCAGATCAGACTGTATCCGGTGCAGCATGGAAACCGCATCAGTGCCTGGATTTGAAAGCATCCACATAACATTGGCCCATGTAAGCTCTAACGGTTTTTTCTCCATCAACCCCAGATGGTACTCTGCCCATCTTGCCTCACCTGCATGGTAGTAGTGCCTGTTCAGAGCAGCGGTTGCGTTCAATATCTTCTTCAGCATAAGAACAATTCCATCGTGATAGGCCAGCAGATCGCCACGGTTAAAACACTGACCGTCCAGATAGCCGTTCACATAAAAGCCCAGGTTTTTCTTCACAACATCCAGTGCAAGGGCATCGGGATACTCCTGAACAGAACTCCTGATTTCAGCATAAATATCCTCGCCGTAAAAGACCGTACTGGAAAGAAATCCACCGGCAGAGCCGATGAGGTCATGATCCGGTGTGTCTGAGGTGTAAAGAGGTTTCAGCCATTCCCGGAATTCACTCAGGATAACGTGCCCAAAGTCCACTTTCAGGGTGTCAATATGATAGCTCTCAATGTAGCTTCCAGGAGAAAGGCTCATTATGGAGGTCCGGAGAATCCCTGTTGCAGCAGTAAGAGGCTCCGATTTAATCCACTGATCGTCAAACTCATCCCAGTAAACAATTATGTCCAGATCGGAATAACTGTCAGCTATCCCCCTGGCAGATGAACCACCAAGGCAGACCATAAGAACACCAGAGTGTGATGAATAGTGAGAACAGAGTTCACGGGCCAGATCAACCCGCCATGTACTTGCTGAATTAAGATTACCGGCCATGCAGCTGCCTTTCGCAGCAGGGTGTTGATACTGAATATTATTCAACACCCTGCAAAAAGGCAAATAACCGGTTTACTGGTCAGGAGCGCCTTCCTTCATTCCCGCAGGAATGAAACTGATACCGCTGAGTCTCTCCATGGACTGAGCCATCCTGAGAGAATCCTCAATGGTATGGGCCGGGATCATTGTGGCTCTTCTTTTGTTCCTCAGCTTGATGTGCATGGGGCCCTTGAGACCCTCACTGCGCTTTTTCACTGCTGATGCGGCAGCCATACCAACAAGACCTCCGCCGAACTCGGCGCCGCTGAGACTTGTTACTGTAATGGACTCAACCTCGTCCCAGCGGAAGGCAACTGTAGTCAGATATCTGAAGGCGAAGCCCTCTTCATTGATCCCGATACCGGCCTTTCGTGCACGGGTTATGATCCAGATGCCAAGAGGAATGGTAATAATCAGGAAGCAGCTTAGAACCCCTGCAAATGTCTGGTATTTCCTCCACCCGGCTTTCATGGGATAAAACTGCCCCACGCTCTGCGCCAGAGCTATCAGAGCTTTTCCGTCAATACTGCCTGCCATTGAACCCTCCCGTAAGAATCAGTTGCATTGTTCCGGTAACACTGTAAATTACGATACAGGAGGAAGCAGTTTGGGTCAACAGCAGAATATCACCTGCTTCACAGCTAACGAATCAGGCATACCCGCTCCACCTGAACAGCAGATCCACACTCTGCCTTGATCAGGTACAAACCGGGACAGAGATTTTCCACATGCACATTATCTCCTGGATTGCAGTCCCTGTACAGTCTGAGAACTCTTCCAGAAAGGCTGAAGACACTAATGGAGGAGATACCTGCTTTATCACTGAGACAAACGGTGATTCCACCAGAGGCAGGGCTTGTAACAGGATCCAGCAGAAAACCGGTGCCAGTGGCTTCCTGAATTCCCAGGGGGTCCCAGTTCAGCTGAACATCCCTGAGTACCGGAGAGTCCAATCCACCAGTACAAGCAATCTCAATTCTGTATTGGACATACCGGTGAATAAGACCGCTGAGATCACTGAAGCCTGTAAAAGGCTCCGACCAGTCACCGAGATTTTCCGGGTTACCGGAACTCTTCCAGTAAAACTCAAGAGAACATCCCGCCGGAACAAAAGCATCAAACTGGAATGAAGCCCACTGGGGGTTCTCTTCTGTGTCCAGAATGCAGCTTTCCAGCCAACCTGTCTCTGTAAAACTGCAGAGCTCGACAATACTCACCCCGTGGGAAGTACCGGGACCGTTGAGTACATCAGCTCCGGCAACCAGCTCAATTCTGCCGTTTCCGTCAAAGTCTCCGGATGCAAGGGGCCATGCACCGTTAAACCCGGTTTTCGCTGTTCGAGTCTGCCAGTTCTCCCCTGTACCGTCCAGATTCTCATACCAGACAACCCTGTCCAGAGACCAGCTGGTACCTGCCACATCCAGGTCGTTGTCGCCGTCAAAGTCCCCCGGAATCGCAGTAAGAACACCTGTCAGGCCAGGGGCTACCGTGTGAGGTTCCCATACAGATTGTGAAACACCGTCATTCTCCCACCATGTAATCTTTCCGTTGCCGAAAGAAGCTCCCAGAATATCCGTATATCCATCAGAGTTAATGTCCACAGCAACTGTGTGGTGAGCAGATGTCATGCTGTCTGCAACTGTGTGTTTTATCCATGGATCAGTCCTGTTTCCGGGATTCTCCCACCAGGCGAACTCACCTGCCGTGAGAGCAGCTCCCACTGCATCAGGGTCACCGTCACCGTCTATATCACCGGGAGAAACAGACTGGGTTCCGGCAAATCCAGAGGCAATAACCACCTTTTCCCACTGATCATTTCCCAGACCGAACCAGACTGCTATTTCATTGCACTGGTTACCTGCCCCCATGATATCTGCAACGGTGTCTTCATCCGCATAGCAGCCCACAGCGCAGTGTGCTCCCGGGAAAGAGGGCGAGATCACCACAGGGTTACCGAACTCACCGCTGCCTGAAGAATTGTACCAGACAACCACCTGATCCGGTTCGGCAGAAGCACCCAGTAAATCCCGGTAGCCATCACCGTCAACATCAAAGAATGAGCACCCGAGAGCCCCGTCGAATTCTCCTGGAAGAGCATGTGATTCCCACACCCCGGAGCCGGAATTCTCGAACCACCAGAAATGACCGTTAACAAGTGAAGCACCGGCGACATCAACTGTACCGTCTCCGTTTACATCACAGCAAGCCAGCCCGGATGTGGGTATGGAGGGGGCAATGTCCTCAATCTGACAGACTGCAAGGGGGTCTGAAGAGAGAGATACCTCACCGGGCAGAGCGAACCAGGACACTCCCTGGCACTGAGAAAAGGTGTCGGACCATTCAGACACAGGTTCAGAACCGGATGGACCTGCGGACCAGTCGGTCTGGAGTGCTGAGCTGCCGGCGGCAGCACAGACAAGTGCAAAACAGATTGATACTGATTTCATAAAATCTCCTTTCATTAGCAATGATACGATAGTATTATAATATACTACTATCGCACAGGACGCAAATATTGTATGGTTACACTTCGAAAGGAGAACAGCATGAGCTTCAGGGAAAGCAATATCAAGGCACTTACAGACATGGGCATGAACAACCTTGAGGCCAATGTCTATCTAGCACTGCTGAAGGAACCGGGTACTACAGGGTATCGGGTTGCCAAAACCATCGGCAAGGCTGTATCGAATGTTTACCAGTCCCTGGAATCCCTGACGAGAAAAGGCGTTGTCATACTCATGTGTGAAGGCAAGGACAGGCTCTATTCTCCTGTGCCTGTAAAAGAGGTGATTGCCAGGTTTAAAACAGACCTGGACGAGAAGTCCAGAACACTGGAGCATGAGCTGAAAAACCTGAATGCTCAACCACCTGAGTCAGCCATATACCGCATAGAAAACAAAGATCAGCTCTTCAATAAAGTGAGAACGCTTATCACAGAAGCTAAATCAGCTATCCTTCTAACTGCAGACGGATTCTTCATAGAGCAGCTGAAGACCGATCTGGAGCAGGCGGGGAAAAACGGCAAAAAAGTGCTTGTACTGGGATATGAAGAGCTGGAGCTTGAAAACTGTGAATTCCTGCACCTGAAGGTGGGCAGCAACTCACCCTGGCCGGGACACTGGATAATAATGGACGTCGACGGCGTTCAGCACCTTATTGCTTTCTTTGAAAACCCGGATACTCTTACTCACGCCATCTGGTGTGACGACCAGTATGTAAGCTACTGGATCCACTTCTTCATGATGGCAGATTTCTCACTGATGATGTTCTTCCAGGAAACCAAGGACAAACCTGAATACAAAGAGATACATGACATGATCCACGGAATCTACAGGAAGTACTCTCACTACAACCTTAATCTGGCGGAACACTACACCAACTTCACCTGGCTCAAGAAAACCGGGGCTGGCAAATCAGACACCCCGAAGACCTGAGAAACATCCGTCTATGGGCTCTGCAGCCACTCAACCGCAGCTTCAAGAACCTCGTCACGGCCAGCCTGCAGCCCTTCAACAGTTGGAGTAACTGCAACATCGGGAATGATCCCCACCCTCTGGGTCTCACTCCTGTCCGGATTGTAGATACCGATTCCTGAAAAGCCGGTACGGATACCGCCAGGGAGGCTCAGGCTGATCACATTGCCGTCTGCTCCGTTTGTTGCATGCCCGAACACCATGGCAGAAGGGGCAAGCCGCCAGACCATTGCATGAAACTCGCTGCTGCTTATTGATCCCTCATCAACCAGTAATGCAACACTGCCCTGATAGGAAACAGTGGCTCCTCCACCGGCGTACAGCGGCTCAATAAAGTAGAATGTACCGGGATTGCTGTAATCGGGAAGGGTTATCTCGCAGAATACCGCAGAATCCGGAATCAGGAAATCTGCAACTTCGTAGAGAATGTCATCAGAAGGATATCCCCGAAGGTCAAGCACTATTCCAGGCAGCGGCATGAAGGTTTCCTTCATCAGGGAGATATCTTCCTGCTTGATAGAACCCATGTCCATGTAGCCGAATCCCTCCGGCATCACCGAGAAAGACTCATTCCCAACTGCAGGCCCGGCAGCCATGGAGCGGTCAAGATCCTCCCTCAGCACCCTGGGCATGGTAAGCTCAAACTGCTGTCCGCCCCGCTCTATATCGATTACAGCACTGTCAGTGCTCCCCCGGAGCAGATATCTGCCTGTGGTATTCATCACAGCCCAGGGAGTGGATCCGTTAGCATAAGGCAGCATTTGCTCTGCCCTGGATGAGAGAGGTTCCCCATCAATGGATGTAACAACATCTCCCTGTTCAAGAGGCGATTCCTCTGCGGAGATGTGCATGAAACCTGTTACAACCCACCTGTCCTCAACATATGAAAGAGTAAGTGGTGCATGATAAATACCCAGGTACTCGTTCAAAGCGTCAGGTTCATTCCACAGACCTGCATGAGTGTCACCCACACTTGCAACAAGACTCCTTGCAGCCAGCTGATACTCAAGGGCACTGGAAGCTTCAACAAACATTGGCAGGCTCAAACCAAGCTGCTCTGACCAGTGGTTGTTTGTGGCGTACCTGTACGGAAAGTAGTACTCCACAACTCCCCAGAACCGGTAAAGTGCCAGCAGCCTGTATCCGCCATCAGGGTATGCCATAGAGGAGTACTCTTCCTCCACGAAGCTGGGAAGGCCGGTTGACAGCACATAGTACCTGTCTCCCAGATACCGCCCGTTGTAAACCGATTCAAGCAGGTAAGCCAGGGAGTGTCCTATCACGGCTCCGTCTATCCATTGGAAATCTCCCTCCATTCTTATTGAGTCCGGTGAATGCATGGGAACGGAACGCGCCTCCAAAGCTTCTATCTCCGGAAGCAGCCTCATCAATGCCGCTTCCCTGGCAGGTCCGTCAGATGCGTCCAGTACAAAAGGCAACACCCGGAACAGCTCGTAATCCCAGTTCACATCTCCGGAGCAGGGAACAGGGTGGTGATACTTCAGAAACGCCCACACCCTGCCCAGCTGAACAAGGGATTCCATCTGGAAAGAAGAAAGATCACCAAACTCAATCCCGGACCCTGAATCGAACTGATGATCCAGCTCTGCTCCAGGAACCACACGCACAGGTGCCTCGTCCAGAGCCACTCCATCCACAAGTATCTCCATATCATCCGCCCAGACCGTACCCGGGCCTGCTGTGAAAACACCAAAAGTCAGGGAGTCACACTGTTCCATCATTGACATGGAAACGGTAAATTCCCTCCAGGGTGAGTCTTCTCCAAACTCGTCGAAAGTCAGGGATTCATAATCAAAACCGTTTCCCTGAGAATCCAGGGGCAGCAGGAAAATACCGAAGGATGTGGATGAATCAGCAGCTTCACCGCGGAACCAGCCTGAAAGAGTTATCATCTCTCCGGTATAGGGAAATGGAATAGTCCGCTCCAGATATCCTTCATCAGTATCCAGCTCGCTGGTAAAGCGAGCAGAGAATGAACCTCCGTGAAACACAAGCGAATCAACTGCACAGGAACAATCGGGATCTTCACAGAGCCAGAAAGCCGGCATCGAGTCAACCACTGCGTCAGTTTCAAAATCCATATTCACAGGCACATCAGCTCCGGCAAAACCTGCAAACAGGATAAACAGTGCCAGACAACGAAACATGGAACCCCTCCCCCTTATTGGTTTCCGATTCAGGAAAGTAAAAAAACCGCTTGCCATCCCTCCACCGGAAACATCATTAAACCCGCAGCAGACACTGGAATGTCTGCAGCTCAGGAAAACACAACGGAAAACAATCTATAACCATTACCTGTTCAGCACCCTGCGTACCGCTTTAAGAAGCTGGTTGGATGAATAGGGCTTCTGAATCAGCATAAGTCCATCATTAAGAACAAAATTCGTGTGTATGGCATTTTCAGAATATCCGCTTGAGAATAGAACAGGAACATCAGGATTCAGCTTGCGTATCTCCGCCATAGCCTCGTGTCCACCTAAGCCGGGCATTATCACATCCAGTAAAAGCATATCCACGGCATCAGCAGCTCGAAATACTGAAACAGCCTCATTGCCGTCCCGGGCTATGAGAACTTTATAACCGGCATTTTCAAGCATTTCCTTTGCAAGACTCCGTACCATTTCATCATCTTCCGCAATGAGAATGGTTTCGCTGCCCCCGTATGCAGGACCATCCCTGCATACCCTCTCTTCTTCAACCGCCAGATCACTTACCGGCAGGTATATCTTGAAAAGAGAACCTTTCCCAGGCTCGCTGTAGGTGTTTATCATGCCATCATGCTGCTTTACGATACCGTAAACCGTTGCCAGCCCGATTCCGGTTCCCTTGCCGGGGCCTTTGGTGGTGAAGAAAGGTTCGAAGATCCTGTCCATGGTGCCTCTGTCCATACCTTCACCGTTATCTGAAACAGAAAGAAGCACGAACCTGCCGGGAGATGCCCATGAGTGAGTGGCGCAGAATGACGAATCAACCAGAACGTTCATTGTTTTTATTGTAAGGCGTCCCCCGGAGGGCATTGCATCACGGGCATTAACACAGAGATTCATGATTACCTGCTCTATCATGCTCCGGTCTGCATGTATGGATCCTGCAGTGTCTCCAGGCAGCCACTCCAGTTTGATCTGTTCCCCTATTATTCTGCGGATCATCCTCAGCAGATTTTCCACCAGCTCATTGAAGTCAATTACCTGCAGCGACATAACCTGTCTTCGGCTGAAGAGCAGCAGCTGCTTTGTGAGTTCAGCAGCCCTGCTTGCCCCTTCAATAACCCCTCTGGCACTTGAAGCAGCACGATCTTCATGGCAGATTTGCTCCAGTACCCGGGCATGGCCCAGTATTACATGAAGCATGTTGTTGAAATCGTGTGCTATTCCACCGGCAAGCTGACCAACGGCCTCCATCTTCTGGCTCTGCAGCAGTTGTTTCTGAAGATCCACGTTGTCAGCTTCCGCCTTAATCCTCTCTTCATTGGTTCTGATAGCAGCCAGGGCATAAGCCATGTCACCGGCCATTTCAGCAAGCAGCTCACGCTCCTCACCATCCATTTCAACTCCGCTGTCAAGGGTTACCTCAATGAAACCATATCTCACCCCACCGTAATCCAGATGGACACATATCGCCACTGTATCCAGCTCACCATCCCACAGAGGGCATTCATTGCAGGTACTCTCTCTGTCAATAACCTCACATACACCGGAAAGCGTACTGAAACACCTGGGAGTAATTCCATTGCCAAACATCTCATCCATGACTGCGACCGGGGCAATCTGTCCTGCATGCTTCCACAGAACAGGAACACCGTCAGTGTCCACTGAAACCAGAAGTGCCGCTCTGTAACTTCTGTGCTCCACCAGTATATCAGCAGCCTTCTTCAAAAGAGCTTCAGTGTCAGTCTCCCTGACCATAAGCTGGCTGATGTCTCTGACTGCCCTGAGAACACGGTTCAGATGAGCAATACTCAGTTCATTCTCTTTCTCGGAAGTTATGTCCCGGATGAATCCGGAAATCCGGACAATGGAACCGTTTTCATAAACTGCTTTAGCTCCGGTTCTTATCCAGATTTCCCCGCTGTCAAGCGGTTTGAAGCGGCACTCCAGTTCGTAGGGTTCGCCATTCTCCACGCACTTCCGGAAAGCACTCTCCACCAGAGATCTGTATTCCGGCAGGTAGCAGTAAATGCTTGAAGAAATTGATTCCTCTGCCTCCTGAGGATTGGACCCGGGAGTCAGGCCGTGAATTCTGTATGTTTCCCGGGTCCAGTGAATCAGACCTTCTGCGATGTTGTATTCCCATCCTCCGATGGAAGTCAGCCGCTGAGTGGAGTTCAGTATGGACTCTCTTCGGCGCATAACCTGTGTCTGCATAAGGACCTGCCGGCGGAGCAGGCGTACCCACAGAAAAACAAGAAGCAGTACCGCAATAAGCGGAACAATAACAACAAGCGATCTTCGCAGAACCCCGGCAAAAGAAACCGTCTCTTCCTCAACGTAGTTTCCCATCCACTTTTCAAAGGTCCTGCGGTAACCTCCTGTGTTGACCACAACTCGCAGACCCTCACTGAGTTCTGCCAGCAGAGCCTGGTTTCCACTCTTCACTGCAAAACAGTATCCAGGAGACAGCAGAGAAACTTCCCCCGGTATCAGTGAAGGGTGTCCATTTTCCCTGAAGTACTCGGCTGAAAGCCTTGCAACCAGTGCACAGTCACTCTCCCCGTCAATAAGAGCCGAGAGTGCTTCCTCCTGGGAGGTACAGACGACAATTTCCCCTGTAAATCCGTTCTCAATAAGGTATTCCTGAGCTATATCACCCTCCTGAACAGCAACTGTTAACCCGTTCAGCTCATCAAGGGATGAAGGCGGAACACCGGACGCAACAACAGGCACATAGTTCACAATGGTGTGAGGTTGTGTAAAATCGAACAGCGTATCCCTGTTGGGTGAATAGAACATGCCGCTGAGAATATCAGCTTCTCCTGTTTCCAGCTGAGACATCACGGAAGTCCAGCTGCCAAGCCGCACTTCAACATCAAGGCCCACTTCTGCAGCAGTCTGCCTGATCAGGTCTACATTGAGCCCTGCCGGTTCGCCGAGTGAATCAATGAATTCAAAAGGAGGGAAATTACTGTCTCCCACCACAACAAGAGACCTTGAAGATGGAAGCTGGAGATGAGCAAACCACTTGGAGTGAAGGTGAGAATAGGTTCCGTCAGCCATGACAATGGCAAGGCCCTCATTCAGAAGGGCAAGCATCTGTGAGTTGCCGTCTCTTACTGCAAAACAGAAATCCTGCCGGAACTCCATCAGAGGCCAGTCCAGCACTTTCAGTTCGGAAAGCCCCATCTCTGAAAGAAGTCTCATGGCAACAAGCCTCTGAATTACAACAGCATCAACAGAATCCGCAGAAAGAAGCAGAAGAGCATCCTGGAAAGTAGGGGTTGAAATCAGAGTAACACCGTAATCACTGCGGAGCATGAACTCCTGGGCATTATCTTCTGCCATTACTCCGATGGTGAGTCCCCTCAGATCTGCAACAGATAGAATGGAATCACAATCAGCAGGAACTACAACCGCTCCGTGCAGGGTCATGTACGGGAATGTAAAATCTAAATAGGGCTCTCTTTCAGGAGTACGTCCCACCAGAGGAAGACAGTCCACAGAGCCTGATTCCAGCATTCCCTTGACAGATGACCACTGACCAAGAGTCCATGTGACCTCTTGCCCCATTGCCTCAAGGGCTGCTTCCATCAATTCAACTGAAAAACCTGCAGCAGAACCATCGACGCCTTCAAAGCAGAATGGAGGGTAATCATATTCGCATCCGGCCTGAACCGCCGGAGAGGAAATTGCCAAACCAGCACATAACAGAGAAATCACAACGAATATATGCTTCACTCTATCCCCATACATTGGTGTTACTGTGATATACAAAAGCAACAACTAAAGGGGAAGTGACTGTCTAAAGAATAAACCAGGGAGAAAAGTCAACCGGGTGAGCAAGACCTCCGGTGCCCATTGGCCGTTCCACAGTGTCATGACAGTCTGAACCGCCTGTAACAAGCAGCCCATGCTCACTGGCAATGGTGAGCAGTGCCTCAATATGAGCAGGGGTGTGCCCGGGATAGTATACCTCAAGTCCCAGAACTCCCAGCAATAAAAATTCAGGCAGCAGTGCAGTCACCACATCAAATGAAGGCAGTACCTCCTTGTAATGACTGTCACCGGGGAATGACCCTGCCGCAGGATGAGCCAGCACAGGCACAACAGGATAAGATGCGAACAGCGGACGGAGCAGAGCCATATCAACCCCTGAAGGCACATAGGCAGGGCTGGAATTCCCAATAAGCAAACTGATCTGATCCCGGGACAGGCCATGCTCTGAGGCAAGCACCTGAGCAAAATGGCGACGGGAAACATTCGCAGCGGCATCAAGCACAGAGGAAGCAGACAATGGAGATGACAGAACAGGATTCTTTCCTGCAGGACCAAACTCCTCATTAATTCTGGAGACACGAACCCTCACCAGTTCCTCACCTCTGCCTCTGGATACAATATCATCAAGCTGAGAGCGAAACAGAGCGGAATGATACAATTCACGGGAAAAGTACATCAGCAGATGCAGCGACCCCACAAAGTTCTCCCGAACAAACCGCAGTGTAATTTCAATCCCCGGAACCACTTCAACACCATATTCCACCCCTGCGGCAAGTGCCTCTCCCACACCCTTGATGGAATCATGATCTGTAACAGCTGCCTGTGTGTAACCAAGGGAAGCAGCCATTTCAATCACTTCATCAGGTGACATCTCACCATCTGAAAAGGTTGTATGCAGGTGCAGATCGGATTTAATCATAAGACCTTCTTCAACTACTTGATAAAACCGTGTTCCAAGTAGAACTCCACGGTCTTTGCCAGGCCATCAGAGAAGGAAACAACAGGTTCATATCCCAGCAACTTGGAAGCCTTGGAAATGGATGCCATGGAATGCTTCACATCTCCGGAGCGGTCCGGACCGTGTACGGGTTTTACATCAGTTCGACCGGTAAGCTCAGCGATCTGAGAAGCCAGATCATTCACCGTAACAGAACCGTGACATGCGACATTGATCACATTACCCGGTGCAAGCGGTGCATCAGCGGCAAGCAGATTGCCATGCACCACATTGGCAATGTATGTAAAGTCCCTGCTCTGAAGGCCATCTCCATTGATCACAGGGCCATGTCCCTCCATGAATGCCTTTATGAACAGAGGAATAACAGCTGAATAAGGGCTGTCCGGATCCTGCCACGGACCGAATACATTGAAGTACCTGATTGCAACAGTTTCCAGCCCGTAAATCTTGTTGAATACCTGATAGTATTTCTCGCCGGCAAGTTTGCTTACTGCATAAGGAGAAAGAGGACGCACATGGAGATCTTCACTCTTCACACTTTCCGGTGCATTGCCGTAAATGGAAGATGAGGAAGCAAATGTCAGGCGGCGAACACCCTGCTCTTGAGCAGCATGAAGAACATTCAGAGTGCCTGTGACATTTACTTCATTGCTTGTAAGGGGGTCAGCTATGGAACGGGGCACAGAAGGCAGTGCTCCCTGGTGAAAAACCACCTCAACACCCTTCATGGCTTCATTAACAATGTGATAGCTCCGGAGATCTCCCTCAATAACTTCAATATCTCCCCTGATGTCAGCCAGGTTGGACCTGTACCCTGTAGAGAAATTATCAAGTATCCGAACATTCTTACCGCGCTTCAGAAGTTCCCGGGCAATGTTACTGCCAATGAACCCTGCACCGCCTGTTACAAGCTGTATAGCCATCGCTCACCTTTCAGTGCAAAATAATTTCAGGTAAATATCATAATACAACATTGCCACTTTTATTCAGTATTCACAAGGCTTGTTCAGAATCCTCAGTGCCGCAGCTGCAGCCCCAAGCCCGTTATCAATATTCACAACAGTAA
>CAYLRO010000001.1:0-112411 GCA_964386635.1 uncultured bacterium | reverse complement strand
GCGCATTTACCCGCCCTTGTGTATCATCCAATACAAATTCAATTAGATGATTAATACAGACGGGAACATCTCCCGCTTCTGTAAGGTAAACAGAGAAGACATGCTCTACGGCAGCATCACTGCCGGGGGTATAATAGAGCTGTGACAGAAAGCAGACAGGAGGTACTGATGCTGATTCTAATTCTTTTTGCACAATCTCTGATGATAGAAGGTCTGTCTGAAGGTGAGCTTCAGTGGCGGGAGTCCGGAGATTATCAGTATGAAATAGCCATAAGCCTGGACGGGGAGATAGTGTCACAGTGGATCATGTATCCCCTGCGTTTCAACATGGCAAAACTGTTCTGCGAATACAATGCTGATGAATCAACCCTTGAAGTGACTTCACAGATGCCTTACACTTCTGAGTACACCTATGCACGGTATCTGGTGGAAGAAAACTGGAACCTGCATCTGTTCGAAAAAGGGGAGAGCGATTATTACGGTGACATCCGGAGACGGGTGGAAGAACTGCTTGCTGAAGGGTACCTGGAGGATGCTGCATCCTATGCGCTGGATACCATGTATCCCGGGTCAATGCCTTATCCCCACGAGTTCTGTGCACTGTTTGTGATCGCTGCTGCTGAAATCGGCAACCTGGAAGCTTTTGAAGTTGCTTCCAATGTGACCGATAATTTTATTTACGGGGGAATACAGGGTATAGAATGCAGTTCAGAGGACTTTCAGGCAGCGCTTCTTGTCTATGCAGAAGCTGTTTCCTTCACAGATGAAAGGTTAACAGATGAATAAACTTGTTCTGCTCTTTTTTGCGGGAATACTGCTCCTCACAGGATGTGGTGTTACCGATGTTCTATCATTCGTGAACGCCCAGTTCAGGATAGAGAACACCACTGAGTTCAAGCTCTGCGGCATAGATATCTCGGAACTTGGGAGTCTCAGTGTACTGGATATAGCAACTGTAGCTTCTTACTGGTTCCAGGGGGAATGCCCTATGGACTTCACCATGGGACTGGGAATCAAGAATCCCAACATCGGAGAATCAGGTCTTCCTCAGATCTCCATTACACTCACCTCTCTTGATTACGATCTTTTCATGGACACCATCGAGGGTGAAGAGGAAGACACCGTTCAGGTTGC
Organism: uncultured bacterium; assembly: GCA_964386635.1. Taxonomy (GTDB): domain Bacteria; phylum Fermentibacterota; class Fermentibacteria; order Fermentibacterales; family JCC-6; genus Sabulitectum. The sequence continues at coordinate 111,277 of CAYLRO010000001.1, read as the reverse complement.
CGAGGGGCTGTTCACAGGAGAGTTCGGCATCGGGGATGACGGAACTATTGCCGTGCTTGATCTCGGGATAGGCTTTGACGGGTTCGATGTTTTCGAGATTATCGGCTATTCGGGAATCATAGACCTTGCACTTGCAGTGGGTGGTATCAGCGGTGATCTCCGTGACGAGGACCACCTGGGCAGGCTTCAGATGTTCGGTATTCCCACCATTGAAACACCTCTGGGTGACATGACCTGGGAAGAGGGCTTCTGGGTAGGACTCGACTGGACAGACGGCTCCTGATTTTTGTATGATTGCCGTCCAATGAAAGAACCTGAAAGGCGGCGTGGCCAAGTGGGAAGGCAGTGGACTGCAAATCCACCATTCACCAGTTCGAATCTGGTCGCCGCCTCCAGTCTTTTCAGGTATTTTCTTCTTTTTCTGGCTTTTCTGATTCTTGTTGCCGGATACCTCTTCGGTGATCCTTCAGCAATTCTCACAAAAGCCGCGAATATCTGTCTGGAATGCATAGGAATCGGCTGAGGGACCACGGTCTCTTCCGGAAGACGGTGCAGTTCGGCGCTCTGCTGGCAACGAACCTGCACCTGTCAGGGTGGGTCTCTGGAACTATTTATACCGGAGCATCAAAGGTTGCTTTCATCCCGGGTCTTCACTGTTACAGCTGTCCTTCAAGCGTGCTTGCATGTCCTGTGGGAAGTATTCAGTCCATTATGGCTGTGCCCGGTTTCTGGCCACTGCTTGCAACAGGCAGACCGGATGTCCTTGTAGTTCTTTCCGCTCTGGGATTCATCTCCCTTCTGGGGATTCTTGCCGGCAGATTTGCCTGTGGATGGTTCTGTCCCTTCGGACTGGTTCAGGAGCTTCTTTACCGGATACCTTCACCAAAATCAGGGTTCAATGATTCTCTTCGTCCGGCAAAGTATGCCCTTCTGTTTATTTTTGTTCTCGGGCTGCCTTCTCTGCTTCCGCTATTCACCGGAGGAGCAGGTGATCCGTGGTTCTGCAAGGCTGTGTGCCCTGCGGGAACCTCTCTTGCCGGCTGGCCTATCGTTTCATCTTCGCCGGAATCATTTCAGCTGGGATTTCTGTTCTGGTGGAAATCTGCTCTTGCCATAGTGATACTTCTATGGGCAGTTACAGTTGAGCGGCCGTTCTGCAGGGCTCTCTGCCCGCTGGGAGCTGCCTGGGGCATCCTGGGCAAGGTATCAGTGTTCAAAATGCATGTTTCCGATGATTGTGTGAAGTGCGGAAAGTGCGGAACTGTCTGCCCTATGGGAATAGAAATTTACAAAAATCCATCATCTGCCGAGTGTATCCGGTGCGGCAGATGCATCAGGGTCTGTCCGGTTAATGCCATATCACATACTGCCCGGGGTGACAAATGACCCGACACCTGTGGATTGCTGTTGTGCTTCTTCTTCTTGTTCCAGTGGTGGTAGTGACAATCTCACATTCCAGTGGATCAGTTTTTACTTCTGTGAACGGAGATATCGTCTCGGGGCTCGCCTCTCTGGACAGCCTGCTTGTTCTGGCATCAGGAAAACCTGTGGTACTGAATTTCTGGGCAACCTGGTGCGGACCCTGCGTCCGGGAATTGCCGGTACTGGATGAGCTGGCGGATTCCCTGGGAGATTCTGCTGTTTTCATAGCTGTTGATATCGGTGACCCGGAAATTTCAACTGTAACATCTTTCAGAGAGAGCAACCCTGTTGAAATAACGGTTGTCTGGCTTGATCCTTCAGATGCTGAAGCTGTTTCAGACAGGTATGAACTTGGCGATGTTCTCCCGGTATCCGTTGTGCTTGACGGTTCCGGAATTGAGGTTGACCGGGCAGTTGGAGCAAGGAACAGCGGCTGGTTCACTGCTGCTGTTTCCGGATTGTCCGGTGATTCGGATTCTGTTGTTGAGGAAGATGACGTGCATGTATATGTGGTTGGTCCGGCAGGTGATTCACTTGTTGCGGAGCTGATAGAGGCAGCGGTTCTGGTTGCCGGTGAAGACGGTTTCGATGTTCTGGATCCCACTGTTACAGCAGATTCTCTTGTTATGGTTGAGGCCTATCTGCCCATGTCCGGATGGCCCTATGCACAGCTTTGTGTCAGCGGAGCCTGCCGTCCTCCTGTTCATTCAGCAGAGGAGCTTCTGTCCGCCTTTGAAAGTATGCAGTAGTTGGGTATTCCCATAGTCTCTGTAGTAATGCCTTTCCTGAATACCGGAGCTTTTATTCAACAGGCTCTTGAGTCTCTGTCCAGCCAGAGTTTTACAGACTTTGAAGTGCTGATGATCGATGACGGTTCAACTGATGACTCAACTGATGTTGCCTGTGAGTTTGTCCGGAGTGATTCCCGTTTCCGCCTGCTCAGGTCAGGCAGCGGTTTTGTTTCTTCCCTTAACCTGGGACTCCGGGAAGCTGCAGGTGAATGGATCGCAAGATTTGACAGCGATGATGTGTGCCATCCGCTCCGGCTGGAGCTGCAGCTTCAGGCTGCTCTGACCTGTGGTGTAAGGACAGTGATCACATCAAGGGTGAGAAGTTTTCCCGACAGGGATGTCAGTGACGGGTACAGAATCTATGAAGAATGGGTCAATTCCACTGTGGACCCACTGGATATTGAGCACTCTCTTTTCATCGAGAGTCCCGTACCTCACCCTACAGCATTCTATCACCGGCAGGGGGTTATTGAAGCCGGTGGGTACAGGGATCTGGGGCTTCCGGAAGATTATGAGCTGTGGCTCAGGCTCTGGAGCCTGGGCTATTCTTTTTTCAGAGTACCCAGGGTTCTAGTGGGGTGGAGAGAACGGAGTGACAGGCTGAGCAGAAACTCCTCATGCTATTCTCTTACCTCTTTCTACAGAACAAAGGCAGAATATCTGGAACATGTTCCCTGTCTGAAAGGTAAAAAGGTGTACATTGCAGGAACAGGGCAGTGCGCAAGAAGACTTGCCCGGGAGATAAAAAAAGCAGGTTTCAGAATAGAGGCGTTTCTCTCTCCAGGTGATGAGAAATCCGGAGAAAGGTCTTTAAAGGGAATTCCCATTGTAAGTGCTTGCAGATGGGACAGTTCTGATGGTATTCCCGTGCTTGTTGCGTCGAGACAGCCTGGTGCAGTGGCTGCCATAAGGGGGTTCCTGGAAGAACAGGGGCTGGAAAACTGGAAAGACTTCGTTATCTGCTCGTGACATTCGAGTAATTTTTATCTATTCTTCATGGGATGGCAGATTTCAACATATCACTTGCAAAGGGGAAGAAGTGAAGATTAAAGAAGAAATTAAAGACGGACTTAAAGTAATTCGTCTCAGTGGAAAAGTGATAAGCGGTCCAGATCTGATGGGGCTTAAAACAGTTTTCCAGACCGCTGTAAACAACGAAAGCGGCAATGTCCTCCTTGACCTGGGCGGCGTGAGCTGGATGGACAGTTCAGGGCTGGGTGTGCTGGTCAGCGGGCATACATCCATCGCCAGGATCGGTGGGAAAATGGCTATTCTCAATGCCACCAAGAAGATCCATGAGCTGTTTATAATTACAAAGCTGATAACCATTTTCGAAACGTTTACAGATGAGGAAGAGGCTCTCAAGAGCCTGAAGGGCTGATCTTGCTTAAAGGCGTTATACTGAAAGTACCCAGCGATGAAAGTCTTCTTGAAACCATTCAGGTTTTCGTTGAAAAGATAGGTCTTAATGCAGGTGTCGGCGATGACGAGGTCACAAGCCTTTCCATTGCTGTTATGGAAGTTGTAAAGAACGGAATGGAGCACGGCAACGGCGGTGACCTGAAGAAATCCGTAACTATTTCCATAGACGCCTTCCCAGGCAGGCTGCAGTTCCAGGTTGAGGATTGCGGACACTGGCTGCCTGATTCCGAACTTGGTCACAAACCAGGTGAGGGAGAAGAGCTTATCAGTACACGAGGCAGAGGAGTTCTCATTGCAAGGAACCTTGCCAGGTGGCTCGATTTCGATCTGAGCCCTGAAGGAAATACTCGAGCTACTCTGATCTGGCCGCTTAACTGACGGAGTTCAGATGCCTGACAGTTTTGATCTTCTGGTCTGGGCAGATACTACTGTTCTTTCCGAAGGGATTGATTCGGTGGTTCTCTCCGAGGCGGGGAATTTGCGCCCTCCCGGGTGGGCCGGTGACATAAGGCTGGTTAAACCAGACAGTGATTCCCTCCCGGACGCAATGCTGCTTCTGCTGGGGGAAAGACCTTCCGCGGCCGCCAGATTTCTATTCTTTTCGCTTTTTCGCAGCGGTGTTCCAGTTGGAGCCCTTGTTGCCGGTGAGTCTCCACATCCTGAACCTGTTTTCTCCAAGCTGAAAGAGTGGGGAAGATGCTGGACTTACAGAGAGCGGGGAGATCTTGTCTCTCTGATCCATAACCAGGTTCAGGAGTGGGTCGGCGGTATAAACCGTGATTTCACATCCTATCCTGCCGGAGAAGAACTCATTCAGTCCTGGAATGGTGTAGCAGGCGAGTCTGTTGACAGCGAGAGTCTTCTGAATGCATCCACAATACTCAGGGACAGAGGTTTTGTCTGTCTTTCCGGTTCCATGGGCGCCGGAAAAACAACCCTGGCCAGGCTTCTTCTTATGGAATCCGCTGACGAGGGGCTTGTGCCTATGGAACTCCTCAACGGAAATGTGAATGCACACCAGGTTGAGAGAAAGCTCAGAGGCCCGGAGGACTGTGCCCTGCTCTTTGATATTGATACAATAAGAAGGCAGACTGAGATACATCCCCTGCATCTTTTCCACTCGGCTCTTACCATTATACTCAGGGCCACTGATTCCAGACGGAGAGTGGTACTCACCTCATCAGACCCCAGAATGGCTGGCCTCTTTTCGCTTTTTGGTGAGGCACATGTGATTCTCCCGGCTCCGGAAGAGAATCGACAGTGGAGAATAGTTGAGGGTGAGAGAGCCCTGACCTCTTTCAAGAATCTTGATCTGTTTTCCAAGGCAGAGCTGATTCTTCTTTCTCTGTTCGAACCCATTATTTCAGAATCAGTGTTCAGAGCATCACTTTTCGAAATCTGGTCAAGACTGCACTTTCTCCTGAGGGAGACCTTCCCTTCTGAAGAAGCCCTGGAGGAAATGTACAGCAAAACTCTTGCTTTCCGGGGACTTCCTCCGTTCAGAAGGATTTCAATGGACGGGCAGGTTCATTTCTGCAGCGGGGATACTCTGATGCTGAATGCTGTGGACCGTGGGCTGGCGGAGCTTTCCGGAGGTGGCAGCCCTCTTATCAGAGTGGTTATGGAGACTCTTCTGAACAGCAGGAATCCTGAGCAGAGAAAAGCGGGATACAGCATTGCCCATCTCTACAGGCATCTCTCTTCATCTGAGAAGTCAAGACTGCTGTTCACCGCCTCACGGGAAACCTCAGAGGATAATGTCATTGATTTCTTTGCCATGCTTCTTTCTGACAGAGAGGCGTTTGACAGGGCTGCAGAAGGCCTCTGCCGTCATGTTCTCGAATCTGGAGACGTGGAGCTCCGAAGAGCCCTTGCCCGGGGTCTCGGGAATCCCTGGTTGAGAAAAGATCACTATTTCCGTGATCTGATAGAGGCTGCTGCAGCGGACCCTGACGACATTGTAAGAGGATATCTTCTACAATCCATAGACATGTGGGGAATAGCCGGTGACCCTGGCAGTTTTGTTGAAAGATTTCTCGAAGACACTTCTCCCACAGTGCGAAGATTCATGCTTTTTCTTCTGGGAAGAAGATTCCCCAAACTCTCTCCAAGAGAGATTGAGATCGTTAATGAAACCCTGTCTGCAGGGGAAAATGACAAGGAACTTACAGAGCTTGTCAGAGGTCTTATGAACAGACAGCTTGGGGAATTCGACGAGGAATCATGTGATCTTCTCTGGCTGCTGATGCAGAGACTGCCGGAAGGTGGAAGGGGAATTGTCGCTTTCACCGTGGGAGCAAGAATAAGATTCTTCGACCAGTCTATAAGAGAAGCTCTTTTCTCCGATATAGGTGACAACGATATACGAACTGTTGCTCAGTGTATGCTTATGAGTTATGAAGATCTGACACCGAAAGAGAAGAAGATGCTCTGGCATCTCATAGCAGAGAACATGCCCAGGAGCAATGAGATGGCTGCAATGGTACTTCCCTACGTAAGAATCCTTGAAGAGAATGAACAGCTGAATCTTGTGCGTATTGCTCTTTCTTCGGAGGGTTACGGGGGAAGAGAGTCTCTCTCTCAGCTTCTTGCAGGAGGAAGGGAAGATGTCGCCCGCATTACCCTTGAAGTTATCGATCAGCTCATAGAGATTGGTACTGTGGAGGAAAGATCAAGGCTTCCCTGGTTCCTCTTCTGGAACAGATCCTCACTTGGTGCGTCAGCCAGAGATTGCATTCACCGGCTTACCGGTGATGATGATCCGTCTGTTAGAACAGCAATTGCTACCGGAGTGCATCGCCTTGGTCTTACAGGTGAAAGGGAAACAGCTGTTCTCACCAGACTTTCCAGGGATAGTGAGAGAGCTGTCCGGGGTGCTGCCGTTGAAGCCCTTGCAGAGTTTGCCACTCCTGAAACACTGAGCTCAGGCAGATTACCTGAGATGTGTACCGATGCTGACCCATTTGTCCGGGTGAGCATTTTGAAAGGAATTAATTGCGCAGTTCAGCTTAGTCCACAGGACAAGATTCTCTATTTTGTCAGATTTCTTGATGATCCTGAATCTTCTGTAAGGCTACGTGCAGTGAAGGCAGTTGCTGACCTCTCAGACATTCCTGAAACTCCCGGGCTGGTGGAAAAACTCACCGGGCTTCTCAGTGACAGGTCAGAGGAGGTTCGAAACGCTGTTGTAAACCTTGTTACAGGGCACCCCTCCATTACAACATCCCGGGAGTTGAGAGAGAAGCTTCCTGATCTGTATCTGGGAAGGCTTTCCGGCGGCGACTCCCTGGCAGAGGAGCTTAACACCGCGAGGCGCATACAGATGGGTCTTCTTCCTGAAGCTCCCCCCAGATATGAGAGCTATGACATTGCTGTCTACTACAGTTCAGCAAGGGAAGTGGGGGGAGACTATTACGATTTCTTTGAGCTTCCTGACGGTAACCTGGGAATTGCCGTTGCTGATGTTTCAGGAAAGGGAATTCCAGCGGCTCTTACAATGGCAGGTATGAAGGGTACGCTTGGGGCAAGTGTTAAAAGCCTGTTTGACATCACCAGCATTATGAGCAGGGTAAACACGGAACTGACTGTTGGAGATGAAGCCTCAAGTCTTGTAGGCCTTTTCTACTGTGTGCTGAATACCCGAAGCGGATTCCTTACTTTCTGCAATGCAGGACATAATCCTCCGCTTCTTATCACAAGAGAAGGTGCTGTCGACACCCTGGAAGATGGTGGCCTGCTTATGGGATTCACAAGGGACGCTGTCTACTTGCAGGGAACCAGGCAGACCCATTCAGGGGATGTGCTGGTTCTTTACACCGACGGTATCACTGAGACCATGGATGAGAATGATGTGGAATACGATGTAGATGGTCTTATCTCCACTGTGATCAGCCACCGGGATCTCAGTGCTGAACAGATTGTTTCCCGTGTGCTGAAGGCTGTACAGGAGCACAGCGGAGGAGCAGCCCAGGCAGATGACAGAACTCTTATGGTAATCAAGCACAGATAACAGACAGGAACAGCTATGCAGTCAGCCCCTGTATTCATACTCTCGGATTTTGGCACAGGAGATACGTATACGGCTCAGATGAAAGCTGCAGTGCTTTCAGTTGCTGGATACAGCACTCCTGTAATTGATCTTACACATGAGATCTCTCCCGGGAATATTTTTCAGGGTGCATTTCATATCCGCACTGTACTTCCCCATCTGCCTGAAGGCTCTGTGGTTCTTGCGGTTGTTGACCCTGGAGTGGGCAGCAGCAGACTTGGGCTGGCAGGTCTCTGGCAGGGGAGATTCATCGTAGCGCCTGACAACGGACTGATTTCCATGCTGGAAAAGGATGTTACCTGCTGGAAACTGCCTGTTCCCCCGGAGGATTCGTCAACAACATTTCATGGAAGAGACCTGTTTGCCCCATGCGCTGGCAGGATTGCACTTGATCCAGGCTGGCCAGCTTTTCTTGAGCCACAGGACAACCCGGTTCTCATAAGTATTTCGCCACCGGAATTCCAGCCTGGTACAGTTGTGGTTCAGGTTCTTCATACAGACAGATTCGGCAACTGTATCCTGAATCTGGAAAAGAAAGAAGCAACAGAGATTGAGTTTCAGAGTATTCTCACAGGCTCTTCTGAGACTCCGCTGAGTCAGGTTGATTATTATGGGCAGGTATCATCACCGGAGAATGTTCTCATTCTTCCAGGCAGTCTCGGTTTCATGGAAATAGCTGTGAACGGCGGTTCAGCTTCAGAAAGATTGAACCTTTTTCCTGGAAACACTGTTAGACTAACCATCAGGAGTAATTGAAAAATATGAAACATATAGGTCTTCTTCTCCACTTCTATCAGCCTCCCACGCAGGATCCCGGGATTGTGAGAAAAATCTGCGAAGAGTGTTATCAGCCATTGTTTTCAATGCTGAAAGATGTGGGATCGGAAGTTACAGTTAACATGAACCTTTCTCTCACTGAGCAGCTTGCAGCACTGGAACCTGCAACTCTTAAAACCGTATCGGAACTGACCTCATGCTCTTTCACATCAAGCGGTGCTTATCATCCGATATTTCCTCTGATTCCATCCGGTGAAGTTAAAAGACAGCTGGAGCTGAATGATTCAGGCAACAGGAGGTATCTTGGTGATGTATATACCCCTTCCGGAGTGTTCCCCCCTGAGATGGCGGTTAACCCTGAGACAATAAAGCTTCTGGGATCTCTGGGGTGCAGATGGACCATAACAGATGATGTTCCATGGGTATACAAACATGGAGAGGTTCCTTCCAGTTGGATTCCTTCTGTTCAGGGAACTGCTGTTTTCCTGAGAAGTAATTTCTGGTCCAATCAGATTTCTTTCCACGGCCTGGATGGCTCCTGCATGGCAGAAAAAATGGTTCGGGATCTGTATCAGTGGTCCGGGAAAGATGACGGATATGTAATACTGGCTATGGACGGTGAAACATTCGGGCATCACAGACCTGATGCCATTGAATCCTTCCTTCGTCCCTTTCTTGAGGAAATATCCATACTGCAGAACATCCGGATATCCTCTCTGGACCGGATACTTGAAGCGTTTCCTCTGAAAGAGTCCGATGTTCCTGCAGGAAGCTGGTCAACAACATTCACTGACATGGAAAATCAAGAGCCTTTCCCTCTCTGGAATCATTCGGAAAACACAGACCACCGGACCTACAGGGAACTCATGAATTTCGTGCTGGAGAACACTGCTCTTGAACATGTTTCCGGGGTTGCCGACGAGGTGGATAAGATGTTATACTCCTGCCCTCTGTGGTGGGCCTCACCGGGCCGTGAATCTTTTTCACAGGTTCGAAGAGGCATATTGAAAATAATCGAAGCCGCCCTGGCGGGGATTCCCCGGGGAAAGCTCCTGGACAGAGTAATGGAGCTTGCCGGCAGAATACCTGCAATGGCGGGAAGGGATAGATAATGCCTAAGAAGGATAGAACCTTTACAGCGAAACTTGCTCATGAGAGTCGTTCAGTTCATAAAGAATTGTGTCCTGTATGCGGGCAGGAAAAGGTAGCCATCGTCTACCTTGCCTCACGCACCGGCTCAAAGGACACCTGGCGTCCTCAGAGACGCAGAGTCAAGGTTTGTGACTGTAACAGGAAAGAGATATACGGCTAGACAGGCCGGTTCTTTGATCGACGGGGTTCTGTTTCTGACAGCCGGTTACGGCACAAGAGCAGAACCTCTTTCCATTTCATTACCCAAATGCCTGTTTCCACTGGGTGATAACACACTGCTTGGATGCCTTATAGATCAGTTTTCCCTGCTTGATCCGCCGGTTATGGCGTTTAATGTATCCAGGTGTGAAGAGATGGTTAAGGCTGAGGTTTCCCGGCACTGGAACGGGAGATCCCATATGTTCTTCGAAGAAAGACCTCTGGGAGCTCCCGGTACCCTGGCAAGAAACCATGAGATCCTCACCGGCAACTGGGTGGTATGCAACACTGATTTTGCCATGAATGTTCCTGTCAAATCCCTTGCCGAGAACCACTTATCTTCAGGATCATCATGGACTGTACTAACAGGGAATATGCCTGAAAACGGACAGTACGGTGTACTGGAAGTTAATGGGAAAAGGCGACACTACCTTGGTGTTTCGGTTATCTCCAGTGAAATACCCGGGCTTGCCTTTGAGAAGCAGATAAGCACAGGATTCTTCTCAACTCTGAGACAGGCTGCAGAAAACAAGGGTATTCAGATTAACGAGTATTTTACTGATGCGGAATGGTATGACATGGGAGAAACTGAGTTATTCAGAAAGCACACTCTTGCCAGGGGCACATATATTCATCCCACAGCATCTGTTCACCGGGAAGCGATTCTTCAGGGGTTTTATTATCTGGGACCGCATTGTATTATTAAAGCTGGTGCACTGGTGAAAAATTCTGTTCTTCTCAGAGGGGTCAGAGTTCTGCCAGGTGCTTCCGCAATTGATACTGTATTGCCTGCACATTTCATTAAGGAGCCATGATTGACTGATAGAATGGATGATCTGGCAAGATGGGCTTCAGCCAGCTTCGGGGAAATTGAAAAAATCAAGCCTGTTACCGGTGATGCATCTGACCGGGACTTCTACAGAATATGGTCAGGCAGCATAACCTACATAGCAATGGACAGTTCCAGAGTGCCCCTGTGGCCCTGGCTTGACATACACAATCTGCTCAGAGGTATGGACTTTCCGGTTCCCGAGATAATTCTCTGTGATGAAGGCAGAGGGTATCTGATCCAGGAAGATCTCGGGACCAGGCGACTCTGTGATGTGGAGGACAAGAAGGAATACACAAGATACCTCCAGCAGTCACTGACCCTCCTGAGAAGGATGCAGCGGGAGATCACTCCTGTGAAAGCCAGTGGCAGTATTGCCGGAAGAAGATATTTTACTACAAGTTTCTTCATGGCAGAGCTTGAACATACACTTGAACATCTGTTTTTCAGGCTGTTGAGAGTGCCGGTTGAAGAACTGATGGATATACAGAAACTCATGCGGGAGCTCTGCGAAAGAGCAATGGGCAACGAAAGCGCAGTATTTACCCACAGAGATTTCCATTCAGCGAACCTTATGATAAAAAACGACTCTGTTTATATGGTTGACTGGCAGGACGCCAGACAGGGGCCGCCCTGTTACGATCTCGCAAGCATTCTGCGGGACAGCTACAGTGATTGCGGTGACCACTGGAGGGGAATGGCTCAGGCATTCATTCTGGGTATTAACGGAGCAAATATGTTCGAATTCGTTTTTTCGGCTCTCCAGCGCAATCTCAAGGCATTGGGTACGTTTGCCTACCAGTACAGAGCCCTTGGAAACGCCAGTTACCTTAAACACATTCCACTTACGCTGCGGTATCTGGAAGGATACCCCTCAGTTTGTCCAGCAGTGCGCTCTACTGTGGAGAATGTGCTGAAACTTATTGACAAACACACTGGAGAGATCGATCTCAGGGATTTCAGAGATCCTGACTGTTCAGTGAAGATCAACCTGTAAGGAACTCCGCAATGAAAAGAATTCTAACCGGTGACAGACCCACTGGTCCTCTGCATCTCGGTCATTTCGTGGGCTCATTGAGAAACAGAGTAAAACTGCAGAACGAATACGATACCTTCATAATTGTTGCTGATGTGCAGGCTCTGACTACACACTGGCAGACCCCGGAACTTCTCGGGGCCAACGTGAGGGAAGTTGCTCTGGACAACATTGCAGCAGGACTTGATCCTGACAAAATAAGCATTTTCGTTCAGAGTATGGTACCGCAGATTGCAGAACTTACTGTGTTTTTCGGCCTTTACACAACAGTCAGTCGTCTCCGGCATAATCCCACCATAAAAACCGAAGCTAAGCAGTATGGTTATACAGACATGACATACGGTTTTCTGGGATATCCTGTCAGTCAGGCTGCAGACATTCTGTTCTGCAGAGCGGATCTTGTTCCTGTGGGAGAAGATCAGCTGCCTCATGTAGAGGTAACAAGATTTATCGCCAGGAGATTTAACGAACTCTATGGTGATGTTTTTCCTGAACCAAGCGCCATGGTCAGTGAAGTATCAAGGTTGATTGGCCTGGACGGCAATGCAAAAATGAGCAAATCCCTGGGTAATGCGATATACCTGAAAGATGATCCGGCAGAGATAAAGAAGAAGGTAATGAGCGCAGTTACAGACCCGGCCAGGATTCACAAAACCGACCCCGGTCATCCTGACATCTGTACAATCTTTGCTTACCACAAAGCGTTTAATGCCGAAGAAATCCCGGAGATAGAGGATTGCTGCAAAAAAGGCACTATTGGCTGTGTGGCATGCAAGAAGAATCTCATAAAGAAACTTGAAGAAACCCTTGCTCCAATCAGAGAGAGAAGAGCTGAATTTGACAAACCCGGAGTAATTGACAACATACTCCGGGCAGGAACTGACAGAGCGGTGGCTGCAGGCAGAGAGACACTGGAAATGGTCCGATCCGCCATGCACATCGATTACTGGAAAGAGAGCTAGAGATGTTATCGCTGTACAACACGCTTACAAGGAGCAAGGAGGAGTTCAAACCCCTTAACCCGCCCTTCGTGGGCATGTATGTATGTGGCCCCACTGTATACGGGCACAGCCATCTTGGACACGGGAAAAGTTATGTAAGCTTTGATGTTCTTGTCAGGTATTTGAGGTATCTTGATTATAAAGTAAGATATGTTCAGAACATTACAGATGTGGGACATCTCACAGATGATGCCGATGCAGGGGAGGACAAGCTGCAGAAGCAGGCTGCGGCAGAGAAGCTGGAGCCAATGGAAATTGCCGAGAAGTACACAGCCAGCTATTTTCATGACATGGATGTTCTTAATGTCTTGAGACCTGACATTTCTCCCAGAGCAAGCGGTCATATTCCTGAGCAGATCGAGCTGATAAAGACCCTTATGAAAAAAGGGCACGCATACCAGGCTTCAGGCAATGTCTATTTTGATGTTTCCTCATTCCCTGAATACGGGAAACTCAGCGGCAGAAAAGGAGACGAGGGAAGAGCCGGAAGCCGGGTGGAAAAAGCTGAGGGGAAAAAAGATCCGCGGGACTTCGCTCTCTGGAAGGATGCCGGAGAGGATCATATCCTTCGCTGGAACAGCCCGTGGGGCTGGGGATATCCCGGCTGGCACCTGGAGTGTTCCGCCATGTCCATGCGTTACCTGGGCGAAACAGCAGACATACACGGCGGTGGTCTTGATAATTCCTTCCCGCATCACGATTGCGAGATAGCACAGTCTGAAGCAGCAACAGGCAAGCTCTTTGTCAGATACTGGATTCACCACAACATGGTTACTGTGGACGGCAGAAAAATGGGAAAGAGCCTGGGGAACTTCACACTTTTACGGGATCTTTTCCTGAAGTGGGATCCAATGGTGGTAAGGCTTTACATACTCAGGAGCCACTACAGAAGTCCTCTTGATTTCTCTGAAGAGGGGCTGTCCGGGGCAAAAAGCGGTCTTGAAAGGCTTGTATCCTTCCGTACAAGGCTAGGAAGTGCTGAACAGGGGGAAGTTTCTGAGAATGTCCTTGCTCTGGTGGACAGTACCCGGAGCGCTTTTGAGGGGTTCATGGATGATGACCTGAACACTCCCGGAGCGCTGGCATCGATCTTTGATTTTGTCAGGGCAGGCAATACCCTTCTTGAAGGAAAACCACCTGCAGGTGACCGGCGGAGCATGGCAGACCTTATGGATCTCCTTGTGTCCGGAGTTCTTGGGATTGAACTGTCATCTGCCGGGGATAGTGGATCAGAGGAAGCTCTCTGCAAAATTCTGGGAGAGATGCGCGGATATCTAAGAGAGAACAAAATGTTTGACGAAGCAGACAAGATGCGGAACGAACTCAAAGAAGCGGGATATTCAGTACAGGATCTTCCCGGTGGAATAAGCAGGGTGGTTCCCGGGCTTTAGATGGAATACTTCCTGCTCTGACACCGTATCACGGTTAAGAAAGGAGGTGTGAAATGACACGGTCAAATGGAATTGGAATGGAGATCGGACTTCTCGCCGGTCTCCTTTTTCTCAATGTTCTTTTCCAGTTCATGCCTGCAACGGAGATAGGCAGGCTTTCAACTCGCACATTCGATAACAGTATGGAGGCGGTTGAGGCGTTTCTCCCGTTTGATGCTACAGTGGAAGACAAGCAGGAAGATTTGATTGATGACATAGCTGAAATTGAGGTGGAGGTGGAAAACGTCAGGGATGAAGTTCTTACTGAACTGGTAATCACGCTGAGTGCTGATACAGTGGGTCTTTCAACTGCACTTACGGCATCCGCCGGTTCGGGAAACAACAACACCGGCAGCTCGGACATTGGAGCTCCCACATTTCAGCCTGTGGAAGTGTTTCCAGTTTGTTCCTTCATGCCCTCTCCTGCATATCCGGAAATGGCGAGAATGGCAGGGGTTGAAGGTGCTGTTACCCTCTGGGTGTATGTGGATGCTCAGGGGATTGTGAAGGAAGTGGAGCTGATGCAGAGCAGTGGGGTGTCCTCTCTGGATGAAGCTGCTCTGGCAGCTGCAAGGGGCACCGGGTGGATGCCTGCAAGGAACAACGGGTCACCGGTGGGTGTCTGGACAACTCTCCGGTACAACTTTTCTCTTTCAGATTAATTAAAAAAGCCCCCTGCGAAAGGGGGCTTTCTTTCAATCAATGTATCTTCTAGAGAGCTCTGCTCTTAAGTCGGTTTGCCTTGTTGGGATGGATGAGACGGCTTCTGCCGGCCCTGTCAATAAGGCTCTGAGCGCTTTTAACAGCCTCGGCCTTTTCTTCAGGAGTAGATGCTGCCTGCACCTTTTTCAGGGCGGTTCGAAGTCTTCTGAGCTTACTGTGATTTCTCTCGTTTTTCACCGCGTCGGTCCTGTGACGCTTGAGTGATTGCTTGCTCCTTGCCAAGAGCGTTCTCCTTTCGCAGAATATACGGCACGAGCTGAACTCTTATCCCGTATAGGGTTTTCTTCCTTATGACGGGCAAATTTAAGGTATTCCCGCACTGATGTCAACCATAGACCGAGGAGTAATCAATGTTAAAAGTAGTAGTTGCAGCACTTGTTCTGCTGATTCCCACTGTGGTGAATGCAGACAGGCTGATCAGAATCCCCGCTTCTACAGATGGAGCCTTCGATTCCGTTCAGGATATGGGCTATGAAATTGCAGCGGGAAGCAGAACCGAAGGCTTTGTGGATATTCTTGTCTCTCAAAGATATGTAGAAGAAGCAATGCACAGGTATCCTGATGCCAGGCTTCTTCCTCTGGAGTGGTCGGAGCTTCAGGCCACTGACGATGGAGAGATGGGTTTCTATTACGGGCCCAATGAGAATGATGCTTTCTGGGCCACTCTTGCTGAAAACAGTGATATGGTTGATACCCCTGTAACCTATGGACAGTCATACGAGGGGCGTGATCTCTATTTCGTAAAGATTACGAATGCTCCGGCTGATGCACCTGCCATTCTGTTCACAGCTCTTACCCATGCAAGAGAACCCGGAGGCAACTCTGTTGTGATCGACTGGGCTCAGTGGCTGACAACCGAATACGACAGTGATACAATGGCTACATACATTCTGGACAACGCTCAGATCTACATCATCCCCATTGTTAACCCGGACGGTTACTTGTACAATGTGCCGAACCCGACAGGAAGAGACCAGAGAAAGAACATGAACTGGACTCTCGGTGACGGAGTAGACCTTAACAGGAACTACAGCTATCAGTGGGGCTATGACAACTACGGTTCCAGCCCTGATCCGAATTCTGCCACTTACAGAGGTACGGCTGCTCTCAGTGAGCCGGAGACACTTCAGGAAACCCAGTGGATAGAGTCAATTGATCCAGTGGGCGGTTTTCACTACCACACATATGGCGGATATCTCCTCTATCCTTACGGCTACAACAACAGCCCCACTCCTCACCAGGCAACTTTCCAGAGCTGGGGACAGCAGATGACTGCTCAGAATAATTATGAGTACGGCAGGTGCGGCGAGATCCTTTACGATGTTAACGGAGACGCTGTTGACTGGTCATATGGTGTGAATGAGTACCTTTTCTTTACCCCTGAGGTGGACGATAACGGTTTCTGGGGCAGCCAGAATGACACATCACTCATAGTGACCAACAACCTTGAGTGCAGATACATGAACAAGCTGCTCTGCATGAACCTTCTCAGCATGACAGGCATCGAAGATGAGACTTTTGAAGAAATACAGGGAGCAGAACTTAGTGTAACCATTGGCAGTAACCCTGTTGCTTCTTTGCTCTCATATACAGTTAACGGCAACGCAGACGTATCCGTTTCCATTCTTGATGTTTCAGGCAGAATTGTCGGCAGACCGGCAAACGGATCCTGGGTGATTCCTGGAAATATGGTGAACGGTATCTACTTCCTCAGGGCAGAGTCCGCAAACGATGCAGTTACCGAGAGATTTACGATTCTCAAATAGGGGGAAAGCTGTAGATGGGTATTGATTCGCAGAAACTGGAGAACTACTATCTGATCCTGGACATCAAAAGGAATTCCACCCAGGACGAGATAGAGATGGCCTACGCAAAGATGGCACTGAAGCATCATCCTGATGTTGCAGGTGACAGTCCCGAGGTGCAGAATCGGTTCGCAAAGATAAACAAAGCGTATTCAGTGCTCAGCAATCCCGCTAAAAAACAGCAGTACGATGAGTTACTTGGTGCCCCTGACCTGAACTGGCAGCAGCAGGAGGTCATTACAGGTCAGGAGGCATCAAAGTTTTCTCATAGCAGTTCTTCTCACTCTGAAGAGGCGGAAACTCCTGTTCGGAAAACCAGAGCACCGGAAGCACCGTCCTCAGCGGACAGGATGAGCAGGAAGAAACTTGATCGGATTATGTCTCAATCTCGGAAACTTATCTCAAAAGGAGACTTCTGGAGAGCGGATGCCATGTTGAAACAGGCTGCTGTGGCTTTTCCCCAGGATGCCGAGATAA
This sequence comes from uncultured bacterium, assembly GCA_964386635.1. Taxonomy (GTDB): domain Bacteria; phylum Fermentibacterota; class Fermentibacteria; order Fermentibacterales; family JCC-6; genus Sabulitectum. Next base: position 94,166 of record CAYLRO010000001.1, on the reverse strand, counting down.
GAAGGATGCTGGCTAAAGCCGCCGAGGGCAGAGGCCGGTACAGAGAAGCGGTGGAAGATCTGAAAGCTGCAGTTGAGATAGAGTACTTCAACCCTCTGAATCACTGTCTCATGGGCAAAATGTTCCTTAAGGGAGACCAGACAGACCGTGCTGAGAGAGCTTTCTATGATGCACTCTCATGGCAGGAGGACTACGAACCTGCTCTGAAGGGTCTTAAGAGAATTAAAAGTTTGCGCAGAAAGAGTCTGCCGTGGTGGAAGAAGTTGATGGGACAGGGGAAATGAAGGAAACAGGCGGAAGGCTCTACTATTCCATTGGAGAGGTCAGTGAAATGCTGGGCATTAAACCCCACACCCTTCACTACTGGGAAAGTGCTTTTCCAGGCCTTAAACCCCACAAGAACCATGCGGGTAACAGGTGTTATCGGCCTGGAGATATCGATCTGATCAAGTTGATAGACAAGCTTGTGAACAAAGAGGGTTTTTCTATCGAGGGAGCGAAGAAGCAGCTTCAGAACCTGAAAAAGAATAATGGTCAGCTTGCTCTTGACCTGCAGAAATCCGGAGCTTCAAATGAGATCCTCAATGAGGTCTACTCGGAACTTGAAGCTCTGATAAGAGATTTGTCCAGACAACCTCAGACTGAGCTTGACGACCAGAAACCGGTTGAATAGAATTGTGCTTCCTGACGGGGTGTGGCGCAGTCCGGTAGCGCACTTGAATGGGGTTCAAGTGGTCGCTGGTTCGAATCCAGTCACCCCGACCATGTTAAAAGCAGAGAGGAACCTTCGGGTTCCTCTCTCTCAATCAATTCTTATCTGCAGAATTCGGAGAAATCATTGAATGCAAAAGCGGCCCGAATGGCGGCAGAGTTGAGAGAGCTTTTTCCCGGTGAGAATACAAGGGTATTTGATGCCATTGCGAAAGTTCCCCGGGAACAGTTTGTTGACCCGGGATGGCGGCGCATGGCTTTCTCAGATACAAGTCTTCCCATCGGACACGGACAGACCATCAGTAAACCGGCCACAGTTCTCAGGATGCTCAGCGCAATGGCTCCGGTTTTCGATGGCAGGCTTCTGGAGGTAGGCAGCGGCAGCGGTTATCTGGCTGCAGTTGCATCCAGTCTCTTCAGGAAAGTGTACTGTGTTGAAAGAGTTCTGGGGCTGGTGGAACCCTCAAGAGCCAATCTGATAAAAACTGGTGCAAAGAATGTTATGGTACTCTATGGCGACGGAAGTGCAGGCTGGGACAAGTATGCTCCTTTTGACGGGATACTGTACAGTGCAGGCGCTCCTGAACTGCCTGACTCCCTTGTTTCACAGCTCAGGGACGGCGGGTTCGCAGGGGTTCCAGTGGGCACGAAAACAAGTCAGATATTCACCGTCTGGACCAGACAGAATGATAAGCTTGTGCAGATCGACTCCTTCCCATGTTCATTTGTACCTTTGATAGGAAAAGAGGGCTGGAATGGGTGAGCAGATAGCCATTCAGGTTGTAAATACACTGAAAGATGTTCCGGGAGAGTTTGTAATGATGCTTCTTTCAGCTCTGCCGATTACTGAGCTTCGAGCATCCATTCCCGTTGCATATACAGTCATGGCAGGAGACTGGGCATGGCCATGGTGGAAGATTTACCTGCTGGCAGTTGCGGGAAACATGCTTCCAGTTCCATTCCTTCTCCTTCTTCTGGGACCTGTGAGCAGATGGCTTTCCAGGTGGAAACTTTTCAGAAGGTTCTTTGACTGGCTTTTCGAACGGACCAGGAGAAGAGTGGGGAAGCATGTGGAGAAGTACCAGGCTCTTGGTCTTGCTGTATTCGTGGCAATACCACTGCCTGTTACCGGTGCCTGGACAGGAAGTGCTGCAGCTTTTGTATTCGGTATCCCGTTCAGGCTGGCACTGCCTTCCATACTTGCAGGCGTGCTCACTGCCGGTGCTGTTATCACTCTTATCATGAATGGTGTTCTTTCAGGACTGAGCTTTCTGCTTTAGGGAAGTTGCAGAAGAGTGGTAAATTCCTTAGATTTCATCTCCATTAAAACGGTCGGGGCGTAGCGCAGCCCGGTTAGCGCGCCTGGTTCGGGACTAGGAGGTCGGAGGTTCGAATCCTCTCGCCCCGACCATTAAAAACAGAATATTCGAGAAGTTTGGGTTTCCGGGAGGATTTTGCATTCGGTCCGGGATTTACTATTTTATTCGGATGTATCGCCTGATCACTGTTATCGGAGGGAATCGGGCATCTTCAGAGGAAGCTGCTTTTGCCAGTGAACTCGGTTCACTGCTGGCAGACAGGGGATTTGCTGTTGTCTGCGGCGGAGGTTCAGGAGTTATGGAAGCGGTTTCCAGGGGTTGTTCAGAGTCCGGCGGAGTTGTTGTGGGTATATTGCCCGGGGAAGATGCTTCCTGCGGGAACAGTTTTCTCTCCATGGCTATTCCAACAGGGATGGGTGTTTCAAGGAACCGGATTGTAGTTCTGGCAGGCGAAGCTGTATGTGCTGTAGGCGGTTCCAACGGCACTCTTTCCGAGATAGCTTTTGCTCTGCAGGCTGGAAAGCCTGTATGCTGCTTTGGTAACTGGAAGAATATACCCGGCGTTATACCGGTGGAGGCTCCAGAGGAAGTGCTTGGTTTTGTTCTGGAGAATACGGAAGGGAAAGATGCACAGTATTGAAGAAATTGCCGCGCTGTTCCGGGATGTGGAGGATTTTCCACGGAAAGGCATAGTGTTCAAGGATCTGACAACTGTTCTAACCCACCCTGGAGCACTGGGAGATTCAGTTACATATATGCTCCGGATGCTTGATGATATTGAGTTTGATGCGGTGGCCGCAGTGGAATCCCGGGGCTTTATGTTCGGCGGCATTATTGCCGACCGGCTTGGTATTCCCCTTGTTCTTATCAGAAAACCCGGGAAGCTCCCTGCTGATGTGATCAGTGAGGATTACACTCTGGAGTACGGAACAAATACAGTAGAGATGCACCGTAATTCTCTTCCTGCCGCCTCGAGAGTACTTATAGTTGATGACCTGATTGCCACAGGCGGCACAGCTCTTGCCGCTGCGGAACTGATAAAGAGGGATGGAAGCGTGCCTGTTGCCGCTGCGTTTCTCATGGATCTGCGATTCCTTGGTGGAGCGGAGAAACTGGAGAATGCAGGAATACCGGTTCGCTCTTTGATTACAACGGACTAACACTGGATCGGGCAGACCGGTCCTGACAAAGGAGAAAGAATGAGAAAACTTGCAATGCTTATGGCAATGCTGCTGGTTCTCTTCGCCTTCGGTTGTGGTGAACAGGGTGACAACCCTGCTCCTGCAGGCGATGATGGTGATTCCGGCGAGACTACTTCAGAGGACCAGGGCGCAGGCAGCGACGAAGATGTGGCGGAAGCCGGAGAATTCGCCGTTGAGTATATGGACCCGGAAGTGGGACAGTGGATATCCTATGGCGTAGACGGTGAAGAGGGCGAATTCAAGCTTTCCATCGTTGCCGAGGAAGAAGGATGTCTCTGGTATCAGATTGAAGTTGACGGTGAAGCAGTTGCTCAGGTTCTTCTTGATCCCGAGCTTCTTGATGACCTTGTGGACATGACCGGTGACTACATGGATGAATTCGTTGCCGATCCTGTTGCATACATTGAGGCAAACATGCCTGAAGACGGCAATATCATGGAGAACGAAGAGTACCTCGAAAACATGATCCTTTTCCTTACTGCTGTAAAAAAGGTAAAGATCAACGACGGTACACAGCTTATGCTTCTTGACATGGCCGGTGTTCCCGAGCTTGTTGAGCAGATGATTGCTGAAAACCCGGACCTTCTCGGCGAAGGCATGCAGATGGGCCCTGAGCAGGATGCGGAACTTGAAGAGTTCATGGCAGAGCTTGAGCAGGCGGAATTCACAGCTGAAGAGGTAACCATAGACGGAGTAACCTGTATTCAGTTCACAGCAACCCATCCTGAAGAGGGTACAATCCAGGTTGCCATCTCAGACGAACTTCCCATCATTCCCATGATGGAAGCAAGAGTTACACCTGACGATCCAGCTGAAGAAGGCGGACTTGTAATGGTAACCGGATTCGGCCTCGAAGGGGCAGAGAATCTCATGACCGGTGAGCCTGATCAGGTTATCCCGGTTGCCATGATGCTTCAGGGAATGGCGTCTCAGTTCGAAAGCGCTCCTCAGTAACAGCAGACCCGATTAAGAAGACGGGCACCTTTACCGGTGCCCGTCTTGCTGTCACAGCATTTTTTTTAGATAGTGACATCATTGAGGGGGGGCATATCCTTGAAAGAAAATGATCTGCGGGATGTTCTTGTTGAATCGGGGTTTGCCCGAACAGTGACCACGGATTCAACCGGGAAGATCATTTCATCCAGGGGCCTGTCCTTGCACTCCGGTATGCCCATCCAGGATGTTTTCCCCAAAATAGATTTAAGTTCTTCGGATGTACAGGAAATTTTCAGAAGAACTGCCGGCGGCAAAGAATACTACCGAGCGATGGTGTACAGTCCATCTTCCGAAAGCACCGAAATATTTCTTCAGGAAATTTCTGAGCGTGTTCTGGCAACTGCTGAACTCCAGAAAGTCATGCACCTTCAAAGCAAAGTAATGAAATCCATTCCGGACATACTGATTGTGAAGGACAGAAGCGGGAATTGGCTGGGGTGCAACAGTGCTGCAGATGAGCTTAAAGGTTCCAAGTTCCATCAGAACAAGGAAATGCCTGTTCTATCCCCTGACTGTATCGAATCCGATGAAGAAGCCTGGAACACCAGGAGCATTATACGGAGAGACGAGGTAATGGCTGATGGAACCATATACGATGTCACAAAGAACGCCCTGTGGAACAGTGATGGTTCTCCGCAGTGCCTTATTGTAATATCGAAAGATGTTACCTGCTCCAGAAATCGTGAGAAAAAGATCCTCAATCTCAACAGACTGATCAAAACACTTCGTGGCATAGACAGGCTGATTATCACCAGAAACACTCCGGAATCTCTTCTTCAGGGAGTTGCAGAAACCCTTACTGATTCTGACCTGTTTGACAGCTGCCGGATCAGACTTTTCAGTACAGATGAGTCTTCAGCTTTAACAGTGACTGTTCCAGAGGATGAAGTGATAAAGGGTGATGTGTTCGCTCCACTGAGAGATCATGAATGGTCCGATGTTTCAATAACAGGCGAAGAGCTTTATTCACTTCTTCCTGAACTGCCCGGCAACGGAGTCTTCCACATTGCTTCAAAACTGTCTTACGGTGACAGACTGTATGGAGTTCTTCTCAGCAGACCTTCAGAAGAATATCAGGGAGTTGCTGAAACTTCCTCTATTGAAGTGATCAGTGATATTGCCAGGGATTTAAGCTTTTCCCTCCACGGCTTTGAAATGAAGAAGGAGCAGGAAAAGGCATCTGCTGAAGTGCTTAAAACAAGAAATATGCTTGACGCTTTTCTTGAACACTTTCCCGGCCCGGCTTTCATCAGAGATGCAGACTCACGATATCTGGTGATAAATAACAGGCTGAGAAAAACTGCAGGTTACGCAAACTGGATGCGGAAAGCTCCCGAGGATATCTATCCGGAAGATGTGGCGGCAGTTCTTCATCAACGTGATCATGAAGTGATTGAGAAAGGTTATGTGCTCAGAGTCCGCAAGGTTCTGGATGAAAACGGAACCGAGCATTCATTTGAAACACACTATTTCAGGATTGATCAGGAGACAGGGCCTCTCATTGGCGGAGTAGCACTGGATATAACTGAAAGGCTTGAAACAGAGGAAGCTCTTGTCCGGAGCGAAGAGAGATATCGTGCCATTTATGAGAACACCGGGACTGCAATGGCAATTCTTGACTACAGGGGAATGATAGTTTCCTCCAACGCAAACATATTCCGCCTTTCAGGATACACTCCTGAAGAGGTGGTTAACCGGAAGACCTGGCAGGAATTTGTTCACCCGGATGACCTGAAAGCAGTTGCTGCCAGCAGAGAGAAGCGCCTGATAGGAGAAGAGGACCTGCAGCAGGAGTATGAGTTCCGATTGAAAAGAAAAGACGGGACATACAGAAATGTGCGTATCTGTACAGGAACCATACCCAACAGCGGCGGAATGGGCGTTCTGTCCATCTCTGATATCACCAGCCTCATGGATTACCAGAATCAGTTGAACTATTCCCTTGAAAAAACCAAAGCAATTCTCTCTTCCATTCCGGACCTGATGTTTGTTCTCTCCAGGAATGGCGACTATCTTGATTATTTTGTGTATGATGAGGAAAAGCTTGCTATGCCTGCTGACAGGATTTTCCAGAGCAGTATTCATGATATCGGGCTCTCTGCTGAATCCTGCGCACGCGTTTCCAATTCCATTGAGAGAACAATTGATACAGGGACTCCATGTGAGGTGGAATATGATATCCAAATGCCTGACGGGAGGCATTATTTCGAGGCAGGTATGTCACCCTTTAAGGCTGAAACTGTTCTTGTTCTCTGCAGAGACGTCACTGCAAGGAAGAAAGCGGAAGAAGAGCAGAGGAAACTTGAAGCGCAGATACGCCATGTACAGAAGCTGGAGAGTCTCGGTGTGCTGGCCGGAGGAATAGCCCACGACTTCAACAATATCCTTATGGCCATTACAGGCAACATGTATCTTGCCAGAAATTCACTCAGCAAGGGTAACAGTCCTCTGGAATACCTTGACGCAGTGGACAAGGCTACCAGCAGAGCTTCTGATCTGGCAGGGCAGATGCTTGCCTATTCCGGTCGCGGTGAGGTGAGTATTAAACCTCTGAGCATCAACAGTGCAGTAGAAGAGATTGCTGACATACTCAATGTTTCCATTTCCAAGAAAGCAAAGGTGATCTACTGGCCTGACCCTGATATTCCACTGATACTTGCAGATGGAACTCAGATCAGGCAGGTGGTGATGAACCTTCTTACCAATGCATCTGAAGCTCTCGGGCAGACTCCTGGAACCATTACCCTGTCCACCGGATCAATGTACTGTGACAAGGATTACATCAGAACACTTAACAGAACTGAGAAACTGAATCCTGGAAGATATGTCTGGCTGCAGGTGGAAGATACAGGGCAGGGTATAAGCGAAGATCATATTGACAGGATATTTGACCCGTTCTTTACAACCAAGTTCACAGGAAGGGGCCTGGGACTTTCTGCTGTTCTGGGAATAATGAGCAGTCACGGGGGAGCATTGAAGATAGAATCCCGGCCTGGCGAAGGTTCTTCCTTCAGGGCACTCTTCCCGGCCTCGGCAGGAGTGAAGGAGGAGATCAGTGAACCTGTACTCAGCTCTTCGGAATTCAGAGGGGAAGGGTCTGTTCTTTTCGTAGATGATGAACCTCTTATAAGATCAGTGGCGGAAGCAATGATCTCAGAGATCGGATTCAATGTCATTTCTGCTGAAGACGGGCTTGACGGACTGAACATGTTCAAGGAGTCCATGCACGAGATTCGTCTTGTAATCCTTGACCTTACCATGCCCAACATGGATGGTGACGAGGTGTTCCGGGAGATACGGAAACTGAAGCAGGATATACCGGTTCTCATATCCAGCGGTTACAATGAGAACGAGATACTGGCAAGATTCTCCGATACGGTTCCAGATGGTTTTTTGAAGAAACCCTATTCAGCAGCACAGCTTGAAGGGAAGATCAGGACCATACTTTTAACCTGATGGTTCTCCCTGCCCTTTCTGCTTCATCTGTTCGCTTTATATTTCCCCAATGGAACAAAATCTATTCATTAACACAAATGCTTCATCGGCACCTTTTGCAGAGCTTTTCAGACCTGCTGCTCTTGATGAGATCTCAGGTCAGGTGCAGCTTCTTGCTGAGGGGGCTCCTTTTCGCAGGTCCATAGAATCAGGTTCCGCAGGATCATTCATTCTCTGGGGACCTCCCGGATGCGGCAAGACCACTCTTGCCCTGATAGTTGCAGGGCATGTTAAAGAGTTCTTTGTGCGCTTCAGTGCTGTTACCGGCGGAGTAAAGGATGTTCGCAGGATAGTTGCCGAGGCCGATGCTCGAAAGAATTCCGGTCAGGGAACCATGCTCTTTGTGGACGAAATACACAGATTCAACCGCGCTCAGCAGGACGCATTCCTGCCCCATGTGGAGAATGGAACCATCAGACTGGTTGGAGCAACCACGGAGAACCCCTCATTTCATGTGAATGCACCTCTCCTGAGCAGATGCTCGGTTCACGTACTGGTTCCTCTCTCCTCAGCTGAGCTTGAAGAACTGCTGGTAAGGGTGACAACAGGAGAACTTTACAGGAATATCTGCGGAGTCTCAGTATCAGAGAGGGCAATTGCATTGATAGCGTCTGCAGCTGATGGTGATGCCAGAAGATGCCTTAATATTCTGGAACAGCTTACAGGTTCTTCCAGGGAAACCGGTGTAACCGAAGAAACAGTAAATGAGCTTGTGCAGTCTGCTCCGCTGCTTTATGACAAATCAGGGGAGGAACACTACAATCTTATCAGTGCTCTTCACAAATCCATGAGATCCGGAGACCCTGATGCTTCGCTCTACTGGCTGGCAAGGATGATGGTGGCAGGGGAGGATCCCCTCTACATCGGAAGAAGAATGATCAGATTTGCCTCAGAAGATGTGGGCCTGGCAGATCCATCTTCTCTTACCATTGCCATGAGAGCAGTTGACTCCTACCGCTTTCTGGGTTCCCCCGAGGGTGATCTGGCCCTTGCTGAAGCCGTTGTGCACATGGCTCTGGCCCCGAAATCCAACAGTATATACAAAGCATGGAAATCAGTTACAGGTTTTGTGAGAAAAACGGGAAGCTGCCCTGTTCCTCTGCACCTTCGCAATGCTCCTGCTGAGCTCATGAAAGAGCTTAACTACAGTAAAGGGTACCAGTACGCCCACAGCAGACCTGGTGGTATAGTAACTCACAGCAATTTTCCGGACGACCTGACGGAAACCTCTTTTTATAAGCCATCCGGTTCCGGTCGGGAGAAAGATCTGGATGAAAAACTTGCAAGGTGGAAGGCGTCTCGAGATGCAGGGAGAGCAAAAGAGGGGAAGACAGATGTCAATTGAACCTATCTTCAGAGAGATTGATTCAGGATCAGACTACAGCCTTTTAAGTCCCGGACTGTATTCTATTGGCTGCGGCAGCAGGATTGATTTTCAGGAAATTGCTGAGAAAATTAGCGGCCTGTCTTCTTTCAGCTGTTTGAATAACTGCTTCTGCGGGATTCTGCTTCCTTTTTTCCTTCACAACATGAACAACCTGCTTGTAGGGGTTACAGGTAATATTGATCTTGCGGGAATGTTCATGCCGGACATTTCCAGGGTCGAAACGAAGATAGACGCAGCCAGAACTGCCACAGGATCACTGGTGGAATACATCAGGGACATATCACAAACCATGTTCGTTGATTCAGGGAACCTGCTTTCAAACGAATGCCTTAAAAGAGCAATGATACTTCTCAGAGCGGCAGCCGGCAGAAGTGTTTCTACCAAGGGTGTTGAAGGAATGAAGCTTGAGGAATCTGTTCCATGCACAGATCTTTCCTCTTTACAGGCAGCGCTGAACGGAATGGTATCCTGGTGTGTGATCTCTGTAGGCGGCAGCGGCAGTATTGGCGGAAGCATAAAAGATTCGGTAATCAACTTCAACTGGCAGAGACCACCAGGTGCAGGGTTGCCTGCCATGCCGGGAGTTGAGCACATAACATCAGTCATATCAATTACCGGAGCCCTGGCCTTCAGAGCCGGATGCATTCTTGTAGTGGAGAACTGGACTGACTATTCCGGAGGGATCAGCCTTGTCATTAAATAACAGCGTATCTCAGATTCTTGAACTCTTTTCTTCATCCGGTGAGAAACTGGATCTCAAATCTTTGTCTCAAAAATTTCCTGATATGGAGGATATAGCCCGGGCTCTTGAGGAACTGGTTTCTTCAGGCAGTATCTGGCATGCAGGCAAAGGCAGGTATGCCTCCCTTGATGTTCTGGGAATGGACAGGGGAAAGGTCAGGATGAGATCTGACGGTTCCGCCGTGGTCCTTGGCGGAGATACCCGGATTGAAGTTGAAAAGAGGGATACAGCAGGGGCTTATGACGGAGATACCGTTATTGTCAGACTTCTGGAACCTGACCTGAACGGCGGCGGATACCACGGGAGGATTGTTCAGGTTCTCAAGCGCAGCAGAGAGAACATAGCCGGTATTGCCAGAAGCCGCGGAGGCAAATGGTTCCTGGACCCCCTGGATCCCAGGATGCCTGACAACATTCCCCTTGACCCTGCAGGCGAGGAAATCAGAGCCGGTGATCTCATCGGATGCTCCATCAGGTATGAGAAACACGGAATGAAGGTTACTGCAGAGAGAACCGTGGGTTCCCCGGACTCTCCAAGAGCTTTGATTGATTCAGTGTGTCTGGATGCAGGGTTGCCTGGAGATTTTTCCCGGGAAGTGCTGGGAGAAGCTTCAGGTGCTGCATTCAAACCTGTGGAGCACACGAGGAAAGACCTGACAGGCTTATACTGTATCACCATCGATCCAATTGATGCCAGAGACTTTGATGATGCCATTTCCATTGAGAAGAAGGAAGACGGAGGTTACAGACTTGGTGTTCACATAGCTGATGTTTCAGCCTACGCTCCTCCCGGTTCACTGGTGGATACAGAGGCATTTGCAAGGGGAACAAGTGTCTATCTTCCCGACAGGGTCATTCCCATGATACCTGAATCTCTTTCAAACGGAGCATGCTCTCTTCAGCCTGACCAGGAAAGACTTACTAAAACCGTTATTCTGGAATATGACAGCCACGGAAAAAGAACGGATTTCAGCGTATTTTCATCGAAGATCAGGTCCCGGTTCAGATTGAATTACACCGAGGCTTTTGAGATCATCAAGGGGAACACCAGCGGGAACGAAGAACTTGATAAGAGATTCAAATTGTTTTCTTCACTGAGCGATCTGCTTGACGTTGAACGGGAAAAACGCGGTGCAGTGGATCTGGGAGCATCCGAATTCAGAACCAGGTTTGACGATCATGGACTGCCAGGGGGTTTTGAAACGGTTCCCGACGATAAATCTCACAGGATGATCGAGAATTTCATGGTGGAGGCAAACAGTGCTGTTGCGGAATTCTGCAGATGGCTGGAGATGGATGTGCTGTACAGGGTGCACGGGGATCCGGTTCCAGAGGCTTCAGAAAAACTAAGAAGAACTCTTTCCATTTACGGATTCAGTGTTCCCGGCCAGCATGCTCCATCGCCTGCATCTCTTTCCAGAGCGGTTCTTGAGGCGAAAGACACACCTCTCTTTCCCCTTGTAAGAGATGCGGTTCTAAGATCAATGCAGAAGGCTGTCTATTCACCGGATAACGCCGGCCATTACGGTTTGGCCCTTAGAAATTATATGCACTTCACCAGTCCAATAAGAAGATACCCGGATCTCATGGTTCACCAGGCTATTACCGCCTGGGAAAAGGGAGAAAGTCTTTCAGGAAGAGTGTCTGCTTCTTCTGCGGCAGAAACCTGTTCAAATCTTGAAAGACGTGCTGAAAGAGCTGAAAGAACAGCAACAGAATTAATGGCACTGCTTTACCTGTCAAAGAGAACAGGTGAGGTATTCAGAGGGGTTGTGAGAGACAAGGTGGATTTCGGTCTGTTTATCAGGCTTCTGGATGTTCCAGTTGAAGGACTTCTCCATGTTTCAGCCATGAAGAGATTTCCCGGTGTGCTCCCTGCAGTCCTTGAACCTGGAACTCCTGTATTTGTTTCGGTGGAAAGTGCTGAACCGCTTGCAAGGAAGCTTTCCCTGCTTCCTGCTGAAAATCCTGAAGGAGAGAAGAATTGACTGGAGAAAGGCTTTACCTGCAGTTGAAAGACAGTATCGCAGCCTGGATCAGAGAACTGGTCCATGGCGCAGGAATGAACGGGGCGGTTATAGGCCTCAGCGGCGGTATTGATTCCGGGGTAACCGCTGCACTTTGTGCTGAAGCTCTCGGCAGAGAAAATGTTCTCGGTCTGGTTTTACCCTGCCGGTCAATGAAAAGCGATACCGTTGATGGGCACAGAATAGCTGAGCATCTTGGAATTCCAGTGAAGGAAATAGACCTTGCTCCTGTTCTTGAAGAATTCATTAAAGCAGGTAATCTTGACAGGGAAAACCGTCTGGCTCTTGCCAATGTGAAAGCCCGGCTGAGAATGACAATGGAGTACGCTCATTCATCAGGCAGACTTGTTGCAGGAACAGGCAATCTTTCAGAGACGGTAACAGGCTACTGGACCAAATGGGGAGACGGCGCAGCAGACTTCCTTCCCCTGGCAGAGCTTTGGAAGGACCAGGTCAGAGAGCTTGCAGGATACATGGGTCTTCCTGACTGGATTCTGACCCGTGTGCCTTCTGCAGGGCTCTGGGAGGGCCAGAGCGACGAGGGAGAGATGGGCGTTACATATATCGAGATCAGGAAGTACCATACGGAAGGCAGAGAATCGGTCTCCAGCGGTGCAGCCGAACGGATAGAGCAGCTGTTTGCCGGCAGTGCCCACAAGCGGAATGCAATTCCAGTCTTTCAAGCCAGGGGGATACTTGATGAACGGAATTAAGAGGAAAGCGCTTCTCAGCGCATGGAACAAAACCGGTCTTGAAGATTTTGCAGCAGGTCTTTACAACGCAGGCTGGGAGATATGGGCTTCAGGCGGAACCGCGGAATGCATAAGAAGAGCAGGTGTTCCTGCCAGAGAAACCGAGGAACTGACAGGAATAGGTTCCATACTGGGCGGAAGGGTGAAAACTCTCCATCCTGAACTTCATGCTGCAATTCTTGCTGAAGGCGAAGACAGAGAAGAAAGAATCAGGGAAGGCAAACCGGTGTTTGATCTGGTAGCCGTGGATCTCTATCCCTTCTACAAGACTGCAGAGATGGCTCCTGATTCAAAGAAAACCATAGAGCTTGTGGATATAGGCGGTCCCACAATGGCAAGGGGAGCTGCCAAGAACTGGTCTCATGTAATCAGTGCAACCGGCTGGGATTCGTTTCCAATGGTTCTCGACGCTGTTATTGAAGGCAGGGATGATGATGTTTTCAGGCGGATGATGGCCTCACGGACCTTTTCTATAACCTCTCTTTACGATCTCAATGTATCCCTGAAACTGGAAGAAGGGATTACTCCTGCACTGAGATATGGAGAGAATCCTCATCAGAAGGCAGCTGTGCATTTTACATGGCCTGCATCCGGTTTCGGCAAGGCGGAAATACTGGGCGGGAAGGCTCTCAGTTACAACAATTACCTGGACGCCTCAGCTGCTGTTTCCATAGCTGCTGATCTGGAAGCAGGTGACATTTCCGTGGTTCTGGCGAAGCACGGCAACCCGTGTGGCGCAGGCAGGGGAAGTTCCCCATCCGAGGCATTTGCAAATGCATTCAGAGCTGACAGAGTGTCTCCTTACGGAGGAATACTTGCCTGCACATCTGCTGTGGACATGGATCTTGTTACGTCATTAAAAGGAATTTTTCTCGAAATAATAATTGCTCCCGGATTCAGTGAAGATGCTCTGGTAAGGTTGAAGAAGAGAAAAAACCTGAGAATACTCAGGATGGAAATAGAAAAGGATACAGCTCTTCAGCTGAGATCCATATCAGGAGGCATCCTGACTCAAATGCCTGATAATGCAGTAGAGGATCTGGCAGAGTGCAGGGTCGTCACAGAAAGAAAGCCCACTCTGGAAGAGCTTGCAGCTCTGGAAATCAACTGGCGGGTAGCCAAGGGTGTAAAAAGCAACGCAATTGTAATAGGTGATGCAATGGGAACAATCGGTGCAGGCATCGGACAACCCAGCCGGATTGAAAGCCTGGATCTTGCAGTAAGAAGGGCTGAGAGAGAGGGAAATTCTGTTAAGGGAGCAGTTCTTGCCAGTGATGCATTCTTCCCTTTCAGAGACGGTCCTGACAGAGCTGCGGAGGCAGGGATTACGGCTATTGTGCAACCCGGCGGATCCATCAGAGATGATGAGGTCATTCAAGCCTGCAACGAGCATGGGATCGCCATGGTTTTCACAGGCGTAAGACATTTCAGGCACTGATGATGAGAATTTATTCAGCAGCTCTCATTCTGCTTTTTTCATGTCTCTCCTGCAGGGTGGTGAATGATCAGGACGGGCCTGTGCTTCATGATGTTGTTCCAGGCGCTCCTTCTCCATACAGGGTTGTGGATTCACTGCTGCAGTGCGGGTATCAGGATGATGCCGTGAGGACTCTCAGGGAAATTAACAGATCTCCTGAAAACCAAAACGATATTCTCTGGAGAATGGTGGGAGCCTATAACAGCAGAGGAATGGCAGACAGATGCATTGATGTTCTTGACAGCCTTGAGAACCGGGGCTGGGGTGATCTTACAGGGTGGAAAGTATCAGTGCTTGATCTTAACAGAGAGCGAGCCTGGGCATTGTCCCTGGTACCGTCCTCTGATGTTCTGCTCACTGCATGGCTTTTCAGAGACAGTATTCAGGGTATGCCTGCTGCAGGAACCATTCCAGTTCCATCCCACCTTGGAGAAAGAGCCGCAAGGCTTCTTCTTGCCCCTGACGGAATCACCTCGGCACAGCTCATGCTTGCTTCTGAAGATGTTCATCTGTTGCCTGTCACAATAGGCCCAAGGGTGAGATCAGAACTCCAGCTGGCCAGCTGCAGTGCAGGAAGCTGGTGGGACGAAGTTCTGAAGAATTATGACCCTGAACTGGACAGCCAGTCTGCTCTGGTCCTGCAGGCAGGCAGGATGAAGTATCTGGGTCTCGGAGACCGGAATTTCTGGGCATCACTTTCAGGGACAGATGCTGACTTTATTGCCGCCAGTGTGATTTCTTCAAGATGGCCTGAGTTCATTGACTGGAATATCTGCGATGTACTTATTGAGAACGGTAATGGAGAAACAGCTCTTGAGGCCGCTGCAAACAGGTCGGATCCTGCATTCTCCGCAGGTGTGGAAATGGCAGTGCTGAGGAAATCATCTTCATTCACCCGGTTGATCACCCTGTGCGATTCTGTTCCAGCGGAAGCTCCTGCAGAGCTCAGAGCAAGAGCCGCTCTTTTCAGGGCAAGGGCACTGAGAGGACTCAGGAGAAACGAAGAGGCTTACAGGGCTTATTCGGAGTTTGCCAGGGATTTTCCATGGCATTCAACCGCCCGGGAAGCTTCCTATCTGGCGGGAAAGTATTTCGACAGTGAGCAGAACTGGGGTGATGCAGCAGATGCATATCTTGCCAGTCTCAGGTCTTCAGGGATATGGGATGGTGATGCCAGGGGGCATTGGAGAGGTGGTTTCTGTCTGTACATGAATGGGAGAGGTGCTGTTGGTGATTCACTCTGGGAGGCGGGTTGTGAGAGCTATCCTTTCAGCCACTGGCGGGACGAGATGCTCTTCTGGCGGGCAAGGTACGCTCAGCGACAGAATGATTCCGGATCCAGATCTCAGCTTCTAAGCCAGGTTGCACAGGAGCACCCCTGGGAGTTTTACGGAATGCTGGCTGCTGAGCGACTTGGTATTCCATACAGTTTGAACCTCACAGTACTCAGTCCGGTGTTTTTTGACGATCCGGTGCTTGAAAGAGCGGCTGAGCTGTTCAGCAGAGGGTATGGAACAGCAGCAATGGAAATGCTTTCATACGGAAGGATCGCTGATCCCGGCACCGCAGCTGTTGCCATGGGGATACTGGGAGAGCACGGCAGATCAATTGCCGCAATGAGAAGACTTGATACGGAATACAGAGATGATGGAACCGGTATTCTTCCTGACAGTCTGATCGGATGGTATTTCCCCTGCCCCTACAGGGAACTGGTGAACGCTGTAACGGATACAATGACTCTGGATGCCGCTTACGTGGAAGGTATTATGAGGGAAGAGAGCTACTTCAACCGATTCGTCATTTCCTCAGCTGGAGCAGCCGGTCTGATACAGCTCATGCCAGGCACCGCTTCTGATGTGGCAAGATGGAACGGTCTTCCCAGACTGTCTCCGGAAGAATTCTTCCTTCCGGAGCATTCAATTCTCTACGGTAGTCTTTACATTAATTCTCAGGCAAGAAGATATGATCATCCGGCAGTGTTCCTGGCTGCTTACAATGCCGGTCCCGGCAATGCTTCAAGATGGATCGATATGCATGGTTTCGATTCGGATGACCAGGAACTTTACATCGAACAGATCACCTACAGAGAGACAAGACTGTATTCCAAGAAGGTGCAGCGTTCAGCCTGGATATACGGAAGGATAAGACAATGATCTCATTACTGCTGTTCACATTCATCTCCGGTAGTTTTACCCAGGAACCGGAGATGCATACCACATTAGTTTACCCTCCATACGGACACTGTATGGGTATCTATCGCGCCGGTCAGGAGCAGCTGAGTATGCTTCTGGGGGGTATGCTTGCCTTTGATGATCCGCAGGGACTTTCTGCGGTACTTCCTGACGACTGGGACACATCAGATCCTGGAGACGATGATGAACTTGCTGTATACGGCGTGAACAGCGGCACAGGACACATCATTTACAACGCGTCCATGTATACCCTTGGATACTATGGCGGAACCGGTTCAGGTGAATCAGAACTTTCCTCTCCTCACGGGATTGCAGCCACAACAGACGGAACTGTTTACGTTGCTGATACCGGGAACAAGAGAATCGCCGTTCTTAAAAGATCAGGACAGAGAATTACTCCGGATTCTTTCATCAGTGGTTTTTCAGAACCCTGGGATGTTACACTTGACGGCAGGTATATCTGGGTAACAGACAGACTCGGGGGCACTCTCTCAAGATTCCTCTCTTCAGATGACGCTTCTCCTGTTGTTGTCTCTCTGGACCGTCCCAGGGGTGTTGCAGCAACCGGATTCGGAAGGTACGACAGTGGGCACGACCCTTTCCAGGTTGTGATTACAGGAGACGGCAGTATCCTCACAAAACTGATTGACGGTGAAACTGTCACTACTGCCGGTTTATCCCGATGCGGCGGCGAATTCTTCAATTATGTTGAGATCGATTATCACGGCTATGTCTGGGTAACGGACTCTGTGCAGTGCAGAATCCACAAGTTCGACAGCGACCTGAACTGGCTTGACAGCTGGGGAGAGGGCAGAGGTGAAGCAGATAATCAGTTCATGAATCCAACAGGTCTCGCTGTATGGGACAGATTCGGTCAGATATTCGTTGCAGAGAGCAGCGGAGCCAGATACTTCTGGGTAGGTACTGATATCAGAGAACTGTCCTTTTCTTCCAGCGGAAACGGCTGCACTGTGTCAGGAGTACTGACTGAGAACGCCAGTTTCATTGTGAATATCCTCAGCGCTGACGGTTCCATGATCAGGAATCTTTACACAGGGAGAAAAGCCGCCGGGCCTTTCTCCTTAACCTGGGACGGCAAAAGGCTTCAGGGCTCCGGCGTACCGGAAGGTGAATACACCATACGCATTTCTGCCGAGCCTGTTTATTCAAGCAGAACGTATTTCGAGAAAATCTGGACAGAGACATTTCATATGAACGATACAGGTACCGTTCAGGAAAACAGCGGAGGGAGACGAAGCTGAAGTACGCCATTCTGGCTCTTCTTCTAACAGCTTCAGCCTTTTTCAGTGGAATAGAAACTGCCTGCTTCAGCCTGGATCAGCTGCAGAGGAAGCGAATGGCTTCAACTGCGAAAGGGAGGAAGGCCCTGGGTCTTTTAAGGAACCCCGGACGACTTTTAACTTCTATCCTTCTGGGCAATACATTTGTTAATGTTGCCGCTTCTTCCGTTGCTGCAGGTATTGCAGCAGAGCTCATGCCAGGTGCTCTGGGGATGGGTCTGGGAGTGCTGGTGATGACGTTCCTTCTGCTGGTTCTTGGAGAGATAAGCCCGAAGAGCATTGCCAGAAGAAGAAATCGTCTGTGGATTGAACGGGCTGCTCCGGTGATGGGTTTTCTTCTGAAGATTTTCACACCTGCAGCGGATCTTCTCAAGTATCCGGCGGAAGTGTTTGACCGGTTTGTTCCTGGTCGGAACAGCTCGGAGAGTTTCAGAGAGAGAGAGCTGAACATCCTTATGGAGATGGCCAGAGAGGAAGGATTCCTCGGGGGTGAAGCGGATATGGCATCTGCGATTCTGGATCTGGACCAGCGAACATGCGTTTCTGCAATGATACCCAGGGAAACCGTAGCATTTTTCATGTCAGACTGGGACACATCCAGAATGATCAGCGAAACAGGAAAGAGTGTTCATACAGCATATCCCCTTGTGGATTCTCAAAACGGAAGAATGACCGGGGTTGTGGATGTGAGGGATCTTCTTGGAGCCTCTGAGTTCATTGTCAGAGAGGTACCCTTCTTCCCTGAATCAGCAAGGCTGAACAATGTTCTTGAAGGGCTGAGAGAAGCCGGAGGAGGAATTGGTGCAGTGGTTGATGAATACGGGGACTGGACAGGTATAATCTCCGTTAGCGACATTCTTGACAGGGCTGTTTTTGCAGGAATACCGGGAACACCACTTCCTGAAGGTGTATCCAGAAGCGATTCGGGTTTCGTTGTGCCTGGAAGTCTTCCCCTGGACCTTCTCTCAACTCTTTTTGATGATGCCGCACTTACAGCAAAGTACGCGGAGTCATGTGGAGGTTTTCTACAGGAGATAACCGGTTGTCTTCCCGGTAAAGGAGAAATCATTATCCATGGTGGTTTCAAGTTCCGCATACTGGAGACATCCGGCAATTCAGTGAGGAAGATACTGATCCATCCGTTGGAGAAGAAATGAGTGAAGCTCTTGTTTATGTCATGGCCTGTTTGCTGGCAGCCTTCTGCAGTGGTTCGGAGACTGCATTTTCCGCAGCCGGACGGATCAGGATTATGGCCATGGGTAAAAAGGGAGGCAGAGCTCTCTGGTTTCTGAATAAACCTTCCAGATATCTTGTTACAACTCTGGTTGGTACAAATGTTGGTGTAGTTCTCGCCTCAAGTGTCGGCCACGGGTGGGGCACAGAACTTGGAGGTATCTGGCAATTTCTCTTCGCATTCTTCACTGCGGTGTTTCTCCTTGTTTTTGCCGAGGTGATACCCAAGCAGCTTGCTTTATTCCGCAGTGATTCTGTTGCAGCAGGTTCAGCTCCTGTGCTTCAGGTTCTGCGTATCATTCTGTATCCCATTATTGCAGCGGCATCTTCCATTGCCGGTCTTATTGCCGGAACAGAAGGAGAAGGAAGATTTTTCGAGAGCAGGAAAGAGGTGAATGGTCTGCTTCTTACTGCCGGGGGAAGGCAGGGCAGGCTGGCCTCTGCTGTGATTTCCATGGGAGAGGTCCCTCATGAAGACTATTCATGCGCTCTCAAAGGGTTTCCCGGGGTTAGTGCTTCCTGCTCAAGGGAGAGAGCTGTACGGGTTCTCAGGGAATCCGGCGAGGACTTTCTTCTTGTTTGGGAAAAACCAGGCATTACCCTGGCTGGTACTGTAAGGGGCTCAAAGCTGGTCAGGTGGGATGGCACAGGATCGATAACAAGACTGGTGCATGGTCTTCCATATTATGACAGCGATTTCCCGGTACTGAAAATGCTGCCTGAACTCTGGCGTTCTCGATCCCCTGCAGCTGTCCTCATGGATACGAGGGGGCAGCCCGGCAGACTTGTAACTCCCACCATGATTCTTGCCAGGATGATCCCGGAGAGTTCAAGTGACTGACAGAAATCCCCTTACCGGCCTTCCCGGCAATCAGTCCATCAGCCGGGTTCTTGAAGAGCAGGTCGTTTCCGGTAATCAGACCGCAGTGTATGTGGATATCATCAACTTCAAACCTTTTAACGATCACTATGGCTTTGCACTTGGAGATGCGGTAATCCGACGACTGGGAATGATCCTCGTGGAATCACTGCCGGAGCACTTTGTCGGTCACATAGGTGGAGATGACTTCATCTGTGCAGGCAGTGGAGATAGTTTTGCAGAAGGAGTGGAGGAAGCCCGTCAGAGGTTCAGGAGCATTGTTCCGGGGTTCTATTCCCAGAGAGACAGGGAACAGGGTGGTATAGAAACCTTCGACAGAAGGGGCAGCTACCGGTTCTTCCCAATGCTGGATGTTTCCCTGGTGTTCACCGGTCCTGATGATAACTATGGCTCTGTGGAAAAACTTGCCGCCGCCGCTGGAAAGACCAAGAAGAGGATGAAGGGTGAGTTGATCATTGAACCTGTCTATCCGGTTCTGGAGAAAGCTCTTGGTGCAAATCTTCCTTCACCTGATCTGAAAGCTCTCATTGAGGCTTGTGGAGTACTGAGAGAGGAAGATGCTGTTTCTGTACTTGGCAGAATACTCCAGGGAACCTTCCACTGGAATCTCAGAAAGAGCGCAGCTCTGGCCCTGGGACACATCGGTAACGCTGTTTGCACAGACATGCTTCTTGAAGCTCTGAAAGACAGCAATCCACACGTTCGGACAAGATCTGTGGAAGGGCTGGTGCTTTCCATGGGAAGTGAATCAGGGCCTGTTATCAGATATCTGGCAGAAGACAGGTCAACCTGGGTGAGAAGAGCTGTACTCAGGGGCATTGGAAGATCCGGCTGGCTTCAGGGGCTTGATATTCTTGAGGCGGCTGCTGTATCCAGGGCGTCAGGGAGAATCCTGAACACCACAGAAGAGCGACGGGCTGCCCTTGAGGGTCTTTCCATGATGGGGCTCAGGAGTGAGGCTCCGCTTCTGCACAGGCTGTGCGGAACCAGGGATTACAGACCGGCAAAAGCAGCCTTCAGAGCGCTGTGCACAGTTGGGACAGACCTGGCTGCAGATATGATACTTTCATTGAAATGCGATCTTCCGCCTGTTCTTAACCTTTTCAGCATGGAGAGGAGCAACCTTGAAGCGCTGGAACAAGTGGCTGTAAATTCCCTGGAGGCTGGAGACATGCAGGCGGGCTTTGCAGTACGGTTCTTTGAGGGATATCCGGGGACCATGGGTGAGGGAAGCATTGCACGGTTGAAAAACAGTCTCGGGAATTTCTACGGTGATCTTTTCAGACGGGTAGTTGTGCTTCTTGAAGCAAGAAGCATAACAGCGGACAGATCCTGCGTGGCCCGTGTAGCCAACAGGCTGGACCGGGGGGAGAGAGTGGGTGATGATGCTCTGTGCGCCTTCCTGGGGTGGGTATCAAGGAAGGGAGGTGTTAATCCAGGTGCCCTTCTGAAGTCCTTTATACGCACTGACAGAAGGCCTGTTGCAGCAGCAGCGGCAGTTGCGGCAGGAGCACTTGCAAATTATGTGTCAGGCGACAATAAATTAGGGTGACCATTTTCAGGTAGATAAAGGAAAGGTTGGTCAATGAGCGAAAGCGTTCGGGACATTCTTGCAAAACTACGAGCTGCTGATGAACCGCAGCTTTCCGCATTTCGCCCGGATTCCGAAGGACAGAACACGGTTCTTAGAAATCTTCCCTGCGGCCTGGTGATCAGAGATGTGGATGAGGGCGTGATCATGGAAGTAAACGACTACGCCCTGGACCTGTTCGGAGTCCAGCGGTTCTCCCTGGTGGGTCAAACCCTGAGATCAGCCGGTCTCTCTATTGAGACCACTGAAGAGTCCAGCATATCCGCCCCCGGTCATCCTGTAACAGGACACATCATTGACTCTACCGGTGTGAAGATCCCTGTTCTTGTGTTTCAGAGGAGAATAAGGATCAGCGGCAGGAAAGCCGACATTCTTGTGATTAACGATTCAACTCTTCTCGGAGGCAGCAGGACGGCAGAGGTCAGCTTTAATCTTTTTAAAAGAGCTCTTACAGATTCAGATACTGCTTTCGTTTTTGCAAAGATTTCAGGTGAAGCCCTGTCCAGGGATCTTCTTGTCTCAGAGACCGGAGGTACTCTGCCTCCTGAACTGGGAGACAATGTGCCTCCGGGTTCTTCAGTGGCTGATCTCTTCTCTCCGGTGAATGCTGCAAGACTTGTAGAAAATGCCATCATGCTCTCCAGAAATGGAGGCGACAAGCTCATAGAGCTTAAGGACACATGTCCAATGAAGCTCTATGCGGATCCAGGCGGTCAGGTGCTTATTACATTCCCTGCAGAGTGCCAGTCCAAAAAGTCCATAAGAACAACCAAGGGCCAGTTGAGTTCTGGAATAAGAAGGGCAGTGCTTTACATTACTGAAAGTGACAGTGACCATTCAGGTACAGAAATGCTTCAGATGATAGGTTTCCAGGTGATTGAGGTTGATTCTCCGGCAAGTGCGGCAATTCTTATCGAGGAGAATCCTGGAAGATTCCACTTTGTGGTCTCTGACGATTTTTCAGACGATCCGGACATGATCAGTGTTGCTGTTGAACTGGAAAGATCAGGAGTGGGGCTGGTCCTGGTTTCAAATTCTGACTTTACTCACGGGGAAGATCTTAAACTGGTGAAAGTCCCGCCTCCTTTGAGCATAAACCTGCTTGCATCGGCTGTTTCGGAAGTCAGCAACTGACCTGACCTTTGTTCAGTTTCGAGATTTCATTACGGAGAAGCTTTATGAGAATTCCCAGGGACTTATCTGGAAAGAGCGAACGGAACCGGCAGAGCATACATCCTGAGGATATCTGGTACCGGAGGAGGGACTTGAACCCTCACACCCTTGCGGGCAACGGATTTTGAGTCCGTCGCGTCTGCCATTCCGCCACTCCGGCACAGAGCCTGAATGTAATTGATGATGAAGCCCTGTGCAACCTTGACAAAACTGATCAGACGGGGTAAATTCGGCGTTCAAAGGGCCCATAGCTCAGTTGGCTAGAGCCACCGGCTCATAACCGGTCGGTCCCTGGTTCGAGTCCAGGTGGGCCCACCATTTAAACATTGTTCTGAAGGGCGGGTAGCTCAGTTGGAAGAGCACAAGCTTCACACGTTTGGGGTCGCAGGTTCAAGCCCTGTCCCGCCCACCAGAACGCGGACACCTTATGGTGTCCGCTTTTTTAATGGAGAACGGATTGGTATCGCATGGAAGAATTCATAGCAAGACTGCTGGATCTCCAGGACCTGGACAGGAAGATAGACAGGCTTAAGGCCGATGTTGATTCTATTCCGGCTGAGATGGGGATACACAGTAAGGAAACAGAAGCTCACCAGGCAAAATTCGCTGCTTTTCAGCAGAAAATGGAATCTGTGCAACAGGAGCAGAAGAAGCTGGCATCTGAGAGAACAGATCAGCAGACCAGGATATCCGACTATAAAAGTCGTCTGCTCTCATTGAAATCCAATGAGGAATATTCCGCAATGCTGAATCAGATATCCCATGCGGAGAAGATGATAGATCAGATCGACAGCAGGATACTTGAAGCTATGTACCAGGAGGACGAAGCTGCCGGGAGTCTTGAAAGAGCCGAGAAAGAGAGAGACAGAGCAGTGAGGAGATCCCAGGCCAGAGGGATGAATCTCAAGGAAAAGCTGTCTCAGCTCCAGATCGATCTTGCTGAGCTGGAGAAAGAGAGAATCCAGGCCGCCGACAGGGTTGACCCCAGATATCTCAGAATGTATGAGAAAGCCAGGACAAGCGGTCACAGGGAAGCGGTTACAGGGCTCAAAGAAGGAGCATGCGGAAGCTGTCTGACCAAAATTCCTCCTCAGAGTGCCGGAGAGATAAAAGGCGGTAGAACATTTTCCTGCCCGATTTGCGGCAGTTTTGTTGTTTGGACTGAAGACAGTTCTTTATAGTAATCAAAGGATCCGGCCGGGCGGGTGGTCGCTTGGTCTTTAAGATCGAGAGGAAAGTCCGGGCTCCGCAGGGCGGGACGCAGGGGAAATCCCTGGTGCAGTAATGCAGGGAAAGTGCCACAGAAACGAAACCTGCGCCATGGTGCGTAAGGGTGAAAAGAGGCAAACCCCGTTCGGTGCAAGGCCAAATAGGAAGAACAGCTTCAAGCTGGAGAACTGCCCGTTCTCCCGGTTCTTCGGGTTGGCCGCTAAAGGTGTTCGGTAACGAACATCTCAGACGGATGGCCACTGTTGCGTGAGCAATACAGAACCCGGCTTACAGCTCGACCGGATCCCATTGAATCAGGAGAGATATTTGAAGTACAGATGGCTGGCAAGACCGGAAAGTCCTGCTGTGGACCCTTCGGAAAACTGGAATGACCTTCCTGACCCGGTTCGCTCTCTTCTTCAGAGAAGAGGGCTCACGCGGGAATTTATTTCATCGGATTACAATTTCTGTTCTTCCTGGAAGGCTCTTCCAGGTGCTGAAACGGCTGTTTCTCTAATTGGAGACGCCGTTGCTGCCGGTGAGAAAATAATGATCCACGGAGATTTTGATGCTGACGGCATTACAGCTGCAGCTACTGCGGTTCGAGTTCTCAGGTATCTGGGTGCTGATGTAATTCACCACATCCCCTGCAGGTTCACTGAAGGTTATGGTCTGGGAGAAACCGGTGTAAGTAAATGCATTGCTGAGAAGGTTAAGCTGCTGGTGACGGTGGATTGCGGCATAACGGCTGTTGATGAAGTTAGAATCCTTAAAGAGGCCGGGATTAAAGTGATAATCACAGATCATCACGTTCCGGAGGACACCCTGCCGGATGCCCATGCCATTGTTGATCCGGAACTTGCCGATAATCATGAACAGCCATGGCGGTATCTTTCCGGTGCAGGGGTAATTCACACTGTACTTCGAGGTCTTTTTACAGCAGAGCTTCCCAGGGAAATGATGCCCGATCTTGTTGCCATCGGTACTGTATGTGATATGGTGAATCTTACAGGAGACAACAGAAATCTGGTAAAATGGGGACTGAAGGTGATGCAGACCGACCCGTGTCCAGGGATAGAAGCACTTCTTCGAAAAGCCGAAATTCAGAAGGAATCTCTCTCGGCATTCGATCTGGGTTTTGGAATAGGCCCCAGAATCAATTCAGCAGGCAGGATTACCCATGCAGACAAAGCTCTGGCACTGCTTCTTGCTGCAGATCCCAGGGAAGCGGAAGAACTGGCTTCAGAACTGGACAGATCCAACACCAGAAGAAAATCCCTTGACAGTATGGTTTTTGAGGAAGCTCTGCCTGAATTGTCCAGATCAACAGCATCTGTATGCGTTGCAGCATCTTCCCGGTGGCATCCAGGTGTTATAGGCATCTCCGCTTCCAAGATTGCCGGCAGCATGAACAGACCGGCTATTCTCATCTCGTGGGATGACGACAGAGGCAGAGGCAGCGCCAGAGGAGTTCCCGGAATGCCTGTGCACGGTCTGCTGTCCATGGCTATGGAGGCCGGTCTTCTGGAGAGATTCGGAGGACACTCCATGGCTGCAGGTATCACTATTCTCAGAGAGAAGTACCAGGAGTTCAAGTCTTTTGTGGAGGAACAGGCCCGGAAGATGTTCAGTGAACCGGAATTGCCTGTTCTCTATATCGATGGCGGGCTTCAACCTGACCAGTGCAGCGCCTCCACCCTTTCTGCGGTTAACCTGCTGGGTCCGTTCGGTCAGGGGAATCCTGAACCTGTTTGGATTTCACGGGGGCTCTTCGCTGCATCCTACAGAACTGTAGGCAGAGAGGGAAAGCACCTGCAGATCAATTTTCAGCAGGGCGCACATGTTCTGAGAACTATCGGGTTTAACATGGGTGACAGAACATCGGAACTGAACAGACCGCTGGACATCGCATTCAAACTCAAGCCTGACAGATGGCGGGGCGGCGACAATGTTCAACTGGTTCTCGAGGATATAAAACCTGCAGCTCCGAGGGCAAAGTGACTCTTTCTGAACAGGTTGCATCGATCCTTAACGGCAGCCGCATAAGGAAGGTTCAGCCGGGGTACTCACCCAGAATACCACAGCTGCAGATGGCTTCTGCCGTTTCCGATCTCATTCAGCTGGGAGGCACTTCAGTGCTGGAGGCCGGCACAGGTGTGGGAAAGAGTTTTGCCTATCTGCTTCCGGCGGTTCTTTCAGGTCAGGCCTGTGTGATTTCCACTGCAACCCTTACTCTCCAGGATCAGCTTATGAATAAAGATATACCCGCTGTGGCGAAGATACTGGGAATTGAAGTTTCCGCAGCTGTTCTGAAAGGGAGATCCAACTATCTGTGCCTGAGAAAACTGGACGCCTGGGGGGAATCCCTGGCTCCCGGTTTGTTTTCAGGCACAATGGAGGGTGATCTGTCAATGCAGGACTTACCGGCAGCTGCAAGAAAAAAGATGGCTGGAGACGCTCTGGACTGTCTTCGCAGCAGCTGTCCCCGAATCAATGAATGCCACTATTACAAAGCCAGGAACAGAGCAAGGAAAGCATCTGTCCTTGTTGTGAACCATCACCTTCTCCTGAGCGGATTGGAAACAGGCGATCTTATTCCGGAAGCATGGCTGCTGGTTGCAGACGAGGCTCACGCTCTTTACGGTGCGGCTTCATCCACACTGGGGCACCATCTGAGTGAGAACATGCTTAATGGAGTTCTGGACGCTGTTGTTTTAAGCAGCGCTGATATTGAGAAGAAAACTGTTCTGCTTGATCAGACCAGAGAACTCACAGCAGTGATTTCAAGGATTGTCTCTGCAGGTGAAGATTCAGGTGAGATTCAGGTATCTGACATCCAGGCAGACCTTGAGACCGCAGCTGATTCTGCTTCAAGCATCAGAGAATCGCTTTCAGAGGATGAAGAGTTCGCAGGCGCATGCAGGATACTTTCCTCTGTTGAGAAAACATCTGTGGCAATTTCACAGTCAGACGGCGCAGGGTGGTGCTGCTTCACGGAGAAGAACGGAAGGCACCTGCATCTGAAGTGTGTACCTGTTAATCCCGGTCCCCAGCTGAAGGACAGACTCTACAGCAGTTTTCCTGCTGTGCTCCTTACAAGTGCAACTCTTGCATCCGGCGGGTCATTCAGTTATTACGACTCTCTGCTGGGTGTTCCGGAAGAAGCTGAGAGAGTAATATTTGAAAGCCCATTCGATTACAGTTCCAGGTCCGTTCTGGTTCTTTCCCCTGAAACTGCCCGTCACAACGATCACAACCAGATTGCCCGCATAGCCTGGAGTGTTGCATCTGAAGCTGCATCCATTCTTCAGGGAAGAACCATGATCCTCTTTACAAGCTACAGAAACCTGGAATTGTGTACTGCTCTGGCTGAGGCAGAGCCTGTGGGAGATCTTTCTATTCTGGTTCAGGGAAGAATAAACAGATCTGAGATATTGCGAAGATTCAGAGAGGACCCCAGAGGTATAATTCTTGGAACCGCAAGTTTCTGGGAGGGGATTGATCTTCCCGGTGAGCTTCTTCAGGCTCTGGTAATTGACCGTATTCCTTTCCCGAGCCCGGGTCATCCTCTGATGAAGGCAAGAATGAATCTCTGTGAAGAGCAGGGGAGAAGCAGCTTCACCTCAGTAATGATCCCTGAGGCGGCAACCAGGCTCAGGCAGGGAGCCGGAAGGCTGATCAGGTCGGAAACAGATTCAGGAGCGGTTTTCATACTGGACAGCCGGCTTGTAACAGCAGGATATGCGTCAAAGCTCATCAGAGCTCTTCCTCCTTTCCGCAGGGTAGCCTGTCACGAAGCAATGGACTTTCTCAGGGAACACTCCCCGGCTTGCAGGAGTAACACTGTTGAAGGGAGAAAAAAGTGATACTTCAGGGAACAGGACTTGAACTGAAATTGGGCACAAGTGCTGATAAAAGCAGAGCTGTGTTCCTGAAACAGGTTCACGGAACTGCTGTCCTTGCGAATCCTTCAACCGGCCAGGAGGGTGACGGAATGATCTTTCGCAGAGGAGAGGGATTTCCCGGAATCCAGGTTGCCGACTGTCTGCCTGTTTTTGCAGTGTGGAACAACTATATCGGTGCAGCCCACGCCGGATGGCGCGGACTCGCCGGAGGTATCGTGGAAAACCTTCTTTCCTCTGTGGATGAACCTCTCAGGTATCTCATTCTGGGACCCTGTATCTGCTCCGACTGCTACGTTGTAGGTGAAGAAGTCAGAGCCTCCGTGGCAAAGGGTGACCCACTTGGTTCGTCAGGGCATCCTCCTGGCAGAGTGGACCTGAGAGGCAGTGCTCTTCGCAGGGCGCACAAGTGCTGTCAGCCCGGTTTTATAACGGTTGATATGAATTCCTGCACCCTGGAAACACCGGGGCTTTTCAGTTACCGGCGGGATGGTACTTCTGAAAGGAACCTTCTCTGGCTTGCAGAAAAAAACCAGGGTGAACATATTCACAGGCCAATTCGAACAGATACAGATTATCCCCCGAGAGGAGAATGAATTGAAAAGAATAGCTCTGCTTTTGTCCATACTGCTTCTTGCCGCATGTTCAACAGCCGTTGCGGGAAGTGGAGAGGATGGAGCATCAGTCGGTGTTATCCCGTTCGGATACAGCGATGATGATTCACGCTGGATCAGCGGGAAACTCATTGATTTCCTCAATGACGGTATTGAATCCAGTGCTGATTTCTCTCTGATAGAACAGAACGACCTTGAAGACGCCTTTGAGGACATCGGATTCGATCCCGATCAGTTCCAGTACGGCGTTCCTCCTGAGATGATAACACAGGCCGGCGCTGAGATGGGGGCCGATCTTATTGTCTTCGGTTTCGTGGTTCCTGCAGGTGGAGATCAGTATCAGGTTCTCTGGAATGTGGTTGTAGTTGCAAGCGCAAACACCATTTCACCGGCCCCTTCCATGGTTCAGAAGAACACAGACCCTGTAAGGGATCTTGCTGATGTGATCGTTTCAGAGATTAACGGTCATGTAGGTGCCAGAGCTGAAGAATCTCTTACCATGGCTCGTTATCACCGTACCAACAGCAACTGGCCCAGCGCCATCACATCTTACCTTCAGGTTCTCGAGGTTGACCCGGAGCACATGGAAGCACTCACTGAGCTGGCAGCCATATATCTGAAGAGTGATGTGGATTCCCTTGCAAGAGCTGAATCAGTTTACAACAGAATTCTGGCTATAGAGCCTGGTAACTCCCTGGCCATGAGCGGCCTTGGAAATGTTGCCCTTAAGAATGAGCAGTACGAAAGTGCAAAGAGCTACTTTGACCAGGCAATTGAAGCAGATCCTGATAATACCAGTGCCTATTCCGGACTTGCCAGTGCATACACAGCAATGGGCATGACAAATGAGGCTGTGGCAAGCTTCGAGACCGCACTTGCTTCCAACCCTCAGAATCTTCAGGCCAGGTACGCTCTTGGTCTTCTCTATGCTGAACTTGGTAACTACGAAGATGCAATTCCCAACCTTGAAGCAATCCTGGAACTCCGTCCTGAGTACAGCAACCTAAGGCTTACCCTTGCCCAGGCTTATTCAGAGGTAGGGAACTATGGAGCAGCTGCAGACAACGCGATTATCGTTCTTGAGGAAAGAGGGGACGATTCAGACCTGGCCCTTTACGTTGCTCAGTATGAAGCATGGGCCGGCAGAACAAGTTCAGCTGTGAGCCGTCTCGAGGGTGTGATTTCCTCAACCGGAAGCAGACAGGCTTACCTGATGCTGGCAACTGTCTACAGAGACAGCGGCCAGAGAAGCTCCATGCAGTCAGTCTTCAACAGACTGCACAGCGCCTATCCCGGAGATCCTGTGGCCAATTACATGGTTGGTGCTTTTTACTACCAGAGTGGCAGCACAAAGGCCAGAACAAGCGAACTTGTGCCAGAGAACATTCCCACATGGGAATCAGCAGTAAGCGAGCTGGGAACAGCCATCACCTACCTGAACCAGGTTACAGGTTACAGAGCCAGCCAGGCACAGAACATGATAAGCGCAGCACAGAGTGCTATAAGTCTCTGTGAAGAAAAAATAGACAGGGTAAGTCGCTACTCCCAGTGATCCTCTGATCTCAGACCGCTTTTTCAGGGGGAGCACCGTCTGGTGTTCCCCTGTTCACTGAAAGGAATACCTTGGAAGGACGATTTCTCGACAGAGTTGTGATAAACGTTACTGCTGGAAAAGGCGGGGACGGAATAATCGCATTCAGAAGAGAGGCTTATGTTCCCAAGGGTGGTCCCAGTGGCGGCAGCGGCGGCAGAGGTGGAAATGTGTTCCTTGAAGTGGATCCAAGGCTGACAACACTGGCTGATTTCACAGGGGGTTCCATATTCAGAGCCGAGAATGGTGTTGCCGGCGGGCGGAACAACATGACCGGAGCCAGGGGTAAAGACCTCATACTGAAGCTTCCTCC
The DNA here is from genome assembly GCA_964386635.1 of uncultured bacterium. Classification (GTDB taxonomy): domain Bacteria; phylum Fermentibacterota; class Fermentibacteria; order Fermentibacterales; family JCC-6; genus Sabulitectum. The sequence goes on along the minus strand of CAYLRO010000001.1, from coordinate 64,060 downwards.
CGGAACTGAAGTTTACAACCATACCACCGGTGAAATGATCGCGGATCTCACCGAACCGGGCCAGCAGGTTCTTATCGCCAGGGGGGGAGAACCAGGCAGAGGAAATGCATGTTTCGCCACTCCCCAGAGGAGAACTCCCAGGATCTTTACAAGGGGTGACAAGGGTGAGGAACTGAAACTCAGGTTTGAACTCAAGCTTATGGCAGATGCGGGACTGGTTGGATTTCCCAACGCAGGCAAATCAACACTTATTTCACGGATAAGTGCTGCTACCCCGAAAACAGCAGATTATCCCTTCACAACTCTGGTGCCCAGCCTTGGTGTTGTTAGATTCCGGGGAGGTTTCACCTTTACCGTGGCAGACCTTCCAGGTCTTATTGAAGGAGCCAGCAGAGGAATCGGCCTTGGTCTTCGTTTTCTGCGCCATGCTGAGAGAAACCGGATCCTTGTGTTTGTACTTTCACCGGATTTGTCGGTTACTCCTGTTGAACAGCTTTCCATACTCAGGAACGAGCTTATGAAGTATGGGTCTGAGATAACCGGAGCAAGGGCAATGGCTGTGCTGTCCAAAGCCGACACTATTACCGCTGAAAAGGAGGAAGAACTCCTTTCAGAACTCCCGGCAGGCACCATGGTCCTAAGTTCCGTTACCGGCAGGGGGGTACCGGAATTTCTTCAGAAACTGGGGAAAATTATTCAGAAACTGAGAGAGGAAGAGTTAGAGCCCTCATCACCCTCTCAACTGCAGGAGGTCCCTCCCGACCCGAGCTGAGAAGGCTTCTGGCTCACCATTCACCTGAAGAACTTGCATCCGGATATTCCCGGTGCAGTAAAGATATCCGCAAAGCATTGGATTTTGCCGGGAGGCACTGCTTGAAAGCTGTTACTATTGCTGACAGCAGCTATCCCGCCAACCTTCTCAGAACTCCTGATCCTCCTGCAGTCCTCTTTTACACCGGTTCCATGGATGTTTTTACCGGATGCGTGTCTGTTGCAGTGATTGGTTCCCGCAGGTGTTCCTTGTACGGCAGAAAAACCGCAAGAAGTCTTTCCGCAGGGCTTTCCGCAGCAGGAGCATGTGTTGTCAGCGGTCTCGCCAGAGGAATCGATGCCGAAGCCCACCGGGGAGCACTGCAGGTAAAGGGAAGAACTGCAGCTGTACTGGGAGGAGGCCTTGACTGCATCTATCCCCCTGAGCATACAGGTCTTGCACAGGAGATATCCCGGACCGGCTGTCTGCTGACAGAGTATCCTCCAGGGGTAAAACCCGCCAGATTCACATTTCCCGAGCGGAACAGAATAATCAGCGGTCTTTCAACAGCGGTTGTTGTTGTAGAGGCAGGTGAACGAAGCGGAACCATGATAACCGTGGGTACTGCTCTGGATCAGGGAAGAGATGTGTATGCGGTTCCCGGTGAGCTGGGACGATCAACAAGTACAGGAACCAACCGGCTGATCAGAGACGGAGCCGGCATTGTTCTGTCTGCAGATGAACTTCTATCAGACCTGGGCATGGGAGAGAGCAGGGTGCAGGCAAACAGCGCAGATCCGATTATTGCAGTTCTGCAGCAGCAGAATCTCTCAGTTGAACAGCTTTCAGTCCTTCTTGATCTGAACAGAACCGAGCTTACAGAAAGGCTTCTCAGGCTGGAACTGACAGGAAGTGTAATGAGAAGACCAGGGAACACCTTTACCGCTATTTTATGAAATGCTTTTCATAGCTGTGCACACTGCTTCATAGCTGACAGAGATTTAATGCAATAATAGCATTGATAAACAACGTAATAGTTTGGCATTGTTCTTGCATAAGAAAGAAGCATGAATAAAAAAACCTTAATGAGGAACAAAAACAGACAGAGCCGCCGGGGAGCAGCTCTCATGATCGCTATGATCACAGCGGTTGTGGTTATGCTTGCAGCAACACTTCTCATAAGCCTCACAGAGAGAATGGTCAAAGCACATCAGAAACGGCTTCTTGATGCCCAGATAGCTCTCTCTGAGACCAGCGCCGCCGATGGCCTTGCTTATCTCCTGGAAACAGAGGGTTCCGGTGCAGCAGCAGGCACTGTGTCATTTGAACTGGCAGGAGTTGCTACTGAATTTTCTCTTGCTGAAACCGGTTCCGCAGGAATTCGCAGGGGATATTACTCCTTGGACGACCCCTCAGGCACTGTAATAGTTCCTGCAGGAAGCAGCCTGATTACCGCTTCCCGATCCAGTGACGGTACGGTTCTCATAGTGTTTTACAGCGACGAGACATTTCAGCCAACAGCTGAGATCTCTGTTGACACATCAATGTACCCTGTGGCTGGAACACCTCTTATCTGTGATCAGGGGAACGGTGCAGTGTTCATTCTCAGAGGAGATGGCGAAACAATGCTCTGTGCTGTTACCAGAGAGGGAGTTGTGGCTTCTTCAACTGTGGGCTCTGTTTACATTCCTTCAGGTTCCCACCTTTCCGCTGCTGTTTCGGAAAACGGAATACCGTCGCTGATTACCACAAACGGTTCCAACCTTGGAGCACTTTACAATGTAGCATCAGGCGAGTCTTTCCATATATCATCACCTCTGGGAACCTGCCCTGTCTTCATGGCAGACGGCAGTATTTTCGGAACCCTTTCAGGAAGCCCGGCTTCATTGGGAGTCAGGCGTGTGCTTGATGTCTTCTCCGGTGATTTCAACAACGACGGAACTTCTGACATGGCTTTCGCAACATCCTACTCCCTGTCCAGTGTATCCGGATCAAACGGAGAGCTCTTCTGTTCCGCTCCAGGAGGGTCTCTTGTCTGCTGGGGTGAAGCCCAGGGTAGAAACGGTCTTGTTGGCATGTGGACCCTTCCCGGAGGATCTGAGAAATGGTTCAGGCTGGGCTGGGACGGATTCACGGAATTCGTACCGGAAAACACATACAGAATGGGCTGGCAGGGCAGATTCACAGCTCTGGGCAACACTTTTGCAGGTTTTCTGGGAGAGCAGGCAGTAGTGGCCTCATCTTCAGGATACATTCAGGAACTTTTCCCAGACGGCGCTTTCACCGGCAATTCAGACGGTGGTGACATGGACTTCTTCCGCCTGGACGGCTACGGGCTTGAAGTTCTGTTCAACCCTGTAAGCGGCGACGGAACAAAGCTTGTGTTCAATGCGGTGAATACATGCATGGGCGAAACAAGCAGGGGCAGCATTCACATCTTCACCATGTATGAAACTGAAGAGAGAACACGGGTGTTCCACAGCCTTGAGGGGGTGGACAGGTGAGAAAGGGCTTTACCCTTGCAGAGGTCGCAGTTGCCACTGTTATCATTCTGGTTGTTCTTTCAGCTCTGGCAGTAGCCCTGGTATCATTCGTAAGAGGAGGCAGGAAGCTGGAGCTCCAGGAGGGTGCAGCAACACTTGCCAGGGTGGAGATAGTAAACATTGAAAGATCTGCCGCACTGCCACCTGCCGGAGTGTCATCAAGACCGGATTCACTTATGGGTAATGCATATACTGTTAAGACAACGGTTCTTTCATATACAGAAAACACTGCTGATGTCACTGTGGAGGTCTCTTCAGGAGACTCTGTCGCAGTGGGGTTTTCCAGACGGTTTTACGAAGATGGATTACAATAGATGATTTACAAAACGATGGGAGAAAACATGAAGACCAGAGTATCGGGTCGAAAGGGAGCCGGGGGATTTACCCTGATCGAGCTTGTTATAGCATCGATCCTTCTGGCAATAATCGTTACGGGAATTGCATTCTTTTTCCTCCACGTGATCAAGCTCTCTGATCAGATGGATGACCAGGCCAGAGCAATTGAGATCTGTCGTGATGGAATCGAAAAGCTGAGAACCCAGGAGGTGGAGATGCTTCCAGACGGCTGGCAGACAGCTGAAATCGTCGAGGGATTCACCCGCAGAATCTGGATAGACACTCCATACCCGGTGTATCCGGAAGCCAAACTTGTAATGTGCAGAGTTAACTGGAGCGGTGTAGAGGGGGCAGACAGCCTTGACCTCTCCACCATTTTTTAAGGAGGTGAGCAGAATGACCGAACGAAAAAACCGGTCAGGAATGTCCCTGATAGAGCTTATGATAGTGATCGGTATACTTGGTGTGCTGTTTGCCGCAGTATTCCTCTTTTTCACAAAGGGAACCGAGCAGTTCCATTTTGCCAGAAGACAGAACGAGCTGGCCACCAGCGGCAGACTTGCCCTGGAGATTATTTCCGATGAGATCATCTGGGCAGGGTACATGCCACAGGGAGGCTGGACAGAGGACCTGTGGCATCCTGTGGAAACTGCAACCAACACAACCTTCCAGTTCTATGCCGATGTGGAACCCTATGGTATCCTTCAGGATCACGACTACAGGAACATATTCCTGGGAACAGATGAAATGATTCACATCACCGACGATGGCAGTATGGACCATGTAGCAGGGTTCGGTATAGTAGACCTGCAGTTCAACTATCTTGATGCTGTGGGGAACACCCTGACTGAACCTCTTTCCGCCATTGAGTGCGATGCAGTAAGACACATCGAAATAAAGATCACCCTGCAGGATGAATACATGGGTGATGTCTACCAGACTGTAATGAAGACCACCATTACACCTATGAACCTGGGTGTTGTTCACAACTTCGACCCTCTTTTCTATCAGCCTCAGCCTCTGGACGCAAAGATAGTTGTGAATGTAGACGGCACAGCCGGTTCACACTCTCCCACAATTCACCAGACTTTCCTTGTGAACAAGCTTGACTTCTGGGGTTTCACCATGGTTCAACTTGCCGATGATGAACTGGCAGGCTACGACTACGACAGCTCAGGCGTCGATCTGGTGATTCTGAGAAATATTGAACCTGGAGATCACACCTTGATAGCGCCAAATCTTCAGGCACTTACCCTTCCCATCATCTGTCTGGATCCTGACGATGCCGATGACATTTTCGGGATTGGCCATGCCCAGACAGTGCCCCAGCCTCCTGATTCCTGTCACCTCTTCGAATACTACCCCCACGGTATCCATGACCTTCTTCCCGATTCAGCCGGAGTGGCGAATTTCATTGTGTACGATACACTCGCTACTGTGATGAAGCTCGATTCACTCTATGACTATGTGAATAATGACGATGATCCTTATCTCATAACCGGCCTCCTTCCTGATACCGTTTCAGGGGTTTCTGTGAGATGGGAGTTCCCAATGGAGCAGAGAAGAATTTTCTACTGTGCTCCTGAGTTTGCATTCTACAGCTATGACGGGCTTACATTTCTGCATAATGTGATTTATTGGAGCCTTCCCATTGAATCCTCACCTGATCTTGGTATAGAGGTTGAACTGGAAGGCTTTGAAGGCGACGCTCCCGGAGACATTTACATGACCCTCTGGGAGGATGATCTTGAAGGCGGTGAAATGTTACCGGATTCCATTCCGATCTATACCGACTTCGAGACTGGAGGTGCCGCAGGAATGTTCTGGGTGAACTCCTCAACAGGCTCGGGACAGATCACAAGACTGGCAGACAATACGGCTGAGATGGACCGTTCCGTTTCTGGAGCCTTTGACAGGAACATCGCGGCAACTGCGGCAGATCTCTCAGCATACAGCCCGTTCTCAGATGATCTCTACATCACAGTTGACAGCTGGAAGGGGAATTCCGAAACCATCAATGCAGAAGACGGAGTATTTCTCATTGCAGCAGGCGGCTCCAGTGTGGAGCTTGTGCATGAGGACTTTGAAAGCCTTGTTCTCGGCAACGGAGATGTGGAATTCTGGGGAGACCTTTACGGTCGAAGCAGAGTTCATGCTCCAGGGTGGAATAACGCCACCACATTCGCTACTCTGGATGCAAGGGTTAACGGGAACTATGCACGGTCCAGAATGATCATCGAGGTTGATACCTCAACTCTTGCTGACGGCACATCAATCACCGTTTACTTCAGAATGGCTGATCACGGTGATGAGACCCATTCTTTCAATTCCACAAGCAACGCTGGGGACTATGTCGGCTGGAGTCTCGGTGACCAGATCGGTGATACTGTCGAGGACTACGACCGACTCTATCCCGGCAGTTATTCAAATGGTGTCTGGGACGATTATGAATACACATTCACACCTTCCGGCGCCATGCCCTCAACTCTCTACGTCATTTTCAGCCAGTATGATAATTACACTGCCACATCTGCCACAGCCAGCGACGGCATGAGCTTTGATGACATCTATATCATTGCTGATACCGGTATTCTCGACATGGACAGAATCGGCGTGCCTTCAGCTTCTGCAGACTGGCAGCGGATAGCCGTTGACCTGGATGATGAAGCAGTTTTTTACGGAGTACCGTTTACTACTGATGTGGGCATTGCTCTCAGTCAGTACGGCATGGGTCCCTGGGACACATACGGTATGCACTGGCGTAACTTTGAGCTGGGCGTGATTGAAGAAGTTTACTCCCTTGCCGGCTGGGAACACCAGCCTGTGACAGCAGGGGCAACCGATGACTGGACACTTGAGGATATCTCAGGGAATCATAAGTGGACCCTGCATGCGAACAACTCGTCATCTTACTCCAGCAGCACTACCTGCTGGCTCAGCACTCCCGAGTTCAGCATTCCCACAGGAGCCGAAGATGCTCTTCTTTCATTCGACCATGCTGTTCAGTTTGAGAAAGATTTCGATCACGGCTGGATAGAGGTAAGCACAAACGGAGGAGGAACATGGCAGGTGGTGGATCTGCCTGAGTACAACGGCAGTACAGGTGGACACGAAGCTTTCACCGGTACCGTTTCCACCACAAACCTTCAGATCGACCTTACCCCATGGCTGGGGCAGAATGTCAAGTTCCGTTTTCAGTTCCAGTCAGACCTTAATAACAACCTGAACGGATGGACTCTGGACAACTTCGAGGCTACCTGTACCGTTTCCGGTGTAAGCATAGAGTCAATCGGATTCAAACCGGATGATCCCAGCGGAGGATGGTACTTCAACCAGGTGGATGTATGGCTGGGTGCTGTTACTGATACTGCTTTCCCATCTGATGGTGAATGGGATAAGGGAACTCTCACTTACGCCGGATCCTATACTGTCATGCCGCCATCTCCTGAAACATGGGCTGATATAGTTCTTGACGAGCCCTTCATCCTCCCGGAGGCCACCAATCTTCTGGTGAAACTGGAGATGAACCAGACAGGACCCGCTCCCGGTTACAACTGGTTTGCAGGGCTTCATACAGCAGCTTCCAGGTGGGCAACCTCATCTTCGAGTGATCCCTCCTTCCTCACAAGGGCCGATGTAAGACCATCCATCAAGATAGGCACAACTCTCTACGGTGACAGGTATGTGGATCAGGATTCCGCCAGCACCAGTATGGTAATGCCTCTTGCCTACGGATCCATGTACGGAGACTTCGAGGCCATCTATCTCATGAATGAACTTGGATTCTCCGGCGAGGTTACCTGGCAGCATGGGGGAACCAATGATGACTGGGAGTTCGGTGCTCCTCTCTTCACCCCTGACCCTGACCCCAACCTTGTGCCCGCCAATGAGAACACCATCGCCGGCAATGACCTTACCGACGACGGAAACTACATGGCTGAGTCCTGGAACTGGCTGGTTTCATGCCCATACGACATGGCTGAAGCAGCAGCCTACGACTCTGTAGCCGTTTCCTTCGACAGATGTCTGAGAAGGTCCCACAACGACAAGGCATACGTTTACATGGCATTCACCTACTCAGCTGTGGCTCCCACTGATGAGGCCGAGTGGATACTGGTGAAGGACTGTGACTATGACGACAATATCTGGACCACTGACGTGATACAGCTTACTTCGTATTTCGAGCAGGCAAGAGCCGACGGGAAGACATACTACTTCATCAGGTTCGTAATGGACTCCGGAATCTATGCGGAGAACGGTGGCTGGAACCTTGACAATGTGGGCTTCTACGGCCGTTACGCAATCTAGAGGGGAGGAAGAGAATGAATATGACAGACAGAAGAGGTTCGGCACTGATGCTGGTGGTAATTTCCGCCATCTTCCTTATCATCCTCACAGGAGGCCTGTACACCTATGTGAAATCCAATGCCAGCACCCAGATCTGGACCAGAGACAGGATGCAGGCAAAGTACACAGCTGAAGCTGGAGTGAACCTTGCAACTCACATGGTGGTTGCAGGTGCAGCTCTGCCAACAATAACCCATCCACCTACACCAATGCTGGGAACCGTGGCATCTCCGGAGGTGCTTCCAAACGGCATGGGTTCCGTATTCGTCACCGTTGATCCCAACATAAACAACGATGAGATCATATCGGCGAATGCATACATGTTCAACTGTGTGGCATTTGCTCCTGGTGACACTGAGGAATCCTACGGTCTCCGGGTGGTGGTTACACCGCTTAATCTGGCAAGGTTCTCGGTGTTCATGGACGATCCCAGTCTCGATGGAGCGTATGTGGACGGTTACCGCTTTGACGGGCCACTGTATGCGAACGGCCCCATCAGGGTGATCAGCACCAGTTCCACACACGAGAACGATCCGTTCTTCTACAGCTTCGAGCTTACATCGGACTTCTACATTTCCGACTGGGGCAACACCCATGCCACAGGACCTGCAAGCGGGAATCTGGAGATGAGACCGTTTGAAAGGCTCTCTCTCGGGGCACCCTATTTCGAGCTGGGGGTGGAACCTATTCCCTTCGGAGCAGATGAGATCAACTGGCAGGGCGTCAGGAGTGCTGCGATTACAGACGGTCTTTACTTCGGCATGGGAACGGTTGCCGACGGTACCCGCATCAGAGTGGTGGGTAACACTCTGGAGATGAAACAGGGACCAACCGCAGCGATAGAAACATTCCCGCTGGATTCTCTTGAAAACCCTGTTGTCTGGATCGATAACGGAGACAATGAAAACATCTACATCAGGGGGCACGGAGATATCTCCATGGGAATGGACTCGGCTCTCACCATAGGCATGAATGGTAATCTGTACCTGGCAGGAAATCTTCTGTATTCCAATCCTGACCCTGAAGATCCTGACAATGACTGTATCGTGGGACTCATGACTGTTCAGGGAGATATTCTTCTGGCGGATGACAGGTCGGATCCCGATTCAACTGACTGGGGTGGATTCTCCGTTGATACAAAGACTGCCTTTGAAGTTGACGCAGTGCTTCTTGCCCTTGAAGGAAATCTTGAAGCAGAGGATTATCATTATCCACTGTTTGGACCATTCCCGTTCACACTCATGGGCGGATACATGGTCCAGGAAGAGGGCTATACATCAGGTGGTAACACAGGCTTCGACATCTCGGTTTACTTCGATCCAAGGCTTCTTTCCATGCATCCTCCATTCTTTCCTACAACGGCTAACTGGAACACTACAATGTGGGCTGAGGTGCCGGAGATGACCAAGGAGGATGTGGCCACAGGTGTGTTTGAATGGTAGCGGAGCGGTTTTGAGCAACCAGGGCCAGAGAGGAAGTTTGCTGGCAACAGTTGTTATCATTGCCACTGTGATGTTTCTCATGGTTGGTGTTGTCTACACACTCTTCCGGATGAATGTCTCCGCCACCACGTTCAGAATGAATGGATTACGGGCGGCAACAGCCGCCCGTACCGGAACTTCACTTGCAATTCACTACCTGTCCACTCTTCAGGCCATGCCTGCAACCGGTGAGCCATTCTTTCTGGAAATGGAGGGAGACAGTTCCCACTGGCTCTCCATTCCCGGAGGAGACAGATTCCAGGTTGTTATTGATCCGGTGAACGGGTCAGGCGGTCTCTACGGGAACGGTTCTGTTGAGATAAGAGCAAGAGGACTTGCCGGTGATGTTACAAGAGACCTGTATATCCGGGCAGCTCCTGCCTACCCTTCCAGCTATTCAATTCTTACCGACAGAGGAATTCCTCCCGGCTTCATGGAAGACGGCAGGGTTCTTGACGGACCGGTGCACTCCAACGGAATAATTTCTTTCAGCAGCATATCTCCTGACTCTACCGGTGATCCGTATGCATCTATGATTTCAACCACCTCTTCAGGTGGTTTCAGCTTTGCAGGCGCTGGAAGGTCAGATGTTCCACATCCGGATGGAAGCAGTGTCTGGGTTCAGCCTTACAGCCGCCATTATCAGGGAGCACCCTGGTGGAGAGCCAACGCACCTGAGATTGATTTTTCCAGAATGCGTGAGCACTTCTACCGGCTCGCCGCAGGGGCACAGCCTTCAGGTACAGTTAGTATTTCAGCAGAACGGGTGCTTATCGACGGTAATATGATTGTATTCAAGGAAAGCGAGACATCCGCTGAAGAAACAGTGGATATCGCCGGTATAGATCTGGTCATTCTGCAGAATGGTTTTTCCCCGGTTATGATAAAAACCCTCCGAATTCCAGGCCACCCTGTTACAATTCTTGCCCGGAACGATCTACTTATCGCAGGCAGTGTTGACGGCGGAGCGGTGGGCTCCGGAGGGCCTTTCGGACTTGTGGCACTTGGTGATATGATTATTACTTCGGACCCGGACGAAACCGGTGGCTCTGACTGGACCGGGCCATGGCAGATTGAGACTGACTGCAGTTTTCTTATACGGGCATCCCTGGCTGTTCCCTCGGGAAGTTTTCAGGCCCAGGTACCGTACATCCCGGAAGAGCAGGCAAGGATAACTATTTCCGGCAGCCTGACCCAGGGTGAGATGGGTAGACTGTCATCAGTGAACAGCGGCTACGAGCTTGGCATTGCATGGGATCAGGGTCTTGCGGTTATGCACCCGCCTCATTTCCCCATGCTGGGCAGGTGGAACATTTACAGCTGGCTTGCAGATCCTCCTGAAAGGGAGGGTACCAGAATAGATGATGATATTGTGTGACAGTATAGAATTAAACATGAATCGGAGAAAATCATGAAAAGAGTACGAGGTTTCACCCTTGTTGAGGTCATGATGGTTGTGGTTCTAATCGGCATAATTGCCGGTGCGGCCTTTGTGTTTCTCAGAGGAGGCATCAGGGCAGCCGATACTGCTTCCAGCAGTGCTCTGGAGTCAACAGGAGCCAGACTTACACTGTCCGGCATCGAGTCGCTCATGGAGAATGCCGGTTATCCAGGTGATCTCTTCAGGCTTGAAAACCCTGTACTGGAGGCAGGAGAGGAAACCTTCACATTTTCCTCCAATGTGGAGAATCCTGCGGAATTCGGCCCTGAGGACCAGATAACGCTGACAAGTGCAGACGGCTGGATTACAGCGGTGGATGGCAATGGTGATCAGCTGATGGCCTCCTTTGAAGGTGCAATATCCTTCAGCTATACCGACGGTGCCGGTGCTCCTACCACCGATCCGGGTCAGGTTCGCAGCGTGTTCTATACTATTGAATCACAGAACGGAGCGGTCTACAACGGCAGTACCACTCCTTTCAACCTTCAGCTTGCAGGACTTTCCCCTGTGGAATACAGGGATTTGTACATGGAGTCCGACGGACATCCGGGAAAGTGGATTGATTACATTTTTGAGGAGGATTTCGAGGTAAAACCCGCTTATGTATACGAAGATTACATGGAGGGCGGATATGTCTGGGAACCAATCCTCGGAGAGGATTTTGAGTCAGCTGCCAGCTGGGCAAATAACTGGGTGACATGGTTGTCGGACGCCGGATACGGAAGAATAGAGAGAGTTAATAACGCGAGCCTTTCATATGAAGGCAGCAACAGTATTGTTCTGGACTGCTGGCGTTCCGGGCAATCCACTCAGCTGGGTGTATGGAATGTTGATCTTGATGACTATTCTGACACGGACCTCAGGCTCCGCTTCTACTGGAGAGAGGGTTCAGACGAACTTGAGTATGAAGACGGAGTCTTTCTTCCTGTATTCACTGCAGGTGATACCACAGTGGTGGATGAGGAGGACTTTTCAGGGTTCAGAGCCGGGGACAGCAGAGACTGGACATACTGGACAAACGATTACGGCAGGATTGAAGTTACCAGCCAGTATCCCGTTGACGGCAATTACCTTAACATGGACTCACGCAGAAACGGCGGAGCCAATGAATGCAGGGTGATGAACACATACGATCTTTCTGCTTTCGAAGGAAGCAGTGAGGTCTGGCTGAGATTTGATTTCTGCAGCAGAGGTGACGAGACCAATGACGGTGATTTCGTAGGCCTTATGGATGGTTCCGTCATGGGAACACCTGTTGCACAGACAGCACTTTCTCCCGGGACATACCCTTCCGGCTCCTGGGTTACCCGTGAGGTGGATCTGGACGAGCTTGCTCCTGCCGGTTACGACTGGTCGAATTTCAGCATAGTGTTCGCCCAGGAGGATAACGACCCCACAACATCCGCTACAGGTCAGGATGGGATCAGTATCGACAATGTTACAATTGTGGGTGAGCAGGCAGACTACTGGGATCTTTCAAATCGTATGATCCAGGCCCCTTCTTCTTTCCCTGTGTGGGAAGAAGCAATTGTAGATCTTACAGCTGAGGCTGCCTCTGCTGGAATTCCCATCAGTGACGACTTCAACATCGGTTTTGCTGCATCAACACATGAACCGTACGATGTTGATGGCATTCTTTACGATGCCATTGTGATAGAAGCAAGGAATTTCGGAATGAACGGCTGGACCCATGGTGTGTGGCCGGGATATACAGAGGATGAATGGACTGCAGTGGATAATGCTTCCGATGCACATACCGGAGACTGGTACTACGCAGTGGGCGGTACCGGTAATTACAACACAACACCGACACAGGCATGGCTTCAGAGCCCTGAGATAGATCTTACCTCCTTTTCCGTTGGAGAGAGGGTTGCAGTTGCCTTTTTCCACAAGTACGACTTCGGTGGTGCCGGCGGCGGCTGCAATGTGAAGATCTCAGCGGATAACGGAGCAACCTGGCATCTGATAGTACCGTACTTCGGATACTACACCAGTGATGTCCCTGCTCTTGGGAATGAAACAGGATGGACCGGTCAGAACTACGGATGGGGCAGTACAGGTGCTAATTCGTATGACTTCTGCGTGTTCGACATTACTGAATATGCAGGAGAGACAGTGAGACTGCGGTTCAATTACGGTACATTCGGAGAATCCCACGGTGGTTGGCAGGTGGATTACTGCAGGAGCAGAGCTGGAGCAGACTGGCCCCAGGTAGCTCTGGGCGGCAGTAATTTTGACTGGTATGCCTATTCCACAAGCGGTTCACCGGATCCTTCCAGCACTCCTGACGGCGCACAGTGGGCAGGGAATGACATGTCTCTTGCAGGGGGCATGGACAGGATGTACGAGCCGAGCCAGAACAACTTCCTGCTCTCTCCGCCTATTGACTTTGGAAACGACAGCGGGGACTTATGCTACTCCTATGTGGAATTCATTGCCTGTCCTCAGACCCAGTCAGGTGATACATTCCTTCTTGAGTGTGCCGCTTTCGGTGAGGTATCTCCTCCCAGCTGGCATAAGCTGATAGAGGCTGAAGGTATAAACAGTTCATTCCAGACATTCAGATACAGAGTCGATAAGCTCCCTGCCGGGCTGGTATGGGGAACCAATCAGACCATTGTCTTCAGATGGCGGATGCTTGCGGACGGAAACTCCACCACACACGGAGGCTGGAATCTGGACAAGATTCAGATGTACACCACTGATGTGTACCAAGATAACCTCTTCAATGGTTCAGTACCTGTAGACGGACAGGTGGATTACGGTGATCTCCGGATTGTTCCGTACACCCATGAACCGATATCAACCCAGAGACCGAGAATACGACCTCTGTATTCACCACATCCACTGAGACAACTGGAGGATAATCAATGAGAAAACTGCTTCTTCTTCTGGCAGGATTGCTGCTTTTCGCAGCAGGTTGCGGAGATGAATCAAGTGGACCATCGGATGATATAACCGTTACGGTAACAGCTCCGCCTGCGGCTGGAGCCTCTGCAACGGACACATATAATGTTACCTGGACATCATCTTCCTCCGGGACTGTGGCACTGTTCTACAACACAGCGGCTTCCCCTCTGGGGCAGGTTGCAATTGAATCTGATCTGGCTGCTTCAGGAAGCTACAGCTGGGACCTTTCAGGGGTTCCCGACGGCGTCTACTTCGTAAGAGCCCTGATCACCAGTGACCAGTCCACAGGCAGTGACTGGTCCGATGGAGCTCTCACAGTGGACCACTCCGGGGGAGAACCGGGTATAGCTGTCACAGCTCCCGGTGAGGAAGGAGCCACTGCTGATACAACTTTCACTGTCACGTGGGTCTCCTCAGGTTACACTGAGGGAATTGTCACCCTCTCTGTGGATGATGATACTGATCCCTCTCAGGGGCTTGTCCAGATTGCAGCTGATATTCAGGACAACGGTTCCTTTGTCTGGGACTGCTCTTCATTCACCGAAGGGTATTACTACGTGCATGCAGTGATTTCCGACACTGTTAACACCAGTTCTGATTACAGCCAGGGAATGCTTACCGTTGATCACGGTGGATTGAACCCTGATTTCTACATCACAAGGCCGCCAGAGGCAGGAGCAGAGGCTGACAACATCTACACCATTCAGTGGGAGAGCACAGCTCCCCTGAACTCCACTGTAGATCTTTTCTATGATACTGATCAGGCAGCTTCATCCGGGCTGGTGGAGATAGAGACGGGAATTTTCGATGACGGGTACTACTCCTGGGACTGTTCCAGTGTACCGGAGGGCACCTATTATATTTACGGTATACTTACCACACCTGGTTCAGACGGTGACAGCAGAAGTCTCATCAGGTTAATGAGAGATGACTCGAAAGCCACTGCAACAGATTACAGTAACGGCACTATCACCATCACTCATACAGCAGAGTACTCTATCGAAATTACTGAACCACCAGCATCCGGTGCATCAGCTGACCAGAGCTTCCAGATAGTCTGGACAACAGATGCTCCCTCAACTGAGACAATGGATCTGTATTATTCAGCAGATACCACTGGAAGTGAACTGTACCCGATTGCCACTCTTGAACCTCCTGCAGGGACATCGTTCAACTGGGACTGCAGCAGTGTTGAAGAGGGCAGCTGGTACATATTTGCCGCTCTTGGATCCCGTGGCCTGGGCTACGACTGGAGTGCAGGCACTGTGAACATTACACACGAACAGGACTACTCCTTTGAAATGGTTACTCCTCCGGTGGAGGGTGCCACTGCAAACGATGAATATCTGCTCATCTGGAATACTGACGCTCCTGCCGAAGCATATGTTTCTCTCTACTACGGTGAGAGCGTTGAACCCGGTGGAACAGTTTATGTTATTGCAAGTGCTCTGGCTAATTCCGGTCAATACAACTGGCCCTGCGGGTCAATTCCCGAGGGTGAGTACTTTGTCTACGGTGTTGTGAGCGATGCAATGGATCCCGGCAGGGATCTGAGGGGAACCGGTAACGACTGGTCTGATGGAACAGTAACAATAGATCACACCGGTTACTCCATCAACATCACCTCCCCGTCCAGTCCGGGAGAGCCTGCAGATTCCACCTATACTGTCGAGTATTCCGCATCAGGTGCATCAGGCACACTGATAGATCTCTACTATGATACTGATAACGACCCGACAGAGCTCACAGAAATAGCCACAGGTCTTACAAATACCGGAACATATTCCTGGACCACCCTGACAGTAGGTGAAGGGGAGTACTATGTCTACGGGATCATCTACGACCCATCAGACGGCAGGCCGGTTCCCGGTACTGACGAGTTTGCCCAGGACTACAGTGAAGGCACAGTTCTCGTAAGTCACGAGTACAACTACATCTTTGTCACCTCACCGCCATCCGGCGGCGCCGCAGCCGAGGATGATTTCACCATAATGTGGGCTGCCGCAAGCCAGGCAGGCGCAGGAACGGTGGATGTGTACTTCGACACCGACACCATTCCGTCCTCGGGACTGGAACTCATCGCACAGGACCTTTCCTGGGATGACTACCAGTATTTCTGGGACTGCAGTGAAGTGCCTGCAGATTACTACTACATCTACGCAGAGCTGACTAATCCTGCAGGTACCTTCTCTGACTACAGCAACGGTATGCTGCAAATCATCCACGACAATCTATGGTTCTACTTCACATCTCCTCCTCCCCCTGGAGCCACAGCAGACAACTCATACGATCTGAAGTGGTATTCCACAGGTTCTGATGAAAGGCTTATGGACCTCTACTACGACACGGATACCGATCCGTCTTCCGGTCTTGTTGAGATAACGGAGGATGTGGTCTGTCCTGAGTATCTCACAGTATGGACCTGGAACTGCAGCAGTGTTCCTGAAGGTACGTACTACATTTACGGAGTTCTTTCAAACCCTGTGACAGATGCGGAGGTTACAGGTTACAGCGAGGGTACTCTGACAATAGAGCACTGAGGCTGACTGTCAGCTTCTGAGCTCCAGCAGCTGTTCCACAAGGCGGGGATCGTAAAGGGTCCCCGCCCTCATTTTCAGATCCCTGACAGCAACAGCTGTTCCGGATCTCAGAGCTTTTTCCCAGGCGATACTTACAGCAAGAATTCGTGCACAGAGGGGGATATTCTCTCCCTCCATTCCTCTGGGACCTGTTCCGCACCAGTGCTCATTCTGATACCTGAGGCTCTCTGTGGTGATTTCAGGGAGTGACAGCGGTTCTGTTTTTGTACCGGAGCCATCCACTTCAGTCAGGTCCATTATATGAAGGAGACCGGCAAGTCTGACACAATCTCTGAACCAGTCGTTCCTGTTCAGTGATGCAGCAAGGAGGAAGGCTGTTTCAGCAACTTTCCTGCTGAATCCGGCAAAGTCGCTGCGATTTCCCTCAAGAAAAGAAGCCATGGTTTCAACAGATTCCCATGATGCCTGTTTCATCTTCTTTTCCGCTTCAAGACCTGCAAGAACAGGAACAGTTCTGTTTACAAAGGATTCAAGATATTCAGGTACAGTGGAGCTGAATGAGTCAACCCATACCGTAAGGCCGTCAATATGGGAGCAGGATACGGCTCTATCTGTATCCCAGGCACTTCCCTCATAGTACTTCATTCCCTTCCAGCTTACTGCTGCCCTGCACTGCCAGGCATCAGAAACAGCATTGCACAGAGCCCTGATCACTTCACTCTCTTTTCTTGTAGAGAACAGTTTTTCAAACAGCTCCCTGAGCTTCAGCACCGTATCAAGCTCTTCTGTGCGTTCGTGAGCCGATCTGTTCAGCTTTATGCTGATCCCGTGGATCAGCAGCATGGAGAAAAGACCTGTGGCGCAAGCAATGAGCATTGCAGTTGTGTCAAACTCTCTTCTTGCTGAAAGAGCTCCGGGAACTGCCAGCAGGAGAATGAAGCCGTTGGATATCAGGTTTCTTGTAAGATTTCTGCGGAATGACCCTACCTGGTCTCCGGTGAATCTTATGGAAAGTGATCTCAGGAAAGTTAGAAGCAGGGCTGTTGCAGTAAGGGCTGTATAGGTCATCACAGCGCTGTGAGGAGAAGGCCCTGAGAGAATATGCCAGTAGACTGCTTCAGCCAGTTTCAGGAGAACAGTGAACAATACTCCCTGGTAAATGGCTGCGGTAAGGTATCCGCGTCCCTCTCTCTCTGATCTGTATGAATTGATGATGCTGCCTGAGAAAGCAAAGAAGAAAGTTACCGGATAAATCAGAGCAGGCATACTCCAGGATGAGATGAACACAATAACAGAAGACTCAATTCCTACAGGATCTCCGGATTCTGAAGAGAGAACAAAAATCCTGGAGATCAGTATTCCGGAAGCAGCAAGAAGCATCAGGATAAGTGTGTTTCCAATACCAGGCGGTGCAGGGTTGAACCCGGGAATGACAAAGAAAAAAGAGATCAGTGCCGCTGAAGCAATCAGATTTCGTGAGTCGGGCCTCATGAGAGCATCTCCTTCAGGGCATCAACCACAACAGCATCAAAATGTGTTCCTCTGTATCTGGAGATCTCCTGCATGGCGATATGTGCAGGTTTGCCCAGGTGGTATGATCTCGGTGAGATGATTGCGTCAAAGGCATCTGCAACAGCAACTATTCTTGCATGCATACAGATCTCACTGCCTTTCAATCCGTCAGGATATCCAGTTCCGTTTATTCTTTCATGGTGCTGGAGAATTACCAGCGAAACATTTCCGTACCTTTCCATTGGTGCAAGAAGCCTTGCACCTGCCCTGGGATGAGTCTCGATTGTTTTTCTTTCTCTCTCTGTAAGGAGCTTCTTTTTTGTGAGAAGGTTTCCCGGTATCGTGAGCTTGCCGATGTCATGAAGCATTGCACCTATTCGCAGCTGCTGCAGTTCTGAATCAGGGAGTTTCATTATTTCTCCCAGCCTTACTGCGGTCTGTGCCACCCTTATTGAGTGTCTGTGTGTGTCCGAATCCTTTTTATCAGCTATCCTCACAAGCATCCCTGCCGCTCCCAGGAAAGCATTCTCCATCCTTCGTCTGGTGAACGATGCTGTCCAGATGGATTCCAGAAGCAGTAACGTTTCCCGAAGTTCTCTTGCCGGCAGTGTGTTCAATTCCTCCGCAGCAGGTCCTCCTGCTATGAATGCCGACCTTCCAACCGGGAAGATGCTCCAGTTGCCCTCTTTCCCCTGCACCAGCTTTACAGGAGGAGATACTCTTGTTGAGGGTTTTCCCTGCATTGTCCATACCCTGTTACCGTCAAAAAAGTAGAGTGGATAAGGGTTTTTCTCGCGGTACAGGTAGCTTATCAGTCTGTTCTGAAGAGAAAGAGTTCCAATTCGGCCTGTGAAGAAGATGAACTTACTTCCTGTCCTGGAAGCAAAAGATGCAAACAGAACGAGAACACACACAACAAGCAGAGCACCGGAAAAACCGTCTTCAAGAAAAAAGAAGGAGAGTGTTGAAGCTGCAATTGCATTGATCATCCATCCAACTGCAGTAACAGCGGCCACTCTGGATTTGAATCCCTCAAGAATGGTCTGAGAGCTGATCTGGAGAATTGCCCCGGCAGGAAGCAGATAGAGAATTGATGAAGGATTCTCCAATACGGTTCTGCCTGCAGTCATGATAAGCAGGATTGCAGGTATATAGCTGATGAACATGTTTCTGAGAGACCTGTTTTTCCAGTGACAGAGAATACCTGTGAGGAGTGTTCCGGCAGTTATCACAGCAGCAGGAAGAATTCCTCCGAATACCATTGCTGACCAGCACACAGCAGGCACCGGGGCAAGAAATCCTCCCTGTCTGGTTTCCAGTACCAGATAGGAGAATATCGGTCCGGCCAGTGAGATGAGAAGAATGAAATTGACGCTGTCTGCTGCGAAAAATACTGCCGAGACCGCCACCGCCAGGCCGGCGACAAAACAGTACCATCTGCCGGCGGTGATATCTGCTTTTATTTGAACCCCCTGGAGTATTGTTTCAATGGAAGAGCAGTGAGTTTTTCATTATAGTAAATGCTGTGAATTAGACAAGTGCACAGGAGAAAAAAATATGAGAATTCTACTTGTTCAGTCACCGGCAGGCAGACCTGAAGCTCCCATCTACCCCATAGGGCTGGCTTATCTGGCAGGGGCACTCAGGGATCACCAGTGTTCCGGTGTTGATCTGAGTCTTTCTGATGATCCCGGCAGTGACCTCAAGAGAGCACTGGAGGAATTCAGACCTGAAGTGGTTGCAGTATCTCTGCGGAACATAGATGACAGTGCTTATCCGAATACATACTGGTATCTTGATCACTTCAGTTCTCTCATGGAAGTTCTCGAATCATGGGAGGGGCATGTAATAGTCGGGGGTGCCGGGTTTTCCATCTATGCCGAGAAGATACTTGAACTATGGCCAAGGATTGACACCGGCTTCAGGGGAGAGGGAGAACTTGCCATTCAGGCTGTTCTGGATCACCTGCAGGGAGGACCGGAACCGGAATGGATGCAGGGGAAACTTGTCATCCCCCCGCGCCCGGCCCTTGGTCACATTCCTCAGCCTGACTACTCATTGTTTCCAGCTTCAGATTACCCCGGTAAGGGTGCTGTTGGAATTCAGACCAGACGAGGCTGTGTTTTCAACTGTGCCTACTGCACCTACAAGGAGGTAAGCGGGAACGGATTCAGACTGAGACCGGTTGATGATGTCATTAACGATATCAGAGAGATAACCAGCCGGGGGTTTGACAGTTTCATGTTCGTGGATTCTGTTTTTGATCATCCGGTGAAGTACTACCAGGAACTGCTGGATGCGATACTTCAGCTGAAGAATGTTCCTCCATGGGAGGCATGGCTCTCGGAATCAGTACCTCTTTCCAGCCTGGAGAAGCTCTACCGGGCAGGCTGCAGATGGGTGGATTTTTCCCCTGATGTTATTACCCGCAAAGGATGGAAACTCATGGGCAAGGGAGGAGATGTGCGCAGACTCTGGCCTGCGGTGAAGGCTTCAAGGAAGACAGGTTTCACTGTAGGGGTGAATTTTTTCAGCGCTTCCCCTGGAGAGAACCTGTATGCACTGCTCCTGAAGTTCTTTTTCATGGCAAAGGCGAGGATTCTCCTGGGGTGGAGGAACACCTTCGTAAACATTGGAACCATAAGACTGTATCGTGGTGCCCCGCTGGCTGAAAAACTTAAACCCGGCAGTGACCTTTTCAGGCCGGTATTCTTCCGTCCCAGAGGGCTGGCAGACATTCTCACCAGGAGTTTTCAATTTATAAGAAGAGTTAAGTAATGCTTCTCACAGGGCTGCTCGGTTATCCGGTCAGTCATTCTGTTTCACCTCTGATTCATTCCTCTTTTATGGAGCATTTCAGGATTGAGGGAAAATACGAACTGTTCAGTGTTCCTCCGGAAGAGGTTGAAGTACTTCTGGGAAATCTTCTAGAAACAGGATATACCGGATTGAATATTACCGTTCCCCATAAAAAAACCGTTTTTCATCTCTGTAACTCAACAGGGCCGGATGCATTATCAGCAGGAGCGGTGAACACTGTTGTTCTTTCCGGCGGCGGAATTCATGGGGCTAACACCGATGTTGCAGGATTCAGAAAGATGGCAGCTGATCTTCCTGAACCGTTCTTTGTTCTGGGCGACGGAGGTGCTGCTGCTGCTGTTCGTACAGCTCTTGCTTCCCGGAGGTTCATAACAGTGAGAAGAGGAGAAGGTCTTCCCCTGGAAAACCTTCCCAGTTATGCTACAGTGGT
Organism: uncultured bacterium; assembly: GCA_964386635.1. Taxonomy (GTDB): domain Bacteria; phylum Fermentibacterota; class Fermentibacteria; order Fermentibacterales; family JCC-6; genus Sabulitectum. Next base: position 42,949 of record CAYLRO010000001.1, on the reverse strand, counting down.
GAATGCCACCCCTCTGGGGTGGTGCGAACATGACAGATTTCCTTTTGATCTGCCGCCTGAATGGGTTTTCGCAGATCTGAATTACAACCCCGGGTGGCTGTGGAGGAATCAGCTTGAGAAGAAAAGTGTACGGGTTATTACCGGCGAGGTAATGCTTGTGGAGCAGGCAGCCTGTTCCTTCTCCATGTGGACAGGTTATACTCCACCGGAAGAACTCAAGAAGACAGTTTTAAAACAAATAAGGATAGAATTTGATGAACACCATAAGCAGTGAATGGATACAGCAGAGACTTGATACGGATTTCACACGGGCTGATCTTCTGAGAATACTGGAAAGTACAGACGAAGAGGCTGAAATTCTCTACTCTGCCGCCAGAGAAGTAAGGAACGGTATTTTCGGCAGGAAGGCTTTCATCAGGGCGGTTGTGGAATTCGCAAACTCGTGCAGATGCAGCTGCCTTTACTGCGGCATGCGGCTTAACAATCCGGAGGGTGTACGTTATTCACTTAGTCACAAGGAGCTTGTAACAATAGCTTCGAAGGCCAGAGAGAACGGTATAAAAACCTTCTTTCTCCAGGCAGCAGAGAGCGAAACCTACGGTGCTCAGTGGCTCAGGGGTGTTATCAGTGATATCCATGACCTGGATATGGGTGTGCTTCTGTGTGTTGGAATACACACTGAAGAAGATCTTGACCTCTGGCGGGAAGCAGGGGCGGGAAAATTTATTCTGAAACATGAAACTGCAGACAGAGAGCTTTTTGAGAGAATGAAGCCGGGCTTCACTCTTGAAGGACGGGTTGACTGGCTGAAGAAGATCAGATCTCACGGTTATCATATTGGATCCGGACCGCTCCTGGGTCTTCCGGGCCAGACAAAGGAATCTCTGGTTGAAGACCTTCTTCTTCTCCGGGAGCTGCAGGTGGAAATGTCCAGTGTGGCAGTTTTCCTTCCTGCAAAAGGTACACCTCTTGAGGATGCCGAAACTGGGGATCCTGAACTGGGTTTGAGGTTTATTGCAGCCATGAGACTGTTTCTGAAAAACACTCTGATCCCTGCAACAAGCACCTTTGAAAGGCTTATGAAGGACGGTCAGTACAGGTGTTTTCAGGCAGGCGCCAATGTGATAACAGTTAACATGACGCCGGCGAAACTCAGAGATGACTACACCCTTTATTCCGACAGATTCTACGTGGGGCTTGACCATGCCAGGAAGACAATTGTCCGTGCAGGGCTCACGGAAACTACCGAGAGTGAGCTTCTTTCCTGATTTTTTCTGCAAGCATCAGGGCAATTTCTTCCGGAGTGCTGCTGCCTGTGTTCACCTGCTCTGGAAGGGAAAGATAGTGCGCGGCTCGGTCCTCAAGCAGTTTGCGGAAAGCAGTTGCGTCAGCTGCCAGGGGTCTGCCCCCTGTATTTCTGGAAACAAGGATGTCTTCCGGGGCAGTGAGAGTGAAAACTCTGCATTCTGATTCAACAAGTGTCCTGGTCTCGCAGTCAAGGAGTGTCCCTCCGCCAAGTGCTATAACAGCCGGTCTGCCATGGCAGCCTGAAACAACCCTCCGAACTGTCTGTTTCTCGATTTTCCGGAATCCGGCCTCACCGGACATCTCGAATATCTGTGCGATGGATTTTCCCGAGTTTTGTTCTATTAGAGAATCAGTCTCCAGGAACTCAACATCCAGTATTCCGGCCAGTATTACCCCTGTTGCAGTTTTACCTGAACACGGAGGGCCGGCTAAAGCTGTGAGAATGCGTTTCATGCGGCGATTATAGTCATACTCCTTGACGAAGAGGATACTGTCTGATATTCAACAGTACATCGGATGGCAAGATAACTCTGCAGGAGGGGTAGCATGACCAGGGAGGAACTGGCCCGGGAGACGGCTTCAAGAACAGGTCTGACAATGAAGGAAGTTCAGATTGTTCTGGTAACCGTTCTCGAAGTCATAAAAGAGACTATGTGTTCCGGAGAATCTGTTTTTCTGAGAGGTTTCGGATGTTTCTCCACAAAAAAGGGACGCAAGCGCAGGGTGAGAGACCCAAGAGATGACGGGGTAATGGAGATACCGGCAAGGTTTCGACCTGTTTTCAGGGCGTACCCTGCACTGCGTGATTCTGTTCAGGAAAGCCTTGCTCCGAAAACCAGAGTTGCATTTTTCTGTATCGGCAATTCCGAAGCTTCAAGAGTATCCATTGTTGGTGATTTCAACAACTGGAAAGATTCAGAGTCCCCAATGCAGAAACTCCCTGACGGCAGCTGGTTCGGTGAGCTGACCATGTCTTCCGGTCAGTGGATCAAGTACTGTTTCTCAATTGACGGTGAGAGAAAGGCTGATCCTGCATACAGGTCCGGTCCCGGCGGAACAACCCTGAGGCAGGTGTAAATGGCATCCGGCAGAAAACGTAGGAAACCTTCAGGAAAATGGCGCTCAGTTGTATTTTTTCTGCTCCTGGGAGTTTCTCTTTCTATTGCAGTGTCCCTTGTTTCACCTCCATCGGGATTTCTCTCTGATACAGGACATTTTTTCAGGGGATTTCTGGGAGTGCTCTCTGCATTTGTGCCACTGACGCTTTTTCTCACAGGGGCCAGAGTGCTCAAACTGCACTTTGCAGGAAAATGGCTGGCTGTAACAGGTTCAGTGTTCGTGTGTGCCTTTTTCTTTTCCGCTCTGCTCTCAATGGTGCTGGGCAGGATCAATCCCGGACTGCTTTCTGTTGCAGGAGGCGAGCTGGCTGCCAGATCTGTTCTTGCTCTGGAAGGTCTTGCAGGATCAGTAGTTGGCTGGATAATTCTCTTTGTTCTCTTCATGGTTTCAATTGTGGTTTTCACCGGCTGGAATATCGGCGAGGATATAAACTCTCTTTCAGGCAGAAAGAGAACCCGTAGAAGAAAGCCGGAACCTGCTGTAAGAGAGAAACCGGTTGCAGTGGTTACCAGACCGGAGCCTGTTGAAATCCAGAATCCATGGATGGAACAGGAAGAGCAGAAGACAGCGGTGAAACCGGAGATAGTAATTGAGCCAGCAGTGAAAACTGCACCTGCAGGAAAAAAATCCCAGCCGGTAAAAACAGAAGTACCAACTCCCGTTTCAGACAGCAGCAGCCAGGATTCATATCACCTTCCAGGATCCGGGTTCCTCACTCTTCCTGCGCCGTCTGAAAGAAGAGGGCAGACAAAGGCGGAAGTTGAAGAAAGAGCACAGCTGCTGGTGGACAAACTTGCAGCTTTCGGTGTGGAATGCACTATTGCCGACCACTGTCCAGGTCCTGTTCTTACAAGGTATGAGCTGACACCTGGTCCAGGGGTAAAGGTTAACAGAATACTTAATCTTGCAGATGATCTTGCTCTGGCGCTTGCGGCCAAGCGTATCAGGATTCTTGCTCCCATACCCGGGAAGGGTGCTGTGGGGATTGAAGTGCCCAACAGGAATCCCGAAACAGTTTATCTCAGAGAGATCATTGATCACCTGTCCAGCGAGAAGCTGCCGGTGGCTCTTGGAAAGAAACTTGAAGGACAGCCTTTCATCGCCGATCTTACAGAAATGCCCCATCTTCTCATTGCAGGAGCTACAGGAAGCGGCAAGAGCGTCTGTGTTCACGCAATAATCTCTACCATCCTCATGACCAGAACACCCTATCAGGTCAGGCTTGCAATGGTGGACCCCAAAATGCTGGAACTGTCAGCATACAAGGGAATACCCCACCTTTGGGCACCGGTGGTGATTCAGGCTTCACGAGCAAAGTTCCTTCTGGAAGCTCTTGTGAGAGAAATGGAGGAGAGGTACAGTCTTCTGGCCAGAACCGGCGTAAGAGATATAAAGGACTACAACAAAAGGTTCGGAGCTGACCAGGTTGAAGAGCACCTTCCCTATATTGTTGTGATCATTGATGAACTTGCAGACCTTATGATGGTCTCTGCCAGAGATGTTGAGCCACCCATTGCGCGACTTGCTCAGATGGCAAGGGCAGTTGGCATTCACCTGGTTGTAGCTACCCAGCGTCCGTCGGTGGATGTGATTACAGGAGTGATTAAAGCAAACTTCCCATCGCGTATTGCTTTCAACGTGCAGTCCAAAACAGACAGCAGAACCATTCTCGACATGAACGGTGCCGAGAAGCTGCTGGGCAAGGGTGATATGCTTTTCGTGCCTGCCGGTGCTCCAGAGGCCAGAAGGGTTCACGGATCCTTCATCTCAACAGAGGAGACACGGGCACTTGTAGAGTACTGGAAAGACCAGCCGGAACTGCCTTTCGAGTACGAGCCGCCTGAGGACGACGGCGGGAACTTATATGATCCAGGTGAATTAGACTTTGATGATCCGCTTCTTGATGAAGTCAAGAACACGATTATCGCAGATCAGAGGGCGTCGGTATCAATGATACAGAGGAAATTCAGAGTAGGATATGCAAGGGCGGGGAAACTGATTGACATGCTGGAAAAACTTGGAGTTGTAGGCCCTCACCTGGGCAGTAAACCCAGAGAGGTTCTTGTTCGCCCTGCACCGCCGGAGGAGACGAATGATTCATAAATTGCTTTTTGCTGCATCTGTCCTGCTGTTGATCTCCTGCAGATCAGGTTCACTGGATGAAGAAGGTCTTTCTGGAACAGATACCGCTCAGGAGCAGTTCACCAGAGCCAGCCAGCTTTATTACAGAGGCAGGCTGACAGCTTCTCTGGAGGAATTCAATGGTGTTGTCTACAGGTACCCGGACTCACCTCTTGCTCAGGACGCCAGACTGGCTGTGAGAAGGATTGAGTGTGATCTTTCCGGTATTGATCCCGGGGAAGAAGGTTCTACCGGGGTTCCTGCATTTGTATCAAGGATAGCAGTTGTTGGAAGACCCGCTGTTACAGGAGGAATGACAAGAACGGCTGATCTTCTCAGGGCATCAGGGGCAACTGTTACAGAGGTGACCGACTCTCAGGCACCTGAGATGACCATGGTATTTCACTGCTCCGGCTATGAAAACGAGGCTTCAGTAGTGGCAGATTCACTGGACCGCTGGCTTCTCAGACCGGAGTCAGTGGCTTACAGGCCAGGTGAAGAACTGATAGAGGCAGTAGCTTCAGGTTCGGATGTTCTGGTGATTATTGGTGATGATGCTGTTTTCGAATCCTATCTGGACTGAGAAAGGCTTAACTGAATGTTGTACCTGATTCTGATTTGTCAATTGTCCCTTGATCCGCTCACAGCCAAGATGGAAACCATTGAATACCTCACAGGCAGCTTCATCCAGACGGACTACTGGGCTCTCACGCTGGATTCAGAACAATCATCAGGTATTCTGCATCTTGCCCGGCCAAACCTTTTTCTGCTTCAGTACGACGATCTGGAAGGCCGGGCTACAGGAAGCACAGGTGATCAGGTATACACTGTAGATCCTGAGTTTCAGGAGATTCTGCTCTACACAGGTTCGCCTGCAGGTTTCCTCCATATTCTTACATCCGGGGAACAGGGTTCCGGTGAGAACAGTTCCACACAGTGCGGCGACAGTGTAACGGTAACTCTTTCAGGTGTATTTGACGGGGGAATCACTACTATAACAGCCGGGTACACTCTCGCTGATTCTCTCCCGTTCCTGCTTTCAACCGTTGATGCAAACGGAAACACCACCTGCTGGGAGCTGTCAGATCTGACACAGTCGGATTCCCCTGCAGATGTGTTCAGAATCCCGGAGATACCAGGTTACGCAATTGTTGATGCAGGAACGATTTGAGGAAGAACTGATGAAGTATCACATTGTATCTCTTGGATGTCCGAAGAACAGAGTAGATTCGGAACGGTTTGCCTGGATCTTCCGCAGTGCAGGTTATCAGGAAGCTGACAGCGCTGATTCAGCTGATGTGGTTCTGCTCAATACCTGTGCCTTTATCGCTCCTGCAACAGAGGAATCACTTGAGTACCTTCAGGAACTTCTGGCATGGAAGGGTGAAGGCCCTGGAAGGAAGATAGTTCTGGCAGGGTGTCTTCCTGGAAGATATGCCGATGACGGAACCGGAGGGCTGGATGAAATTGATCTGATTCTCGGTCCCGAGGACTGGAAGGGGCTTTCCAGCTGGCTGGGCTATTTCCACCCTGGTTATTCAGGGGTCTCCGGCTCTGGCTCTCACAGATATCTGAAAATTGCAGAGGGATGCAGCAACGGTTGCGCTTACTGCACCATTCCATCAATCAGAGGCGGATTCAGAGGAGTATCACCGGAGATCATTCTTAAAGAGGCTGATATGCTGGTAGAGCAGGGAGCCCGTGAGATAGGTCTGGTGGCTCAGGACAGCGGCAGATGGGAATCAGGCAACATGAATCTCTTTGACCTTGCCGGTAAGCTTGCCGGGCTTCACAGGGACACCTGGTTCAGGCTCTACTACCTCCATCCAGCCCATTTCCCCTCGGGAGCGGAAGAACTTTTCGCCAGCTGCCCGAATGTTGTTCCCTATCTGGATATTCCTGTTCAGCACGCAAGCAGCAGAATTCTTAAGAGGATGGGGCGTGGCTATGATGAGAGTTATCTTCGCCGGCTTATGGAGAAGATAGACTCAATGGACACGGAATTTGCTGTGAGGTACACTGTTATCACAGGATATCCTGGAGAAACTGAAGAGGATTTCACCAGATTGAGGAAATTTCTGAGTGATTACAGCTCTGCAAGACACATTGCTGCATTCCAGTGGTATCCGGAAGAGGGAACTCTTGAGTATTCCCGGACTATGAAAAACCAGGATGAGGTGGAGTACGGCACAGCGGCAGAAAGGCTGGCCACTGTTTCAGCTGTGGGAGATGCTCTTTATGCCAGATGGGATGAGAAACTTGAAGGGCAGTCTGTAACTGTTCTTTCTGATGATGCTGAAACAGGTCATACCGTCTGGGATGCTCCTGAGGTTGACTGTGTGGTTACTTTTACTGAAAAAGTAAAACCGGGGTCTTTTGTCAAGGTCAGGATTGTTGAATCTTCCGGTGCTGTTCTTGTGGCAGAACCATTAAGTGAATGATATAATCGTAGCCGGTTCATTGATGTTCAAATCAGAAGAAAGTGTGGAGAAAAAATGATGAATCTTATGCTTGCTGGAATCATTCTGACAGGCTCTTTGATGACCAACCTTGAAATGACGGAAACAGTTATAGGTGACGCTTTGCTGCCTGTGGCGGAACAGATTGCAGATCAGGGTGTGGAAACGGTACTTCTTTCTGTGGGTGGTGAGCATGATGGCGGCTGGCTCGTTGAACAGATAGCATCAACAGTACTTGGTGAAGCCGGTATCACGGTTTCCACCGCTCGGGATCAGTCTCTCTGGAACCTGAATCTCCGTCCCCTTGAGCTTGGCGTTGTTTACGCACAGACTCGCAGAAGCTGGGTTCTTGGAGGTCGGGAAGTGCCCAGAATGGCAACATGTCAGATAGCTGCTACTCTTCTGGACCCCCAGGGAAATGTTGTTCTTACTGCCAGAGAAGGTGCTGTTCTCCAGAATACTGTTCCCATGGGAGACATCCAGATGGTGTTAAGCGCAAACGAGAAATGGTGTAATGGCACGCTTTCTGAAGAAGAGCGGGGAAACATTCTTGAACCACTTGTAGTTACCGGCGTTGTAACTGCTCTCGTCTATCTTTTCTATTCCAGCAGGAACTGATCTTTGAAAAAGAACCTCTTTTTCTGTTTTGCCATTCTCGCAGCAGGATGCAGGCCTGGCGGTCCTGATGAGAATCTTATAGAGCAGGCTGAAGTTCTCTTCAATGCAGGAAGGTATTCTCAGGCTCTCTCGCTTTACGAAGAGATATGTGCTGACACTGCAAACTATGATGCAGGAATGCAGTACCGTCTTGCTGAAACTGCAGTGCTGGCCAGTCAGGCCCAGAGGAACCGGGGTTACAGACAGAGAGCCCGAACCGCTCTGGATATACTCTCTTCAAATCCCGGTGACTGCGACTCTCTGGCAATTGGACAGCTCTGGAGAAGACTGGGATGGGAGATGGCAAGGGACAGCGATTCTCTCCAGGCCTATGATGCTTTCGGAAGAGCCATCGAGATCGCACCCGGGCTGAATCAGGTATTCGAAGAAGAGTGGCTTCTAAGAGGCTGTTATGCTTCAAGTCATCTGATTTCGGTGACCACAGTGGCAGATTCTCTTTCCGGCACTTCCGCCGAGGACAGTATTCTGAACCTTGCTGCAGAATCCCACATTGTGGAACTTGACAGGGTTCCTCTTGTGAGAACAGATCTGAGAGGAAGTGTTCTTCAGGCGAAGATTCAGCTGTTAAGATTCACAAGCGAACGCCAGGAAGACGAACTCGCAGCTCTCACAGAACTTGACAGGATGGGATTGCTCGTTCCTTCGCAGCGACAGCGAAGGATGGAAGTTCTTTTGCTGCTTGCAGATAAAGACAACGAGTCTGGAGACTTCTATCTGGCCAGAGAAAGACTGCTTGAAGTCTGGGAGTCCAATTTTACCGGTGTCCGCGTTGAAGCAGCTTACAGACTGGGCCTTATGGCTGAAGACGCTGGAGATGCAGTTGACGCACTCCGCTGGTACAACCTTGCCTGTTCCACCGCACCGGGACTGAGCTCTGCTGCTTCAATGGCCGCTGCTGCCAGGCGGGATTCTCTCCGGTATCTGGCATTACCATGATCGAGAAAAAGGAATTGCAATGAAGAAGATACTATTGTCGATAACTGTTCTGATTCCACTTTTTGCCGGTTGCGGCAGTTTCCCTTCCACAGATGGCATGGAGAGAGAAGAAATAATCAACCTGGCTGATGACTATTTCCAGAGAGACAAGTGGGGGCAGTCTACTTTCCTGTACACCGAGCTGATGTTCAGATATCCAGGCGACATTCAGACTGATTTGTTTCTCTACAGGAGCGGAATTTCCAACAGAGAGCAGAAGTTATGGGCCGATGCTGAATTCTACCTTTTCAGAGTTGTAAACGAGTATCCTACAGGACCCTGGTCAGATGATGCACAGTTCGCTCTTGCTGAAACAATGTGGATGCAGAGAAGAGACTACCGCCGTGACCAGACATCCGTGATAAGGGCAAGAGAGGAATTACTGAGATTCATGGATGATTATCCCCTGTCATCACTCATGGCAGAAGCGGAAGAACTCATTGTGGATATTAATGATCATCTTGCCAGAAGATCATTGTTCGTAGGCAGGTTCTACACCAGAAGAAACGAAACGGATGCGGCTCTTCTTTATCTGAGAGATGCTCTGGACAGTTACGGTGAAACATCCTGCAGAGGATCTGTTCTCATCGCCATGGGCGACCTCTACAGATCCATGGGAAATACATATTCTGCGGAAACCTATTACAACAGAGCTCTGGAAGACTGCGATCTTTCCTCTGATGAAGAGGAGGACGCATTGAAAGGGCTCCGGGAGCTTCAGTGAATTGCGGTTATCTCGGGGGAACGTTCGATCCGCCTCATCTGGGGCACCTGAACCTGGCACAGGAAGCCATTGAAAAGTTTTCGCTTAACCGGGTTTTGTTCGTACCTTCAAGAATACCGCCGCACAAAAAGACCGGAACCCTCTCTGAATGGGAACACCGACTGGAGATGACCCGACTTGCCACGGAAAGCAATCCGCTCTTCAGTGTTGCAGACCTGGAGCCTGCAGAGTCAGCTTCATATACTGTTGACCTGCTCGCAAAACTTGCGTCAGATGGAGAGCTGCCCAGTTTTATAATGGGTATGGACAGTCTTGAAGAATTCCACAGCTGGAGAGAACCCCGCAGAATTCTGGAACTGGCCAGGGTTCTTGTTGGGACCAGACCCGGTTACAGGCATACTTCCGTATCTCCTGAGCTGCTTCATCGAGTGCATCTGTTCCAGTTTCCCGGTGTGCTGATTTCGTCATCTGAGATCCGCGAGCGAATCGTCACTGGAAGAAGTATATCATACCTTGTACCTGAATGTGTAGAATCTTATATAAGGAGCAGGGGGCTATATGGGGCAGAAAAAAGCAATAGACAGCATCCTTGAAGCGCTGGTGGATGATCAGGTCAGCGATATTCATTTCAAGGTGGGCTCTCCACCTGTTGTAAGAAGAACAGGTGCCATTATCCATTCCAAGGAATTCCCCAGTTTCACAACCGAGCATCTTGTACAGATCACCAACGAAGTTACCAATGAAATACAGAGGGAAAGAATTGCCCTGGGCCAGGAAGTTGACCTTGCCTACAGCCTTTCAGGCAAGGCAAGATTTCGCGTGAACATCTTTAATCAACGGGGTACTCCAGCTATTGTTATGAGAAAGATCCCGTTTGAGATCCCCAGACTGGAAGACCTTGGACATCCCGATGTTGTCCGCAGGATATGCAGCGAGCAGAGGGGGCTTGTCCTTGTCACCGGTGCCACCGGAAGTGGAAAGTCCACAACTCTTGCAGCTATGATTAACGAAATTAATGAGACAAAGACCTCTCATGTGGTTACCATTGAAGACCCCATTGAATTCCTGCATCCAGACATCAACTGTTCTATCTGCCAGAGAGAAGTGGGGATAGACACCCCATCCTGGAGCACAGCGCTGAGAGCTGTTTTCCGTCAGGATCCCGATGTTATTCTCATAGGTGAGATGCGTGATGCTGAAACTGCAATGATAGCCCTCAGCGGTGCAGAAACCGGTCACCTTGTAATGAGCACTCTTCACACCACCGATGCTCCTGAAACAATAAACAGAATTATCGACATGTTTCCGGCGTATCAGCAGAAGCAGGTTAGAATCCAGCTGGGAGGCCTTCTGAAGGCTGTTATTTCACAGAGGCTTCTCCCTGCTGCAGGCGGCAAAGGCAGGGTACTCGCCTCTGAGATACTGGTTCATACAGCAACAGTGGGTAACTGCATACAGGACTCTGAGAAATCACATCTCCTCCACGATACCATGGAGCAGGGAGGTAATACATACGGCATGCAGACTTTTGACATGTGTCTGTACAACCTTCTGAAGGATGAGAAGATAGACGAGGAAACAGCACTGGCTGCAGCCACTAATCCAACTGGTCTGGACTTGAAGATCAAGGGAGTTGAGTCTGCGGATGATTGGAGGATAGAGTAGAATGGAAGGAATATTCTGGGCAGGCGGCATTACATTCCTTGTGATAGCTGTCTTCCTGATCTGGCTGGGCCTCCGGGCACAGAAGAAACCAGGTCTCACCGGTGATGCGGCTATGAAGGGCGAAACTGGAATAGTAAAAAAGACATCAGGATTCAGAGGCCGCACAATTGTTGAGGTCAGAGGAGAGCAGTGGTGGAGCCGGACAGATTCAGGTACAGAGCTGAAAACCGGTGACGAGATAAAGGTAACGGCAGTGGATCAGCAGGATCTTATTCTGATAATTGAACCGATAGGAAGGGGTTAGTATGCCAGGAGTAATCTGTGTACCAGCAGTCATTCTGCTCATTGTTATCATGAGTTCCCTCCGGGTACTCAAGGAATACCAGAGAGGGGTAGTCTTCCGGCTGGGAAAAGTGATTGGGCTCAAGGGGCCGGGTCTCATCTTTGTGTTTCCCATAATTGATTCACTGAAAAAAGTGGATCTCCGTGTAATAACCATGGATGTGCCTCCGCAGGATGTGATTACCAGGGATAATGTCAGCGTCAAGGTTAATGCAGTCACTTACTACAGGGTTGTAGACCCCAGAAAAGCAATTCTTGAAATCACCAATTACATGTATGCCACCAATCAGCTTGCCCAGACCACTCTTAGAAGCGTGCTCGGTGAGGCAACCCTGGATGAGCTTCTCTCCAACAGGGACGAGATCAACGGCAAACTTCAGGATATTCTGGACAGAATGACGGACCCCTGGGGCATCAAGGTGTCCACAGTTGAAGTGAAACATGTTGATCTTCCTGAAGCAATGCAGAGAATGATGGCAAAGGAAGCGGAAGCGGAACGAGATAAGAGAGCCAAGATCATCCACGCTGACGCCGAGCTTCAGGCTTCAAAGAAGCTTGCTGAAGCTGCTGCAGTTATTGATACCCATCCAACTGCTCTTCAGCTCAGATACCTTCAGACACTGGGGGATATCGCAGCAGAGAATAATTCCACAATTGCTTTCCCGATCCCCATCGAGATGATGACCACTTTCTTCAAGAAGAGTCAGGGGAAGGATTAATGAATCTGAAGGGAACTGTAACCGCTCTGGTTACTCCCTTCAAGAACGGCAAGGTAGACATTGAATCCCTGAGGAATCTGGTCTCGCACCAGATCTCCTCAGGGGTTCAGGCCCTTCTGGCCTGTGGCTGTACCGGGGAACCGGGCACCCTTGCGGAAGAAGAGAAACTGCTTGTTATTGATACCGTTCTTGAAGCGGCAGACGGCGCTGTCCCTGTCATTGCAGGTACTGGAACCAACTCAACCGCATCCACTGTGGAGTTCACAAAACTGGTAAGCAGAATGCCGGTCCAGGCTGTTCTGGTCATCACACCTTACTACAACAAGCCGACTCCTGCAGGGCAGATTGTTCACTACACTGCCGCTGCCGATGCAAGCGAGAAACCTCTTGTGATATACAATGTTCCTGGAAGAACCGGCACATGCATGACAATTGAAACGCTGGCAAGGCTCGGTGAACACCGGAATATCATTGCCGTAAAGGATGCAGCAGGCAGCGTTGAAAGGGTGACGCAGTTAAGGTCTGTATCAAACCTGATATTTATGAGCGGTGATGATCACCTGGCTCTTCCTCAGGTATTCATGGGAGCATCAGGAGTTGTTTCCGTGGCATCCAATGCTGCTCCGGCCCTTATGAGCAGAATGGTGCACCTGGGGCTTGCCGGAGACCTTCCTGGAGCGAGAGGTATTCATGAGATGCTCTATCCGCTTTTCAAGGTGCTGTTTGTTGAGACAAATCCTTCTCCGGTAAAGAAGGCTCTGGAACTCATGGGTGTCATCAGCCACGACTTTACACGGGAGCCTCTTGTTCCAGTCTCGGATCAGAGTACAGTGCTGATCAGGACCGTGCTGGAAGATTTGAGTCTGCTGTGATCCCTGTGGCAGTGTTCGGCGCAATGGGCCGGATGGGAAAACTGATCCAGTCAGGATCTTTCAGTGATGTGAAAATAGTACAGACATTTGATCAGGGTGATGAGCTGGTGTTGAAGCCGGAAGTCAGGGTCGTTGTTGATTTTTCTCTACCGGTTGCATGGCACTCTCTTGACCTTCTTCTGAAAACCGGAGACGCTGCGCTGGTATCAGGCACTACAGGTATAGGAGAAGATGAGAGGGTTCTTCTGAACAAGTGGGCGTTGAACAGACCTGTGTTCTATTCATCAAACATGAGCATAGGTATTCATGTGATGAAAAAGCTGCTGGTTCAGGCTGAAAAGATACTGGGCGATTCTTTCGACATTGAACTTATAGAGTTTCACCACAACAGGAAGATAGACAGCCCCAGCGGTACAGCTCTGTCACTTCTGGACGGTATTCCAGGAAGAAGAGTACACGGAAGAGAAGGGGCCTCTGGGCCCAGAGCTCACGGAGAAGTGGGAGTGCATTCTGTACGGGGAGGAGATGTTGCAGGTGAACATCACATCCATTTCCTCGGTCAGGGGGAAAGACTGGTCATCAGTCATGCTGCAACGGACAGAAGAATATTTGCACAGGGCGCTCTTCGTGCTGTGGAGTTCATAGCAGACATGGATCCCGGTCTTTACGGGATGGAGGACATGCTTGGCTGATGTACTCCGTTCCGCGTTTGCAGGTTCATTCTATCCTGAGAATAGAGATGACCTTTCTCTCATGGTAAAAGGATTCCTGAATTGTCACTATAGTCCCTTCCCCGGTGCGGTTGGAATGGTGGTGCCTCACGCAGGCTACATCTACTCGGGAAAAACAGCAGGGATCGGATTTGCTTCTGCGCCGGATAATGTGGAGAATGTGATAGTCTGTGCTCCCAGTCACAGGTATCCCCTGATGAATGCCTCGGTGTTTGATGTAGACTCCATTGAAACTCCTCTGGGAGTTTGTCCGGTTAACAGAGATGCTGCAGCAGCGCTTGCTATGGAACTTGGAACTGAGTTGTTTCACGAACACAGCTTCGAGGTGATGATACCTTTCATACAGACCAGGTGGCCTGAAGCAAAGATCGTACCTCTGATACTGGGTGCCGCTCCTGACTGTGCCGGGATAGCAGAGCTCATTGAAACTGTTCTTCCCGGGGGATTCTTCATTGCCTCAAGTGATCTTTCCCATTTTCACCCTCTGGAACAGGCTGAAGTACTGGATGAAAGGGTTATAACCGGTTTTCTTTCACTTGATCCTGCCGAGTTCAGCAGAAGCCTTTCAGAAGGGGGAGAGGCATGCGGCCGTTACCCCATTCTCACTCTGCTTCATCTTGCAGGATTGAAGGGAGCCGGGAAAGCTGCCAGGCTTTTCTACTCCACCTCTGCGGATGCCGGAGCAGGAAGAGATGATGTTGTGGGGTATTTCACAGGGATGGTGTACCGGTGACAGAACAGGAGAGAAGTGCTGTACTCAGTCTGGCCAGACTTTCTGTCCAGGCAGCAGTAATGGGAGAGTCACCTCCTTCAGTGGATCAAAGTGAACTGATGAGAAGTGAAGGGGGAGCTTTTGTTACACTTAAAATCAGGGGAATGCTCCGGGGATGCATAGGCCATTTCAACGGTATCGGATCACTGGGAAAGACCGTAAGGGCCATGGCACGGGAAGCTTCCCTGGGTGACCCCAGATTCATGCCGGTTCAGCCTGATGAGCTTAAAGAAATAACTGTTGAAGTGTCTGTTCTTTCCCCTATGAAGAGAATCTCTGCAGAGGATGTTATTCCAGGCACCCACGGGCTGTATATTCGAAAAGGCCGCAGAGCAGGCACTCTTCTTCCTCAGGTTGCATCTGAGGAAGGCTGGAACCGGAAACAGTTTCTGGAGCATACCTGCTTGAAGGCAGGGCTTCCTGCAGAGGCATGGCTTGACCTGGAAACAGAGATATACGCATATACTGCTGAAGTGCTCAGAGAAGAAACCAGTTAAAACAAGGAGAGATGATATGATGAAAAAACTGATTCTTATACCATTTGCCGCCCTGCTTATTCTCGGCTGCCAGATGCCAGGAGTTGAAGAGGTCGCACAGGAGGTCGAGGGACAGGTAGATGAGATTTCCGAACAGATCGAGTCAGTCACAGAGGATACAGACGATCTGAAGGACAGACTTGACCAGCTTGAGGAACAGCTCTCATCTGCAACAGGAGACATCGAGCTTCCGGAATTCAATACCGATGAACTCATGGAGACGTTTGGCGGAGAATTCGAAAGTATTTCTTCAAGAACGGATTCTCTTCTGGAAATGATCACAAGCTCCAACGATTCTCTCATCTTTGAGATGACTGCTATGATGGACATGCAGAGCCTTGTCATAGATTCTCTGAAAGAGCAGATCGAGGGTCTTGAGTGGGAAGTATACACTCTTGGAAACGAGATTGATGCACTGGGAGCAAATTCCGGTGATTCCGGAAGAAGCGGAAGCACATCTTCAGACGGAAGAAGTGGATCCTCTTCATCAAGTGGAACCTCAGGCGGAAGGTAAATGGAAGTTTCCTTCTTTAACCGGGAGATAGAGAATCCCGTACTGAGGGTAATTCTGGTTGCAGGGGCCGCGGTATTTTCCGTGGCCCTTGTTGCTTTGCTTCTCGCTGTGATCATACCTGTACTGGGCGCTGTTCTTACAGGGGTTTTTCTTATTGTTGCCGTGGTACTTCTCCTGGTTCTGATATTCGTTCCCTTCATTTCCTTTCTGGGTCTTGTAATTGGAAAGAGAACAAGAGGAAGCGGTGTAGAGGAGAGCAGAACCCTGGAGCTTGAATCATTCGATTCTCTTAAGGTCTCAGGCTCAATGAAGGTGCTTGTCCGTACCGGTGAACAGCAGTCTGTAATCCTTACAACAGATGACAATCTTCTGGATTCGGTGAAAGCTGAGGTCCAGGGAAATCAGCTGGCGTTAAGGTTCTCAAACCCGGTTTCATCAAAAACAGGGCTCAAACTGGACATAACAGTTCCCGTGCTGAAGAAGCTCAGCATTTACGGTGCTGCGGATGTGAAACTGGAGGAACTGGATGCGGATTCCCTGGAGGTCAGGATCAGCGGGGCTGCATCTCTGCAGGCTTCAGGCTCAGCCAGGTCATTCTCATCCAGAATTTCCGGTGCTGGAAAAATCAAAGCAGGAGAACTGATTGCGGAAGAAGTTACTCTGAAGATATCAGGTGCAGGCAAGGCTGATGTTCATGCAGCTGAAACACTCACAGTGAGGATCACCGGAGCTGGACATGTCTCATGCGCCGGTAATCCAGGCAGAGTGAACAAGCACATCTCAGGTGCAGGAAAGCTTTCAATGGTCTAGAGCAGCTGCAGAATTTTCCTTCCTGCAGATTCAGGTGTGGCTGCTCTGTAAGTTGCTTCTGACAGTTCGGTTTCGTCTCCGAATCCCCATTCTGCACCAATTGAGGGAATTCCTGTTTCTGCTGCTGCCTTGAAGTCCATGATCCGGTCTCCGATCATTACAACTTTGCCTGTGGTGGCAAAAAGGATCTCAAGAAGGATATCGGTTTTTGTACCGCCATCGGCGCTCCCCAGAATGATGTCAAAAAGTTCTGAGAGCTTGAAATATCTCAGAACCTCATAAGCTGTTGATGTTTTCTTTCCAGTGGCGAGACAGAGCTTGATTCCGGATTCCCTGAGATCAAAAAGCATTTCAGGCACTCCCGGGTAGAGTTGATTCTCCCTGAAGCCTTTCCTCTGATAGTATTCACGGAAGAGAGCAATACCCGAGTTCCTTTCACTGTCAGAAGACTCAGGCATCAGATGTCTGAAGTTATCAGACAGTGGAGGTCCGATGTATCTGAGAAGCTCTGATCGCGGCCTGGTCCGGTACCCCAGCTCTGCCAGCGCATGGTTGAGAGCTCCTGTTATTCCCGCAGAGGGGTCGCTGAGAGTTCCGTCCAGATCGAAAATAGCTGTTGACACTTCATCCTTTCCCGATGTCAGGGAATTTACCCGGCAGCAGAAACCGCCGCTGATTTAAAGAAAACAGGGCACAATCACCTGCCTATTTTCCTGATTATTGTCCGGCAGGTTGGATGTCATGTTACAAGACTGTAACAGATTGTAATACAGAGAATTTTCATAATGCACTAGAGATTGATAAGAAGCAGAGCTGCCATTGTCAGAACGATGGCTGTGAGCTCTTTACGCTTCAACCGTTCTCCATAGATGAATCTTCCACCAATGCAGATAAGTGCTATGGAACCGGCACTGTAGGTGGGGAAAACCACAGAGGCTGGAAGTGCCGAGAGCGAGTTTATCAGGAAGAATGATGCGAAGAAGTTGGGTATTCCCACAGCGAGCCCTGTAAAAACCTCTGCTTTTTTCGGTCTGGTCTTTATTCTGCTCAGACTTACTGAAAGTGCAGTGGCAAAGAGAAAGAAAAGGAAAAGGTCCTTCATCTCAAGTATGCCGAACCTCTGGTAAAGTTTGCATGTGAATTCAGATACACCGCATGTGAGAAAGAGAAGAAGAAGAGCCGGCTTGATTCCCCTGAACAGTGAAGCACCTTTTTCAGGAGTCAGGTTTACAATACCGATAGCTGCAAGAGCCAGTATCATTCCTGTCCACTGAAGACCTCCTGGATATTCGTGCCAGAACACCATACTGAGGACCATGGGAACAAGAATACCCATCTTGGCGTAACTCCCGGCAAGACCGACTCCGCTTTCCCTGACAGATCTCTGGTAGTAGTAGAACCCCAGGAAATAGAGAATCCCAGTTGGTATTCCAACTATCAGAGCCCACAGTGCCGTAGCAGGTTCCGAGAGGAAGCCGTCGGTTCCAGCATGTCCTGCTCTGAGCTGGTCTCCAAGTGATGAAAGGGACAAGTTGCTGAAGCTGTGATGGAGGTTTTTGCTCAGTACGAACCAGAGAGAGGCTGATGTAGCCATTGTGTAGTTCATGGCCAGGATTATGAAACGGTTGTGTTTCTTTTCTTCACCGTGCTTCAGTATCAGGGCAATGGCTGTGCTGCAGATAATGGCTGCAAGAAGGTAGAGCATGTCTTCCGTTCGTTCATGAGTGTGGTAACAGCAGGATTTCAGAATTATACTATTCCCAACTGCTGAGGAGGGAAAATGGCAAGGCAGATTGATTGTCCGTCCTGCGGGGCTTCGGTAAAGTTCAGGCGAGGGGCTGTCTCTGCAGAATGCAGATACTGCGGAAATTCCGTAATGATACCCCCTGACATGCAGGGGCCTCCAGTTGAAGGACCTGCTGCTTCATCAAGTTCTCCCGCCACCGGATGCGGCATGAAGGCTTCCATTCTGGCAGGGCTTGTTTCTGTTCTGATAATGGGAATCAGCATGATGATATTCCTGCTGGCCGGGTCAGGGGAAGAAAAGGGCTTCACGGACATCTCCGTTCCGGGCATTATCCAGGGCGGTATCTCACCTGACCTGGAATTCGGAAACCCCGGAACTGGAAGAGGGCATTTCCAGAATCCTGAGTGCATTGCCGTTGACGGGAACGGGTACATCTATGTTGGGGAGCATGACTCAGGCAGAGTTCAGATATTCGATGAAACCGGGGGGTTTGTTGATCAGTGGTATTTTGGAGCTCACGAAGAGTTTTATCTCATGGCAATGTCAGCTGATGATAATGGCAATCTTTATATGGTGTACGACAGTGAGCTTCAGATTCATGACGGACTCACCGGAGAGCACCTTGGAAACCTCCGACATCCTGACGGCTGGGGTTTCGAGGATGTGGATGTTTCTCCTGACGGGGCTGTTGTTGCATCCTGGTACTGCAACAGAGATGATGTTGTTCTATTCAGCAGTGAGAAATCCCCTCTTGTGATCCGGGAAGCTGTAAGCGGAATCACCGGAGACAGCGAACTGAGCATTTTGGTTGCTGCAGGAAACATGGGTGAGTTGTTTGCCTTCGGTTCCTTCAATTCGGTAATGATACAGTACGATCATCAGGGAACATATCTGGACAGATTTGGAAATGATGACCTGTTCACAATGCCCGCCGGGGTGGATGTGGACCCCTTTGGAAGGCTATGGGTAAGCGACTTCGGAGACCTGCTTCTGTTCAGCAGCTCAGGAGAATTGCTTGAGCGAATCCCGACTGCAGAAGGTTTAAACGATTTCGTTATAGATGATAACTTCAGGCTGTGGGGCATATCCGGCAGTGACAGGATTATCATGATAGATGTTTCCACTTACTGACAGGAGATAAGATGGCTGATGTTACTTTTAAGGGAAAGCATATTGAATTGTCCGGAGTATTGCCTGATGAAGGCACAAGAGCTCCTGAATTCTCTTTGACTGCAGGTGATCTTTCCATGAAGGGGCTGAAGGATTTTCCCGGAAAGAAAAAGATCCTGAACATATTCCCAAGCCTGGATACAGGCGTATGTGCTGCTTCAGTAAGAAGATTCAACAGCGAGGCATCCGGACTTGATGATACCGTTGTTCTGTGTATTTCAGCAGACCTTCCCTTCGCTCATTCCAGATTCTGCGAGATCGAGGGTTTGAAGAATGTTATTCCGCTTTCCGTCTTCCGTTCTCCGGATTTTGGAAGGAACTACGGTGTAGTAATGACTTCAGGTCCCCTTGCGGGACTGCTGGCAAGAGCTGTAGTTGTTCTGGACAGCAGCGACCTTGTCATATACACGGAACTTGTTCCGGCGATAGGTCAGGAGCCTGATTATGAATCAGCTCTGGAGGTTTTAAGCAACCTTGAGTGATCCGGGAGTTCCTGTCCGTAAGGATATCACCCCGGGGACAGTTGTGAAGGTTGTGCAGAAGCACCACCAGAGGACCGGTGAACTCACTCAGGGGGTTGTTCTGAGAATACTGACCAAATCCCCTTCTCATCCCTGGGGGATCAAGGTATTGCTTGAGTCAGGTATTGTTGGACGGGTGAAAGAAATATCGGGATGATGCGGGGATAGCCTTCCGGTTATCCCCGCCGGTTTTATTCATCAGTTTTCCATGAGAATCCTGTGGTAGCTTTTCTTGCCCTTTCGGAGAAGGATTACACCGTCTTCAGGTGTATCTTCAGGTATGCTCTCAAGAGGATCGGTCACTCTTTTACCCTGTATGTAAAGACCACCCTGTTTTCCCATTCTTCTCACCTCACCACGACTGTCGCAGAGCCCGGTCTCAGTGAAGAGGTCAAGGGCTGTGAGTCCCTCTTTCAGCCTTGAAGACTGCATTGCTGTAGTTGGTGCGTCATCATGGTTTCCCTCGCCGGAGAAGAGGGCTTTTGAGGCGACTTCTGCCTTTTCCGCTTCCTCTCTGCCGTGAGCAATTGCCGTTGCTTCAAAAGCAAGCCTTTCCTTTGTTTTCCTGATCTCGGCACCTGTGAGTTTTTCATATTCTGAAATCTCCTCTGCAGAGATGAATGTGTACAGTTTCATGAAGTACACTGCGTCTCTGTCATCCACATTTATCCAGAACTGGTAGTAGTCGTAAGGAGAAGTAAGTGCAGGATCAAGCCATATTGCTCCGCCAGGCTGTGATTTGCTCATTTTTTCACCTGTGGAGGTTGTCACAAGGGGGCAGGTGAAACCGTAGGCTTCTGCCGCCTCCTTCCTTCTGATAAGGTCTATACCGGCTACGATATTGCCCCACTGGTCCGCTCCGCCTACCTGAAGCACACAATCCTGATTCCTGAAGAGATGGAGGAAATCGTAGGACTGCAGAAGCATGTAGTTGAATTCCAGAAAAGATAGCCCTGTCTCCAGGCGCATTTTTACACTTTCAGCAGTGAGCATTCTGTTCACGCTGAAATGCTTGCCGATATCTCTGAGGAAATCGATGTAGTTCAGTTCAGTAAGCCAGTCGGAGTTATCAAGCATGACTGCTCCGGCAGGATCATTGCTTTGGAAGTTAAGGAACCCTGCCATCTGTTTCTTCAGTGCATCCGCCCAGCTCTTTATTGTGTCCCTGCTTTCAAGGGATCTTTCTGTGGACCTGCCTGACGGATCTCCCACCAGAGCCGTTGCACCTCCTATAAGGATACAGGGTCTGTGCCCCGCTTTCTGAAGGTGGCTGGCTATCATCAACGGCACCAGGTGACCCAGATGAAGGCTGGCAGCTGTGGCATCAAAGCCTATATAAAAAGATAAAGCCTTCTTGTTCAGGAGTTCACTCAGCTTCTCCTCGTTGGTCATCTGATATACAAGACTTCTGTCGTTCAGATTACGAAGCACATCCATGTCTGCCCCCTTTCATCATTTAGTGTTTACATCTGGCGACAGTAACGGTTTTTCGGTATTTTGTCAACAAACTGCAGAAAGGGAAATTACCATATGGAGATAATAGAGTTTGAGCATCCTGTTGCCAGAGATTTTGTTACGAGGTTGCGCAGGAAAGATGCCCCGCCTTCCAGATTCAGAGCTTATTCCAACAGACTGGCATACCTCCTGGCGGTGGAAGCCACCAGAGATCTCAAAACCATTCCTGCAAAGGTGACCACACCTATGGAAGAAACCCTGGGTGAGGTAATTGAGAACCCTCCTGTGATTGTCCCGATTCTCCGTGCCGGGCTGGGAATACTGGATGCGTTCCAGGATCTGCTCCCTGATTCACCAGTTGCGTTCATTGGGATAAGCAGAGACGAGAACACTGCAGAACCCAGCTGGCACTATTCTTCCATCCCTGATGTGTCAGGAAAAAAGGTCCTGATTCTTGATCCCATGCTGGCCACAGGTGGAACCGCAAGCTCGGTTATCGAGTATCTCTTTAAAATGAATGCTGCCGAGGTTATTCTCGTCAGTGTTGTTGCGGCACCGGAAGGAATAGCCAGGCTCAAGGGCTTCGACGATCTGACCATTATCACTGTATGCGTTGACAGGGAACTGGACTCCAACTGGTTTATCCGCCCGGGTCTGGGAGACTACGGCGACAGGCTCTTTTCAGGCGGTCACTGACCCCAGCGGAGGAAGATTGCTCAGACACAGAAGAAACTGGATAGCAGTTCTGGTGATATTTGCCACAGCTGCAGTTACATTTATGGTTAGAACCCCGGCAGACAGGAACACAGGGAAACCCTGGCGGTTTGATGAACCGCTGCAGCTCATGGACTCCTGCCGGGACCGGATCAGGGCCGTAATGGCTGACACAATTGATGTGTGCAGATCAACAATAGGTGACGGATTCCTCGGGGGAGCGGTTAGAGAACTGGGAATTGAAGGCAGCGGGTATCTGGCTACATGCAGTGTGCTCATGGACAGCCTTGGCTGGACTGTACAGCAGACTGGAGACACCCTCTCGGCCATATACTGCAGGGGGATCCTTTCGGAAGTAAGAGCTTTTCCCAGAAACCGAAGGGGTTTCTACAGAATTATCTTCGAAAATGAATCTCCAGTTCTCTGGGAGTACGTACCCCAGGAGAGATGGATAAGACAGAGGGCTATATGCTGCGAAGTGACTACAACCGTATGGGATGCCCTGTGGGATTCAGCCATTCCAGGTGATCTTTCAGAATCCGGAATGCTGCTTTCATCAAGGGATTCAGCCAGGGCTGTGGGTTACGTCTCGGAGCTTCAGCATGAACTGACAGACAGGCTCTTCTGTTATGACATCGATTTCTATTACGATGTGCAGGTGGGAGACAGTCTCTGGATTCTCATCGAGGAGAACCGGTATCCAACTGACGGTGAGACGGGATTCAGAAGGATTCTTTCTGCCAAGTACCAGTTTTCGGCTGGCGGTCTTGCCGAAGCGCTTCCGTTTTTCCACAGACCTGATGATGCAGAGGAAGCAGAAATAGTGCTGGATCACTATCACAGAGACGGAGCATCCCTTCGGACAATGTTCCTCCGGATGCCTGTACCGTTCGGCAGGGTGAGTTCCGGCTATTCCAATGCAAGACAGCACCCTGTACTCGGGTATACCCGTGCTCACAGAGGAATTGATTATGCAGCACCTCTCGGTACGGAGATATATGCAGTGGGAGACGGAACAATAACCGTTCGAGGCTGGCTGGGCGGCTACGGGAACATGGTCCGAGTCAGACATGCCAACGGTTATGAAACCGGCTACGGTCACATGAACGGGTTTGCCTCAGGTCAAAGTGTCGGAAGTTATGTAAGGCAGGGTGAAATAATCGGATATATCGGTTCCACAGGCCTGTCCACCGGACCTCATGTACATTTCGAGATGAAGAAGAACGGATCTTACGTTAATCCGGCACTGGAGATCGTTCCCCCTGCAGACCCACTTGATGGAGAAGAGCTGGAACGCTTCCTTGCAGAGCTTCCCGTTATAGAAGCCCAGTGGAGTTTACTGGCTGGAATGCCGCTCCCGGTTCCCGACCCGATTAATGAACCGGTGGTGGAGGAAACAGGACAGTGAGTTCCTGGTCAACTGACGAGTTCTTCTGGGATTCGGTGTTTGCACCGATGCTGGATCTTCTTGCAGAGAAAAAGCGTACGTCCGTTGGAGGGCTGGGTGGATCATCTCTGTCTCTTGCAGTTATGTCCGCCCACAGACTTGCAGGGCCCTCAATTGTAGTTGTTCCCACAGTTACCGAGGCAGAGTCAATTCGTGATGACATTCACTCTCTGAAAGGGAACCGGGTTCTCTATTTCCCGGCTTATGAGACACTTCCATTCCAGGGAGAGGAAGCTCACCAGAGTGTAGTTGCTGACAGAATTGAATGTCTTGCAGGGCTTTTGTCTGCAAGACCGGACACATTGATAGTTGTTCCTGCAAGGGCCCTTATCAAAAGACTCCCTCCTGTAAGTGCATTTCAGACATTCACCGTTTACAGGGACATGAGACTGAATCCCGATGACCTGGAGAGCTGGCTTCTTGCTGCGGGATATATCAAGGAGACAGCTGTATACGAACAGGGACGCTGGTCCAGGCGCGGGGGTATTATCGATGTGGGAACCTATGGATCGAATAATCCGTTCAGAATAGAATTCTTCGGGGATGAAGTAGAGTCTGTAAGAATCTTCGATCAACATTCACAAAGGTCCATCAACAGTACTGGAAGGGCCGAAATCCTTCCAGCAAGAGAAGTTGTTCTCAGTCCCGATGAATGGAACAGAGCTGCCGACCGAATTCCCGAGGGGCATCCACTTGAGGAATACATGTATGGAGCAGGGAGCTTTGCCGGGATAGAACACCACCTGCCTCTTTTTTTCAGGGAGATGTCAACGGTTTTCAGTTACCTTGCCGACATCGGCACGCTGATTCTCGTTGAACCTGAGAGGATCAGATCTGTGATTGACGCAACCCTGGAATCAAGAAAGACTGCATTTCCAGCGGACATGCCTTTTAAAGCAGAAGAGATCTATGCCGGATGGCCTGAGATACAGAAGGCCGTGGACAACTGCGGAAGAATTCTGGAGCATCGGCTGCTTCCGGATTGTGATGTTGACATGTACCTTGATACAGAACCTCAGACAGGATTCATGGGTCACAGATCTGAAATGTTCAGGCAGATGAGAGAGTGGCTTGACCAGAACTGCAGGATCGCTGTTGCATGTGATACTCCTGCTGAACTGGGGACATTTGAGGAACTGCTGCCTGAAGATCTGGCTGAATCCGTGGACCTGACGGTTCTGTCAATCTCAGACGGCTTCGTTCACCGCAGGGAATCCGGCCAGGGGATTGTTCTCCTGTGTGAACGGCGGCTTCTCAGTACCAGACGCCGTCCTGAAAGGGTCAGGAAGTTCCGGGGAGGAGAGGTGCTTACTTCCTGGGAGGAACTTCAACCCGGCAGCTACATCGTACACGAGGCATATGGGATAGGCAGGTTTCTGGGGCTTACCAAAGTAACCACAGGCGGGGGAGAATCCGATTGTCTGGAAGTGGTTTACCGTGATGGAGACAAACTGCTTGTACCCCTTGAGCAGATCGGTCAGGTTCAGAAGTATCTAAGTTCCGGAAGCGGTTCACCGCAACTGGACAAAATCGGCGGAACCGCCTGGAATAAACGCATCTCAAGGGCAAGAAGCAAGGCCCATGAAATTGCCGGAAGACTGGCCATACTCTATGCGGAAAGAGCAATAAGAAAGAGACCGGCCCTGCCACCTCCAGGCAGGCTCACAAGGGCTATGGAAGAGAGCTTTCCCTACGAAGAAACTCCAGACCAGGCTGCAGCCATACAGGCGGTTATGAGTGATTTTACAAAAGATTCACCCATGGAAAGACTGGTTTGCGGAGATGTGGGATACGGTAAAACAGAGGTTGCGCTAAGAGCTGCATACAGAGCAGCTGAGGCAGGGCTTCAGGTTGCCGTACTTGCACCGACAACGGTACTGGCGGAGCAGCATTACAATACATTCAGAGACCGTCTGGCAGAATTTCCTGTCAGGGTGGAAGTCCTCAGCAGATTTCAGAGTAAAGCTGATCAGAGGAAAACCCTTCAGGGACTCTCGCAGGGGGATGTCAATATAGTTGTTGGTACCCACAGGCTGTTGCAGAAGGATATCAGATTCAACAATCTGGGTCTTCTTGTGGTGGATGAGGAACAGAGATTCGGTGTTAAACAGAAAGAGTATCTCCGGGAGATGAAAACCAATGTGGATACCCTTACCATGACAGCAACGCCTATTCCCAGAACTCTGCATATGGCTTTATCGGGATTCCGGGCCATTTCCATTATTGCTACTCCGCCCAGAGACAGATATCCCATTCAGACAGAGATAACCACATTTAACAAAGAGATTATCAGAAGAGCTGTTGACAGAGAGCTGGAACGAGATGGACAGATATTCTTCGTTCATAACAGAATAAGCACCATTGAGAAGATTAGATCAAAGCTGGAGAGCTTTCTGGACATCGACATAGCCGTAGGCCACGGACAGATGACCCCGGGGCAGCTTGAGGATGTGATGCACGGGTTCATGGCGGGAAAGTATCAGATGCTTCTCAGCACAAGCATTATCGAGTCGGGAATAGACCTTCCAAGAGTTAACACAATGTTTATCGATAACGCTCAGAACTTCGGGCTGGCAGAACTCTATCAGCTTCGCGGAAGAGTTGGAAGAAGCCATCACAGAGCATACTGTTATATGCTCACACCTGGAGGGCTCAGCAAACTGAAACCAGAGGGAAGAAACAGGCTGGAAGCCATTAAAAGGTATACCAGGCTGGGAAGCGGCTGGCACATAGCCATGCGCGACCTGGAGCTGAGAGGTGCAGGTGAGTTTCTTGGTGCGGGTCAGAGCGGACAGGTGGACGCAGTTGGATACTCCATGTTTGAGGAGCTTCTCGCTGAGGAAGTGGACATACTGAAGGGCACCAGAGGAGGTCCTCCGCAGCTCCAGACCAGGATAGAGATTCCAGGTTCAGCTTTTATCCCGGAAGAATACATGCCTGATACAGCAGAAAGAGTTCATCTCTACAGATGGGTCTGGCGTGCCACAGGTGAAGAGGGTGTAGACAATTGGCTGGATTATGTGCGGGACAGGTTCGGCTCAGTTCCTCCTCCGGTAATGGGTGTCGCAAACAGAGCAAGGGTCAATCTTCTGGGTTCTGCCTGTGGTGTGGAGGATGCTGTTGCTTCCAGCGGAGGGTTGAGGCTGGTGTTCGCATCGAACTGCGGATTATCACTGAAGAGAGTAAGAACCCTTGCAGGGCCTGACTGGTCTGCAGTCCAGGAGAAGACAGGCAGAATAGCAGCAGGAAGACCGGTAAAAGGCCTGAAGCCGGATGACAGTATTTCCGCTCTTCTGTCTGTATTGCGTATATTTGCTAATTACTTTGAAACATCAGCGACTTAGAAGTCTCCGGTAATTGACCGGAAAAGAATAAAGGTGAGGTAAATGCGTCGTTTTCTTTTTGCAGCATTGATGATCTCTGCTATTGCTGTTAATGTCGGCTGCGGCAGTGACAATCAGCTTGGTTCCATAGGTGATGAACAAATTACCAGAGAAGAGTATCTGTCCGTTTTCAATGGTCTTCCTGCTGAGGAGCAGGTGGCTGTTCTTGAGCCAGGCGGCAGAATGGCTCTCATGGAGAGAATCGTAAGAAAAAGGCTTCTTCTGGCAGCATGGGCGGAGGACCCGACTATCTCTGAGCCCTGGGAAGAAGCCTATAGTATGTCTGTGCTTTCAGACTCCATGTTCAGGAGAATCGCCCTTCAGTTTGACAGAGACGCATTCCTGGATTCTCTATCCAGCTCCGGTTATTCCGAGTTTGCACTGAGAACGGTTCTTCTCGATGATTCTGCTGATGCGGTGATGCTTGCGGAAAAATGGAACAGCGGAGATTTCGACAACTCCATGCCATCAATACTGGCTCCCTGGAGTTCAGCAGGTACAGCATCCAGTTACAAGACCTTCAGCGGTCCTGTTCACAGAATTTCTGCTACCTTTACTCCTTTTCTTGACATGGATATGGGAGTAGCCCACGTAATTCCAATGTACGGGGAATGGTGTGTGGGCCAGATGGAGCTCCAGGCAGGTGAGTGGGTCACAGATGACGCAGTTGTGGTAACCGGGCTTCTCAATTTCATATCCGGTGTTTCCGGAGAACAGGTACTGGCGAAAGGTGTTGTTGCTCTGGCAGAGAACTGCACAGTTGCCGGTTCAAGAATCATCCCCACCGGAGAGGGAAGTGATGTTCCTGTAGCAGTGGCACAGGGTGATACTCTCACAGTAAACTACATCATGGAGACCATGCGAACAGCATCCGATTACAACTTCTTTGGAGGCGTGCCCGAGGAACTGGCTTATCTGTCGCCTCCTGAAATATCTTACAGCCCTGAGGTAACACTCTGGTATCATGTCAAGGCAGTTGCTCAATATCATGCACTTGCTGAACTTGCTTTACAGGAGGGTATAACTGTTCCAGACGGAGCACTGGATTATGCAAGGGCAGAAAGTGTTGTAAGAGAACGGGTTCTAAGAGCGTCAGAGCCTGACAGTGCAGATGTTGAGAACTGGTACAATGAAAACACTGATAAGTTTCCTGTTCCCGAAAGACGATCTGTGCTTCTCGGGTATACTATTCCCGGTACAGTGAATACATATCCAGCTTCATTCTCTGATGTGCCCGGGATCGAGACGATACTGGATGAGAATGGTGAAATTGTTGCCACTCCCCCCCAGCTGGAAGAGGCCTTTGGAACAGATCTTGGTGCTGCTGTTTTCTCTGCTGATGCCGGTGTTCTCACAGGCCCTGTCTCCATTCAAGGGGAACTTGATGCCTGGTTTGAGGTAGTGGAGATCGTTGAACCGTGTACTGCTTCTCTTGATGAGATATACCCGGTGGTGGTTTCCATGGCTGCAAGTGACATGTTTACCGGTACTTTTGATGAATTGATTGAGAATCTTCGCACAACTTATCCGGTAGAAATTGACACAACCGCAGTGGTAGAGGTAGATCTCTGGGGCGGGTTACAGTAACAGGAGGAAAGAATATGAGATACCTATCAGTTATACTGCTGCTGGTGTGTTTCGCTGGAGCATCAATTGCAGATGTTCTGGCTTCAGTTGACGACAGAGACCTTACCTGGGAAGCTCTTGTTGGAATGGTCGGCGGCCAGGAAGCCATATCCTCTCTTGGTATTACAACCACAGAGGCAGCCGGTGAGATCCTTGAATCATGGGTAAGGGAGCAGCTGATTCTTGCTGCTGCTGAAGAGAGCGGCATTGCATCAAGACCTGATGTGGCTGCATCAATAGAACAGGCTGTGAATCAGATTCTTCTGGAAGCATACATAACTGATGTTCTTGACAATGTTGAAGTTTCCAGGCTTGAAGTCGAGAACTATGTTGATGTCTGGGGTGATACCTACTCCATGGACTATAATGTCCGTCATATTCTTCTCCCGGACATGGCCATGGCATCATCAGTGCTTTCCAGACTTAATTCCGGTGAGGCATTCGGCACTCTCGCAACTCAGTTTTCTGTAGGCCCCAGCGCCTCTTCAGGTGGTAACCTGGGCTGGATGAGCAGAGGTATGGCCTCTCCGCAGTTTATGGAACAGGTCTGTCAGCTCAACACTGGAGAAATTTCTGATGTTGTTCAGACACCCATGGGCTATCACATCATTCAACTGCTTGAGAAAAGGCCTACCCAGTCTCCTCTCACAGGTGATCAGATCATCGAACTTGCTTCCATGGAACTGGTATCAGCGCAGCAGGAAATTCTTCTGGTGGAAATGCTTGATGAACTTCGAGCTGTTCATGTTGTAAATGCCTGGCCTGAAAGACTTCTCAACCATATTTAGAGAGGAAGGCCCGATTGTCTGAACGATATACTGGCTGGTTCTGGGGGCTTGCAGCAATTGTTGCAGCGGTAACCGTCTGGGTCCTGCTTTCTTTTAACGGGTCTTCTCTGGAGGAGGATACGATAGTAACCGTTATTGATAGTGTTCCCCGGACCCCGGTTGCTCAGGTGGGAGAGTACATTCTTTATGATACGGATCTGGCATTTATCCGTGCAGGTGAGGGAGCTGTAGAAAGCTGGACAAGAGATCAGCTCCTGGCGTGTGCCGCTGAAGAAGCAGGAATCGAGAATCCTTCAATAAGCAGATTTGCAGCAGAGAGAGCCAGGCAGGTTTATCTCAGAGACCTGATGCTTTCCACCATTATTGAATCTGTGCCTGTACCGGATGAGCAGGAGATAATCATTTTCATGTATTCAGATCCGGAGCTGTATCTTGTTGAAAGGCACTATTATCAGATAATCGCATCTGACAGTTCCATGGCTGATTCTCTTCACACCCGATTAGGATGGGGGCAGAATTTTCAGGTCATGGCACAGAACATCTCAATCGGTCAGAAGGCAGGAATCGGTGGAGACCTGGGATTTTTCACAGGGGCTGAAATGCTGGTTAACGGTCTTCCTGAAGAGGTTGCGAGACTGGACGGACTGAGTCCGGTAATTCCATCAACAATGGGATGGCATATTTTCAAGGTTTCAGAAACAAGAGAGATGGAGGATTCAGTAAGGGCAGTTGAAAGCGCTGGCCAGGTTCTTTACAATGATCGCATTCAATCTGCAGTTGACAGCGTTCTTCAGGCAACTGAAAACCGTTTCTCCACGGAGGTTTAACTTAATGAATACACTTTTCATGTTCCTCTCGATTCTTGTATCACAGCAGTTCACTATGGAAAGGGTTGTTGCCGTGGTGGGCTCAGAACCGGTTCTTCACTCTGAAGTGATTACACTTATGATAGAGTCAGGTATAGATGAGCAGAGTGCTGCGACCCTGGACTGGAACTCACCTGCATACCGGGCTTCCATGGAGCAGGTCATTACCGAGAAGCTGTTGGTTGAAGCAGCCAGAAGAGAGGGTGTTTACCCTCCTGAAGAGGAAGTCGAGTTTGCTGCTCAGGAATCAATGGAAGAGGCCCGAAGCGGTTTTTCATCAGACACGCAATTCACCGATTTCCTTGCGTCAATGGGGATGACACCCAGTTCCCTCCGTGAGAGCTACGAGACAATTCTCGGTGACAGGATAGCAGGAGAGAATTTTGTAAGATTAAGAGCCGGCAGGATAATGTCTTCCCTTCCACTGGATCCTGAGAACTACTTCAGGGAGAATCCTGAAACCGTTGAAGAGGTTCTGGCCCCGAGAGTGCTCAGCTGGATCTATATCCCTGTTATTGCAGGTGATGTGACGGAACAGGAAGCCCTTCTCACTCAGGTCAGGCAGCAGATCGAGAACGGTGAGACTACATTTTCCGCTGCTGCTGCACTGCACTCTCAGGACGGTTCAGCTTCCTCAGGCGGTGATCTTGGATGGTTCACCTCTGGTGACATGACCGCTACTTTTGAAATGCAGCTGAAAAATCTTGAACCCGGTGACATAGCAGGACCGTTCAGTACTCCCTTCGGAGTTCACCTGATAAAGGTAACTGACAGAGACGGGGAAATGACAAGGGCCAGTCACATATTAAGACTTGCCGCTGCGGAACCTGCAGACCTGGACACTGCTCTTGAACGAGCTTACCAGGTAATTGCAAGAGTTCAAGCAGGAGAAGATTTCGCAGCAGTTGCCGCCGAGGTCAGCAGTGATCCGGGAACTGTAGAGAAAGGCGGTCTTCTGGGAACGGTTAATGTGGGAAACTGGGAGGGAGATCTCCATGACCTGGTGATAGCTCTTGAGCCGGGAGATATCTCACAGCCGATTCCTGTTGAGCAGTCCATGGCTGTGGCTGTTTTCAAGAGAATGGAGCAGGAAGCTGCAGACTGGAGTGAATTCAGTGATGATGAACTCACCGGCATGCTTCAGTCAGTGTTCTGGAACGGTTATTACGACAGCATGGTGGATTCTCTGAGAAACAGCATTCCAGTTCTGGTGAACATCAGCGATGAGAATTGATCTCTTCATTAAAGTTGCAGGTCTTTTAAAGACCAGATCCATTGCAGGCAGGGCCATTTCCTCCGGTTCGGTGCTTCTCGACGGGAAACCGGCGAAGGCTTCTCATTCAGTTACTGAAGGATCCATTATAAGATTGATCAAACCGGATGGAACCGTAATTGAAGTTGAAGTTCTGCAGATTCCTTCCGGCAAGAATGTTTCCAGGTCAGGGCGGAAAGAACTTTACCGGGAAATTGAAGGAGGAACCGATTGCTTGTAAAGATGCAGTCGGTGAAGTTGAGTTACGGCCGCTGGCCTGCCCTGGATGGTATCAATATGGAGATAGGAGAGGGAGAGTTCCTGGTTATCTCCGGTGCCAGTGGTGCAGGAAAAACAACACTTCTCAGACTTATCTGGATGGGTGACCGCCCGGATACAGGAACTGTCGAGGTTGCCGGTTTCCGATCTGAAAAAACAAAGAAGAGTCAGCTTCCGGCGCTTCGGAGAAAGATTGGTATTGTATTTCAGGATTTCAAGCTTCTCCATGGGCGTTCTGTTTATGAGAATGTTGCCCTGCCTCTTCAGGTGACAGGAGCAAAAGACAGAACCATCCGCAAAAGAGTCATCGCTCTTCTTGCCAGGATGGGTCTCAGTCACAGAAGCAACTCATATCCTCATCAGCTCAGCGGAGGAGAGCAGCAGAGGGTTGCAATTGCCAGGGCAATGGTGGGACATCCGGTTATCCTTCTTGCAGATGAACCTACAGGCAACCTGGATCCTGAGGTTTCCAGGCAGGTTATTGATCTTCTGCTGGAGATCAACAGAGGTGGAACAACTGTTGTAATGGCAACTCATGACCCCAGACAGGTTCCTCCCGGTAAGGGCAGATTCCTTTTTCTTGAACACGGCATACTCCGCGGAGCGGACATGTGGCCGGAGATCGAGGGTGAGAAGTGAGTATGTTCCGGTCTGCAATGAGGGAGACTGCTCTCAACCTGAAAACCCGTCCGGGTGCCAGGCTTGTTACTCTGGTAATGGTGGCTCTTGCTTTTATAGTTTTTGATACCTTCCTGATCATTTCATGGAATCTCCAGAGCATCATGGACAGAGAACATGGCATGGTAGGTATGGAAGTATTCCTTGAAACAGATCTTCCGGAACCCGGTGGCAGATTGATCGGCGACCTGATAAGCGGGATGCAGGGGGTACAGTCGGTTTACTATGTATCTTCAAGAGAGGCGGAAGCTCTTTTCAGAGCGGAACTGCCTGGTCATACTGATCTGCTGGAAGTGATGGGAAGTGATTTCAACCTTCCGGCATCTCTGCAGGTTACCTTTGACAACCACTCAATGACACGGAGTGAGTTGGACGAGATTTCCAGAGCTGTTGAGGTAATGGAGGGAGTGGAGGAAACAGTTTACGGTGAAGATTTTCTGCCGGGTCTTATCAGAACGGTTGCTTCTATCAGAAAACTTGTCTTCCTTCTTGGTATACTCCTGGTATTCAGTATCTCAATGGTTGTATTCTACACAGTGAGATTGTCCGTGGTAAGAAGAGCTCTTACTGTGGACATCATGCGCACAGTAGGTGCTCCATGGTGGTTTGTCAGGATACCCTTTGTAGTTGAGGGTGTCTTGATGGGTGTGGCTGGTTCAGCTGGAGGTCTTGCGCTTGCTGCAATTCTCTCTGCAATTCTCTCAGGAGCTGTTGCACACAGATTCATGCCCCTGTCATGGCTGACACTTGTTATTTTGCTGGGAGCGGTGACAGGAACTGTCGGTGCCCTTGCAGGTTCTTACGAAAGGGAAAGAAGACGATGAGAATAAGGAATTTTGTGCTGCTTCCGGTAATTGCTGCAGCAGCAGCTTTGGCTCAGGAAGCATCTGCACCTGCTGAAACATCTCCAGCGGGTTGTATGGGATCAGGGGGTATCACAGGTCTTTTGCCTATAGTGGCAATGGTGGCTATCTTCTATTTTCTGATCATCAGACCTCAGCAGAAGCAGACCAAAAAGCTTGCCGAGATGCGTAATGCACTTAAAAAAGGTGACAGAGTAGTAACAGGTGGAGGAATCCACGGTGTGATCACCAATGTAAAAGGTGAGATCGTTACTGTCAGAATCGCTGATTCTGTAAAGATCGATGTAGACAAAAATGCTCTTACAGTCATAAGTGAGGAAATCACTGAGCAATGAAACAGCCTCTTGATCGGGTAAGAATAATTGGTGACCCTGTTCTTCGCATGAAGAGCAGGGCGGCTGAGTTCCCGAAAGACATACTCTTTCTTTCAAACCTTTTGAGCATCATGAAAGAGGTTCTGAAGGAGGAGGAAGGTTTGGGTCTGGCTGCTCCGCAGATAGGTGAATCCATAAGGGTGTTCATTGCAATTCCTGACTACCTGGAAGATCTTAAGGGTCACACGGTTTTTATAAATCCAGTGGTGGAACCCTACGGCGCTCTTGAGAAACGTGAAGAGGGATGTCTCAGTGTTCCAGGAATATGGGAAACGCTGGAAAGACCATCTCATGCCATGATCAGTGCTCTTGACCAGAACGGAAGAGAGTTCAAACTTGATGTGGAAGGTCTTTCCGCAAGGCTTTTTCAACATGAGAACGATCATTTGGACGGAATCCTCTTCGTTGACAGGCTCAGTCCCATGAAAAAGAAGTTTCTCAGAAGAAAACTCAGCAGGCTGCGGAAACCGGAGGATATCAGTTGAAACTGGTGTTCCTGGGAACATCCGGCTTCGCTGTTCCCGCTCTGAGAGCCCTTGCAGCGCAATCAGATGTGATGATCGCCGCTGTGATCTCAAGACCTGACAGACCAGCAGGAAGAGGGCGCAGGTTGAGAAGACCTCCTGTAGCGGAAGTTGCTGATGAACTGGGTCTGTATCTTATCCAGCCTGAAAAACTGCTCAGCGTGAGGGATCAGGTGGCTTCCCTGTCACCTGACTGCATGGTATCAGCATCATACGGTGGGTGGCTTCCTGAATGGTTCCTGGGTATTGCCCCCCTGGGCGTTGTGAACATTCATCCCTCGCTTCTTCCCAGGCACAGAGGGGCTGCTCCCATCATCAGAGCTGTTCTGGAAGGCGATAAGGTTACAGGCGTAAGTTTCATGGTAACAGACAGCGGATGGGATACCGGTGATCTGCTTCAGGTGTTCCGGTACCCCCTTAAGCCTCAAATGACTTCAGGTGAACTTGAAGAGATTCTCTCCCGGAAAGCAGCCGAACACCTTCCAGATGTTCTCAGAGGCTATGCGGAAGGAACTCTGACGTCTCAGCCCCAGTCTCACGGTGAAACTTATGCGGAAAAGGTTTCTCCTGAGGAATCGATTCTGAACTGGAATGAGTCTTCTGAGAAACTCTCAAGAAAAATTCTTGCTTTTAATCCGGTTCCTGGCGCAAGAACTGAATTCAACGGAAAAATACTGAAGATCCACAGAGCAGATTCTGTTCAGGGAACAGGACGCCCTGGAGAGGTTCTATCCGTATCTCCTCTTGTGGTTGCCTGCGGTGAACAGGCCCTTGCCCTTATGGAGCTTCAACCTCAGGGAGGCAGGCGCATGTTCTCAGGGGATTTTGCCCGGGGATACAGGCTGGAAGCTGGAGACCGGCTTGGCAGTGAGAGTTAACCGGTTCTATTATCACCTGGGATTAGGGCTTACAACGATAGTCCCTTCTCTGCTCATGTTCTCTTTTACAGGATCATGGCTTTATGCTCTTATACTCCTTTTCGTTCTGAATCTTCTTGGATTGTTTCACATGAACTGGATGATAGCTCTTTCATTTCACGTTCTGAAACTCATAATCCGGAAGGGAGATTTCCCTGCGGAGCGGATGGTTATTGAGTTATCCTCCATTGCAGGACTTAAGAAGATCAGAGGCAGTATTCCTCCTGACCGGATTCTTATTCTGCTGCCTCATTGCCTGCAGAATCACAACTGTACCCACAGAATAACCTTTGACCCGTCAAACTGCAGAAGGTGCGGAAAGTGCCCTGTGGGAGATATACTTCAACTTGCAGAAAAATTCGGAACACCTGTTGCAGTGGCCACAGGTGGAACTCTGGCCAGAAGACATGTTGCAGACAGAAAACCCCTGGCGGTAGTTGCAGTTGCCTGCCCCAGAGACCTGAGTCAGGGAATGCTGGATGCCTGGCCTGTTCCTGTTATCGGAGTTGAGAACTCAAGACCATGCGGTGACTGCCTTGATACTCATGTGGATGTGAACAAGCTGGAGAAAGCCCTGAAGGATCTTACAGGCTGAGAAATAATTCCCCTTCAGAGTTTGTTTCCGGAAGTTCATAGCCCTTTTCCATAAACAGCCTGACGCAGGCTTCCGCTACCTGACGGTCGAAATGGATCCCGGATCCTGCGGTAATGGTCTGGAGAGCTTCATGCAGCCCCTTGCTTCCCCTGTATGGTCTCATTGTTGCCATTGCCTCAACAACATCCGCTACAGCAAGGATCTTGGCTTCAAGGAGTATCTGAGGACCTTTCAGGCCCATGGGATAACCACTGCCGTCTATTCTCTCGTGATGCTGAAGAACGATGTCTGCCACAGGCCAGGGGAAATCGATGGACTTCAGAATATCGTAACCATTCTCAGCATGCTCTCTCAGAAGAAGAACCTCGCTTCTTGTTATTGCACCGGGTTTGGTTAGTATCTCGCTGGGAACGGCCATTTTACCAATATCGTGCAGCATGCCTGCAAGCCTTAGTCCGTCAGCCATGCTGTTCTTCATTCCCAGTTCTTCTGCAATGGCACAGGCAAGATCGGCAACTCTCTTCTGGTGTCCGGATGTGTACGGATCTTTCATGTCAACAAGACGGCTCATTGCCAGAACAGTGCCCTCAATTGTTTTCTCAAGCTG
Source organism: uncultured bacterium (assembly GCA_964386635.1). Classification (GTDB taxonomy): domain Bacteria; phylum Fermentibacterota; class Fermentibacteria; order Fermentibacterales; family JCC-6; genus Sabulitectum. The sequence continues at coordinate 6,798 of CAYLRO010000001.1, read as the reverse complement.
CCGGAAAGCCTGCATTCTGCCGGTAATATCGTTGACTACTCCCTCTGCAATCAGCACCGAGGCGGCAGTTAAAGTACTTGCAGTAAGTGATGCCCAGAATTTGGACCCGTCTGCTTTTCTCATGAGCAGCTCAATGGTATCAAGACGGCCTGTTTCATTTAATGTTCTCAGTATTTCAGTTTCATCTTCCCGGCGATGGAGAAGATCGATCAATCTGACATCAAGTCTGTCAGAACTGTCAAAGCCGAACATTCTTCTGAAAGCAGGGTTCGTTGAGAGGATAAGGGCGTTTTCCCGGACCTCGATTCTGAAAACTCCCACAGGTATTGTTTCGGAGAGGTTTCTATAATTCTCCTGGGTAGTTCTCAGAGCTTTTCTGCCGTAGACCTGATCAGATATATCCACTGTAATAACAACAACGCACTGAACTGTTCCGTCAGGGTTCATGATTGCGTAAAAGTGCTGGGAGACCCAGACTGCAAGTCCATCGGATCTGACCGAATGTGTTTTCACTTCCGGAATAAAAAGCTCACCGCCTTTGTTGTAGATCTCCAGCAGTCTGGAAGAAAACCCTGACAGGTAAGAGTCTGTGGTGTCCAGCTTCAACTCTGTCTTTTTCTCGGCAAGTTCTTTTTCAAGATCTTCATCGGTTGATCCCCAGATGCTCTGCCAGGTTTTGTTGTAAAGGAGAAGGTTGCCGAAAGAATCCCGAACGGATATTCCAACAGGTGCGTTTCTGATAATGGCTGCGTTTACAGCTTCATTGCTTCTGAAAGCTTGTATTTCCCTCTCTTCGTGGGTGATATCCCGCATCATGCAGAAAATTCCTGCTGGAGTATCCAGCTCTCTGAGAGGCACTTTCATGCAACTGAACACCCGCTTCAGCCCGTCAGTTTCATCAAAGGAAATTATCGATCTGGAAGAATTTCCTGTTTCCATGGCTGCAGAGTCTGTTTCAAGATCTGTGCCGGCGGCAAGCGCCGGCATCAGATCCGAAGGGGAAAGTCCGTGAACCGCTTCCGGAGAATCAAGCCCGAAGAAATCCGCGAATGACCAGTTACACGTTAAGTATCGAAGCTTGCTGTCTTTTATGTAAACAAGCTCACTGGCCTGGTCAAAGGCAAGTTCAAGATATCGGTTCAGGTCTTTTCTGTCAGTTCCCAATCATTGTCTCCAGCTGGTTAACAAGACTCGAGAGCATGGTCATTGCATCATTCACAGGTACAGGAGTTTCAAGATCAATTCCGGTGGCTCTGAGAAGTTCCAGGGGTGGTTTCGATCCACCTGATGAGAGGAATTTCAGATATTTCTGAACTGCTTCAGGTTCCTGTGCAAGTATTCTGCTGCCAATGGATGCTGCGGAAGACATTCCTGTGGCGTACTTGTAAACATAGAAGTTGTAGTAGAAGTGCGGAATTCTGGCCCATTCTGTTCTGATAGGGTAGTCTTCAGCATCAAATTCGAATGCATCACCGTGGTAAAGTTTCACCAGATCCATATACGTTTCAGAGAGCCAGTCGGACGAGAGTGAACCTCCGGATTCAACTCTTTCATGGATGAGAAGCTCGTACTCGGCGAACATTGTCTGTCTGAAGAGCGTTGTTCTGAAGTCATTGATCTGACTGTCTATAAGATATGCGATCACCTTGTCGTCACTGCTGTTGTTTTTAAGGTGGCTGGCCAGGAGTATCTCGTTAGTGATGCTCGCAACTTCCGCCACAAGGATCTTGTAGTCTGATGTATGATACGGCTGGTTCTTTCTTGAGAGCCAGCTGTGCATGGAATGACCTGCTTCATGGGCCATGGTGAATACAGAATCAAGGGTTCCGGAGAAGTTCAGCAGCATGTAGGGCGGGCTGTCGAAGCAACCGCCGGAGTATGCACCGCTTCGTTTGCCTGTGTTCTCGTATCTGTCTACCCATCTGCTTTCAAAACCGTTCTTAAGGGTGTTTACATAGTCAGTGCCCAGCGGCTTCACTGCTTCAAGCACAAGACTTTCACCTTCTGCTGCTGTGTATTTTTTATCTACACCTTCAACTGTTGGTGTGTAGACATCGTAGATGTGCAGCTTATCAAGACCCATGGACTGCTTCTTCATCTCATAGTACTTGTGCATAAGGTGTAGGCTGTCGTGCACTGAACTGATCAGGGATTCATAAACCTTTCGGTTAACCCTGTCGTGGAACAGGGAAGACTCAAGAGCAGATGGGAATGATCTTGCCTTTGCTCTGAAGATGTTTGTCCTCACCTGGCCGTCCAGCAGTGCTCCCAGCGATTCAGTATTGCCCTTGATCTCGTTGTAGAAGCCATTGAAAACCTGTCTTCGCAGGCCTCGATCAGGGTTCTGCAGCATAGGTACGAAATTACCGTGAGAAATTTTGATCCTGTTGCCTTTTGCGTCTGTAACTTCCGGAAATCTTGCAGGGATCTCTATGTTGTTCAGCTTGCCGAAAGCTACCATGAATCCCCTGGTGGCGTCGGCTGCCAGAGCCATTACTTTTTCCTCGCCGGCTGACAGAGTGTAGGGTCTGTTTCTCAGCACGTCCTCAAGCCATTCGCTGTATCCTGAAAGAGGAGAGTCCTCCAGCCATTTCTGCATTATCCTGGCAGGGACAGCCAGCACCTCAGGGTTGAACCAGCTCAGAGAGGCAGACAGCTTTGTGATCAGGTCCATTCCTTTCTGGAACATATCGCTGCCTCTGGAGTCAGCCAGATCCTGATCGTTAACCATGTGCGCATAGGTGAGTATCTTTTCCACTTTCCTGTTGGCTTCAAGAATGGCTTCCACTGCAGCCAGCAGAGATTCTGCAGACTCTGTGGCACCTTCTCTCATTGCTGCCAGCTGCTCAGGAAAAACGGAAGCAGCTTTCAGGTCAGCTTCCCATTCCTGATCAGAGGAATACATCACTGTCAGGTCCCAGGTGTCACTGGTTTTTACATCTTTTCTTGCTATAGGCTCTTTTGTCATGTTTGTCCATTCATTTTCATATCCAGGGTGTACAAACCACCTAAGTATATTGATACGCCTTTCCTAAAACCATCTTTGTCAACTACAGGTGCAGCTGTTATCTTCGCCGGATAAACGAAAGGCTTGAATTGCACAGATCCCTGGTTAAGCTTCTTGCCGCAGTCGTGCTTCTCGGCGGCGCCAGTACTGTTTTCATGAGCGTTATGCCCGATTATCTCAGCAACGGTCTGGGAGTTGGTGGAGATGTCCGCGGTGCACTTGAGGTTCCAAGGGAGCTTCCGGGTTTTCTTCTGGTTTTCATAGCAGGTGCTCTGGTAAGCATTCCAAGAAGAAAAGCCGTTACAATGATATTCACCGTGGGGATAGTTGCATTTGTGGGATTTGCTTTCTTCACTGCAAACCTTGTCACATTCGTGATCTTCATGGTGCTGTGGTCAAGCGCAATGCACGCATTCATCCCTGTGCGCGATACTGCAGCAATTGAACTTGCAGGAAAGGAAAAGAGGGGCTGGGTGCTTGGGAGAGTGGGAGCATTCAGGTCTCTGGGTCTCATTGTGGGAACAGTTATTGTCTGGGTAGTAATGGATACACTGCAGGCTGATTTCACAGTGACCTGGGTTACAGGCGCAATTCTGCTGGTTCCCGGGCTGTTCATTGCAGTAAGCCTTCCCCGGTCCAGTTCTGAAGAGAAAGCATGTGCAACTGCTAAAAGATTCGTCTTCAGAAAGAAATACAGGCTTTACTATGCCCTCTGCATGCTCTTCGGAGCCAGGAAGCAGATCTTTCTTACATTCGCTCCGTGGCTTCTGGTTTCTGTTTATCACCAGAGAGCCCCGCAGCTTGCCCTAGCAATGGGTGCCAGTGCTCTCCTTGGAATATTTCTTAAACCGTTTATGGGCAATCTGATAGACAAATTCGGAGAGAGAACCATTCTAATGGCGGATGCCATTCTCATAGTGATTCTCAGCTCTGCCTACGCAGCTGTTCCGCATATGGTTTCACCTGTCACGGCGCTTGTGCTTCTCTACTGCTTCTTCGTTCTGGATGAACTGCTTTTCAGCCTGGCAATGGCAAGAACCACATACCTGTCCAGTATTATTGAATTTGAATCCGAGATGGTGCCTACAATTGGTCTGGGAGGAACCATAGACCACATTGTATCCATGGCTGTGCCTGTTCTGGGAGGAATTCTCTGGGTATCAGCAGGGTCCTGGTCAGTATTTGCAATGGCAGGTGTTGTAGCAGTGATAACATTTTTTACTGTTCTCAGAATGCCCCGGAAACAAGTCGATCAATACAGCTGCTGAGGACCTCAGCGATAAGCTCGAGTATTCTCCTGGATTCGCTTCCCCATCTTCCCCTGCCTGCTGCAAGGAAAACACCTGGTCTTCCTGAAGAACCGGTTACCGGAATGAGTGCTATTCCATCAGGGAAGCCTTCCTGCTCTTCTTCTGAAAGGTTTTCCGTGCTGAAATATCCTGCTTTATCAGCCAGTCTTGAGATGCTGGATGGTACGCCTGTTCCTTCCAGCAGAGCGAGCTTGTTTCCTGCTCCGGTATAAATGCCTTTCCGTCGTATTGAAGCCAGGTTTTCCATGGCGGCAAGAATGTCTTCTGCAGCTTCTTCAAGGGTTGTTCTTCTGTTCAGAGCTGCTGCCAGGTCACGGCGAAGGGTTTCCAGTCTGTCCTTTTCCTCTGCAGGGTGAATGATGGAAAGAACAAATCTTGTAACATTGCGTCCATAGGGGATTGTCTCCAGCAGCCTGGCTGCATAGAGCAGTGATTTAACTGCACAGGTCTGGTCTTCCCCTGTTTCAAAGGCTTTTTCAACAGGGCAGAAACTGGCGCATTCAGGATTACTGAAAATCTGTGAGCATTTCTTACCCTGCAGGAAACCTGAACTGTGTCCCAGCAGAATTTCCGCTGCAGGATTAACCCAGCAGATGTGGCGGTTCTCATCGAATATTAATACAGGTTCGCTGATGGCGCAGAGTATTCTCTCAGCAAAAGAATCAGGTATGTCTCTGAACAATCTGTGCCTTTCAAGACCCCTCCAAAAAAGCTCATTGAATATTAAACCTTCCATTTCATAAAGCAACAGGCAGTCGATGATGATGAATTGAATTCGGAGTTTCTGCAGCTGGAATCTTTCTGTATGTTTACTCAGAGCTTAGAAGCACTGTAATTACCTTTAACAGTGGGACTTGACACGCTGATTGGGCTGGCCATATTTGTCCGCTGTTTCTTCATCTCACATAAGCTGCACAGTCAGGAGATTGTATCCATGGAACTGGTTGAAAAAAGAGACTGGCCTGTATTGATAGTGGACGGGAAATTATCTCTTGAGAATGCTTACGGACTCAGAATCAACGCTGTGAAGGAACGGTTGGAGAACAGGCTGGATTGTTCAGTACTGGTTTCGAAAACCTGTGATGATGCTTCCAAGCTTATCGCTGCTCGTCCTGATCTGGGCTGTCTGGTAGTTGACTGGGACACTACTGCTGGAAGCAGTGTCACTCCTGAAGAGCTTGTGGGGATAGTACGCAAAAGAAACTCTGAGATACCAATACTTGTAATGACGGATAAGTCATCAATAACAGATATATCAGCTGATGTCCTGAAGGAAATTGATGGCTATATGTGGGTTGAAGAGGACACTGCTTCTTTCATTGCCGGAAGAATTGACAGGGAGCTGGAGAAGTACATTGAGAGTGTAATGCCCCCTTTCTTCAAGGGTCTTGTGAGGTATGCTGAAGAGTACAGGTATTCGTGGCATACACCTGGCCACATGGGAGGGCTGGCTTTCCTGAGGCATCCTGCCGGAATCGCCTGTCACAAGTTTTTCGGTGAAAACCTTTTCAGATCAGATCTGTCTGTTTCCGTTCAGGATCTTGGCTCACTGCTGGACCATACCGGGGTTGTGGGTGATGCCGAGAGGGAGTCTGCCAGGGTTTTTAAAGCTGATGAAACCTTCTATGTCCTTAACGGCAACTCTGCATCCAATCAGATTGTCTGGAGGGCCAGAGTCGGTGAGGGAGATGTTGCTCTTCTGGACAGAAACTGTCACAAAAGCATTAACTATGCCATGGTTGATACAGGGGCAATTCCCGTTTACATGAAGCCATCACGCAATCCCTACGGAACCATTGGTCCCATAAATATGTCTGAAATGGAATCATCCTCTATAAGGCGGAAAATTGCTGAAAGTCCTCTCATCGAAAACAAAAAAGCCCGTGTAAAGATGGCTGTTATTACCAATTCTACATACGATGGTCTGTGCTATAATGTTCAAAATATAAAGAGGAAACTGGGACCTCAGGTTGATAACATACACTTTGATGAAGCATGGTTTGCCTATGCGGCGTTTCATCCTTTGTATGAGAATTACTACGCAATGACTCCTGAAGAAGAAGGTGTAAAAAGTCCTCCGGTTTTTGCAACACAGTCAACTCACAAGCTTCTTGCAGCTCTTTCCCAGGCATCCATGATTCACATCAGACACGGAAGTTCTGAAAAAGTGGATCGGGATTTGTTCAACGAGTCATTCATGATGTACAGCTCCACATCTCCACAATACGCCATTATCGCCACTCTTGATGTGAGTACAAGGATGATGAAGGGCAGTGGCGGCAGAACGCTGATGAATGAGACAATTGAAGAGTCTATCGTTTTCAGAAAAAAGATGGTGCAGGTTGGGCGGGAAATTGCAAAAACCACAAAGGATCCGTCAAAAAAATGGTGGTTCAATCCCTGGCAGCCGGATAAAATCGAGATCAACGGGAAACAGGTGCCTTTTGAGAAAATCAATAATGAATACCTGATTAACAACAG